>JAPWJW010000005.1:600000-921799 GCA_028283825.1 Azospirillaceae bacterium | reverse complement strand
GAACGACTATGTCGGCGGCACCGTGGGCACGCTGAGCAACACCGGCACCATCAGTGCCAACAACGCCGTCTACGTGGCGGCCACGGGCACGCTGGGCACGCTGTTCAACAGCGGCACGCTGCTGGGCGCCAGTGCCGCGCTGAGCAATCTGGGCAGCATCACCAGCATCCTGAACGGCACCTTGGGCACGGCGGTGAGCCCCGGCCTGATGGCGGGTGCGGTGGGTATCGCCAACGCCGGCTACCTCGGCACGCTGACCAACTACGCCACCATCCTGGGCACGACCGGGGCGGCGGTCGACAACCAGGGCACGCTCTTCGGCCTGGGCAACGCCGGCACCATGACCGGTGTCACCAGCGGCCTGTCCAACGCCGGCAGCATGACCATCGTCCAGAACGCGGGCCTGGTCTCCGGTTCCATCGGTGTCAACAACACCGGCACGATCAGTGCGCTGGGCAACATCGGCTTCGGCACGCTGCTGGGCAGCATCGTCGGGTCGGCGACGGGCATCCGCAACAGCGGCAGCGGCGTGATCGGCACGCTGGCGAACGCGGGCCTGATCAGCGGCGTCACGGCCATCTACAACGCGGCCACGGCCACGCTGGGCACCATCGCCAACAGCGGCACCATTGCCGGCAACATCACCAACCTGTCGTCGGCCGACCTGGTGCTGGCCGGCAGCGGCGGCACACTGACCGGTGGCACCATCAGCAACACCTCTTCCAACGTGGTGTTCGCGGGTGGCAGCCAGCTCCTGGCGGACCAGCTCAATGTCGGCAGCCACACGGTGGTCAACAGCGGCGCCAGCCTGGGGCTGGGCGGCACCGTGACGGTGACGGGCAGCTACAGCCAGGTCTCGGGCACGCTGTCGGTCACCCCCGGCACCAGCCGGCTGGTGGTGACGGGGGCGGCCAGCATCACTGGCGGCACGGTGCTGGCCAGCCTGTCGGCCACGGCCAACTACCTGGTGGGCAGCGCCTACACCCTGGTGCAGGGCGGGGCGGGGTCCAGCTACACCGGCGCCACGGCGACGGTCTCGGGCGTGGCGGGCTTGAGTGCCGCGGCCAGCATCAGCGGCAACACCTTCCTGCTGTCGGTCAGCAACGACTATGTCGGCGGCAGCATCGGCACGCTGTCCAACACCGGCACCCTGAGTGCTGCCACGGCGGTCTACATCGCCAGCACCGGCAACCTGGGAACGCTGGTGAACACCGGCCTGATCCAGGGCAACATCGTCAACTTCAGCGCCACCGGCTTGACCATCGCGGGCGGCACGGGCGCCACGGTGGGCACGCTGACGGGCCCGTCGGGCCAGGGCACCATCACCAGCACGCTCGCCAACGTGGTGCTGGCGTCCGGCAACCTGGTGCTGAACGACGCCATCAATGTCGGCACCGGCACCCTGGTCAACGGCGGCGCCAACGTCCTGCTGACCAGCATCGTCTCGGTCACCGGCGGCTACAGCCAGTCGGCCGGCACCTTGGGCCTTGGCGCCAGCCAGCTGGTGGTCAGCGGTGCCGCCAGCATCACCGGCGGCACGGTGACGGCCAGCCTGTCCAGCACCGCCAACTACCTGGCGGGTGTGGCCAGTTCCACCACCCTGGTGGCGGGCGGCGCCGGTTCCAGCTACAGCGGTGCTGCGGTCGCGGTCGGCAACGTGGCCGGCCTGGCGGTGGGCGGCACCACCAGCGGCACCAACCTGGTGGTCCTGGGCCTGAACGACTATGTCGGCGGCAGCCTGGCCAGCATCGCCAACACCGGCAGCATCAGCGCCGACTACGCGGTCTATGTGGCGGCCACGGGCACGCTGGGCACGCTGTTCAACAGCGGCACGCTGCTGGGCGCCAGTGCCGCGCTGAGCAACCTGGGCAGCATCACCAGCATCCTGAACGGGACGCTGGGCACGGCGGTGAGCCCCGGCCTGATGGCGGGTGCGGTGGGCATCGCCAATGCGGGCTACCTCGGCACGCTGACCAACTACGCCACCATCCTGGGCACGACGGGGGCGGCGGTCGACAACCAGGGCACGCTCTTCGGCCTGGGCAACGCCGGCACCATGACGGGCGTGACGGCGGGCCTGAACAATGCCGGCAGCATGACCATCGTCCAGAACGCGGGCCTGGTCTCCGGCTCCATCGGTGTCAACAACACCGGCACGATCAGTGCGCTGGGCAACATCGGCTTCGGCACGCTGCTGGGCAGCATCGTCGGGTCGGCGACGGGCATCCGCAACAGCGGCAGCGGCGTGATCGGCACGCTGGCGAACGCGGGCCTGATCAGCGGCGTCACGGCCATCTACAACGCGGCCACGGCCACGCTGGGCACCATCGCCAACAGCGGCACCATCGCCGGCAACATCACCAACCTGTCGTCGGCCGACCTGGTGGTGGCCGGCAGCGGCGGCACACTGACCGGTGGCACCATCAGCAACACCTCTTCCAACGTGGTGTTCGCGGGCGGCAGCCAGCTCCTGGCCGACCAGGTCAACGTGGGCAGCCACACGGTGGTCAACAGCGGGGCCAGCCTGGTGCTGGGCGGCACCGTGACGGTGACGGGCAACTACAGCCAGGTCTCGGGCACGCTGTCGGTCAACCCCGGCGTCAGCCGGCTGGTGGTGACGGGGGCGGCCAGCATCACTGGCGGCACGGTGCTGGCCAGCCTGTCGGCCACGGGCGTGTACCTGGTGGGCAGCGCCTACACCCTGGTGCAGGGTGGGGCGGGGTCCAGCTACACCGGCGCCACGGCGGCGGTTGCGGGCGTGGCCGGCCTGGGTGCGGCGGGCAGCATCAGCGGCAACACCTTCCTGCTGTCGGTCAACAACGACTATGTCGGCGGCAGCATCGGCACGCTGTCCAACACCGGCACCCTGAGTGCGGCCACGGCGGTGTACATCGCCTCGACCGGCACCCTGGGTGTGCTGGCCAACAGCGGCCTGATCCAGGGCAACATCACCAACAACAGCGCCAACGCGCTGACCATCACCGGCGGCACGGGCACCACGGTGGGCACGCTGACCGGTCCGTCGGGCCAGGGCACCATCACCAGCACGCTCGCCAGCGTGGTGCTGGCCAGCGGCGCCCTGTTGCTCAACGACGCGGTCAACGTCGGCACCGGCACGCTGGCCAACAGCGGCGCCAGCGTCCTGCTGGCCAGCATCGTCAACGTGACGGGCGGCTACAGCCAGTCGGCGGGCACGCTGACGGTCAACGCGATCAGCGGCGGGCTGGTGGCCAGCAATGCCGCCAGCGTCACGGGCGGCACCATCGCGCTGACGGGCGCCTCCAGCACCACCACCTTCCTGGCGGGGCAGACGGGCGGCAGTGCCCTGATCGCGGGCGGGACGGGGTCCAGCTACACCGGCTACACCGTCAACAGCGGCGTGACGGGGCTGGAGGCCACGGGCACCACCGTGGGCAACAGCCTCTATCTCTACGGTGTCAACGACTACGTCGGCGGCACGCTGGGCAGCATCGCCAACAGCGGCACGCTGAGCGCCAACAACGCCGTCTATGTGGCGGCCACCGGCACGCTGGGCACGCTGTCCAACAGCGGCACGGTGCTGGGTTCCAGCGCGGCGGTGAGCAACCTGGGTAGCATCACCAGCATCCTGAACGGGACGCTGGGCACGGTGGTGAGCCCCGGCCTGATGGCGGGTGCGGTGGGCATCGCCAATGCGGGCTACCTCGGCACGCTGACCAGCTACGGCACCATCCTGGGCACGACCGGGGCGGCGGTCGACAACCAGGGCACGCTCTATCGGCCTGGGCAATGCCGGGACCATGACGGGTGTGACGGCGGGCCTGAACAACGCCGGCAGCATGACCATCGTGCAGAACGCGGGCCTGGTCTCCGGTTCCATCGGTGTCAACAACACCGGCTCGATCAGTGCGCTGGGCAACATCGGCTTCGGCACGCTGCTGGGGACCATCACCGGTTCCGCCATCGGCATCAGCAACAGCGGCAGCGGCGTGATCGGCACGCTGGCGAACCAGGGCCTGATCAGCGGCGTCACGGCCATCTACAACGCGGCCACGGCCACGCTGGGCACGATCGCCAACAGCGGCACCATCGCTGGCAACATCACCAACCTGTCGTCGGGCGACCTGGTGGTGGCCGGCAGCGGCGGCAATCTCACGGGCGGCACCATCAGCAACACGGCCAGCAACGTGGTGTTCGCGGGCGGGGCCCAGGTGGTGGGCGACGCGATCAGCGTGGGCAGCCACACGGTGGTGAACAGCGGGGCCAGCCTGGTGCTGGCCGGCACGCTGAGCATCACGGGCAACTACAGCCAGGCCAGCGGCACGCTGGTGCTGGGCACGTACGCGGCGGTGGTCAGCGGTGTTGCCAGCATCAGCGGCGGCACGGTCAGCACCAGCGTGGACCCGACGCTGAACTACATCGTGGGCAGCAGCACGGGCGTGGTGCTGGTGCAGGGCGGTGCGGGGTCCAGCTACAGCGGGGTCAGCGTCACCTCCACCGTCACCGGCCTGACCCTGGGCAGCGGAGTGGCCACCGTGGGGTCCAACGTGGACCTGGTGCTGGCGGCCAGCAACGACTACATCGGCGGCACGCTGGGGACCCTGAACAACAGCGGCACCATCGCCGGCGTGCTGACGGCGGCCTACATCGCCAGCGCGGGCAGCATCGGCACGCTGTCCAACAGCGGTGTGCTGAGCGGCTCGCGCTACGGCATCGACAACCTGGGCAGCATCGGCCTGGTGAGCAACAGCGGCACGGCCACGGGGGTGATCGGGCTGTACAACCAGGGCGTCATCGGCACGGTGCTGAACAGCGGCAGCCTGCTGGATGAGCCGGAGATCAACGCGGCGGGGCTGAACAACGCCGGCCTGATCGGGGCGGTGATCAACCAGGGCACGGGCACCATCAGCAGCGTGTTCTACGGCCTGTACAACAGCGGCACCATCGCCAGCGTGGACAACAGCGGGCTGATCAGCGCCACCAACACGGTCTCCGGCCAGGCGCTGGCCAACGTCGGCACCATCGCCGCGGTGAACAACAGCGGTGTGATCACGGGTGTCACGGCGCTGTACACCAGCGGCAGCATCGGCACGATCGCCAACAGCGGCACCATCGCCGGCGCGGTGGTGAACACCAGCGCCAACGCGCTGACCTTCACCGGCGGTACGGGCACGGTGACGGGCACCCTGACCGGCCTGGCCGGGGCGCAGGGGACGATCACCAGCACTGGCGCCAACGTGGTGCTGGCCTCGGGCAACATCCTGCTGAACGACGCGGGTCAATGTGGGCACGGGCACGCTGGTCAACAGCGGGGCCAGCGTCCTGCTGACCAGCGTGGTCAGCGTGACGGGCAACTACGCGCAGAGCGACGGCACGCTGGCGATGGGCATCGGCAGCGGCACGGCGGGTGAGCTGCTGGTCAGCGGCGACGCGGCGTTCAGCGGCGGCACGGTGGCGGTGACGGCGCTGACGGGCAGCAACCTGATCGCGGGGCAGAGCTACACCATCGCCGAGGTGGGCGGGACCCTGACGACCAGCAACCTGGCGGCGGCGGCCACGGGCTTCAGCGCCACGCTGGGCACCGGCACCAACGGGACGTCGACCGACCTGCTGCTGACCCTGCTGAGCGATTACGTCAGCGGCACGCTGGGCACGCTGACCAACAGCGGCACCATCAATGCGCCGACGGCGGTGATGATCACCAGCGCCGGCAGCCTGGGCACGCTGGCCAACAGCGGGACCATCATCGGCAACGTGGTCAACGCCAGCGCCAACGACCTGGTGATCACCGGCGGCACCGGCGGCACGGTGGGCAGCTTCTCCGGCGGCACGATCCACAACAGCCTGTCCAACCTGACCTTCGCGTCGGGCGCGGTCAGCCTGGGCGACGCCATCGACGTGAGCGGCCACACGGTGAGCAACAGCGGCGCCAGCCTGACGCTGGCGAATGACGTCAGCGTCACCGGGGCCTACAGCCAGAGTGCGGGCACGCTGAGCGTGGCGGGCCATGTGCTGAGCGTCAGCGGGGCGGCGGTGGTGACGGGCGGCCTGGTCGATGCCGGCCTGAGCGGGACGGCCAACTACCTGGTGGGTGACGGCGTCACCCTGATCCAGGGCGGGACGGGCAGCAGCTATACGGGTGCCACCGTCACCAGCGGCCTGACGGGCCTGGACGCCACCGGCACCACCAGCGGCACCAACCTGCTGGCGGTGGCTGCCAACGACTACATCGGCGGGGCCTACGGCACGCTGGCCATCACCGGCACGCTGGCCAACACGGCCGGGGGTGCCACGGCGCTGTACATCGCCCGCACGGGCACGCTGGGGGCCTTGGCCAACAGCGGCACCATCGCCGGCAACATCACCAACCTGTCGTCGGGCGACCTCAGCATCACCGGCGGCAGCGGCAGCGTGGTGGGTGTGTTCACCGGCGGCACCATCGCCAACACCGGGGCCAACGTGGTGTTCGCCGGCGGGGCGGTTGCCCTGGGCGACGCCATCGATGTGGGCGGGACGCACACGGTCAGCAAC
The DNA here is from genome assembly GCA_028283825.1 of Azospirillaceae bacterium. NCBI lineage: Bacteria > Pseudomonadati > Pseudomonadota > Alphaproteobacteria > Rhodospirillales > Azospirillaceae > Azospirillaceae bacterium. The sequence goes on along the minus strand of JAPWJW010000005.1, from coordinate 915,289 downwards.
ATCGGCGCCAGCCTCAATCTGACCAATGACGTGGCGGTCAGCGGCACCTATGCCCAGACTGCGGGCACGCTGACTGTGGGCGGTCATGTGCTGACGGTCAGCGGCCCGGCGCTGGTGAGCGGTGGCACGGTGTCGGCGGGCCTGGCCAGTGTGGGCAACTACCTGGTCGGCGACAGCGTGACGATGATCACGGGCGGTGCGGGGTCCAGCTACACGGGCGCCACCGTCACCAGCGGCCTGACGGGCCCTGGACGCCACCGGCACCACCAGCGGCACCAGCCTGCTGGCGGTGGCGGCCAACGACTACATCGGCGCCAGCTACGGCACGCTGGTCGTGACCGGCACCCTGGGCAACACCGCCGGGGGTCTGTCGGCGCTGTACATCGCCTCGACCGGCACGCTGGGGGCCTTGGCCAACAGCGGCACCATCGTGGGCAGCATCACCAACCTGTCGTCGGGCGACCTCAGCATCACCGGCGGCAGCAATGGCACGGTGGGCCTGTTCAGCGGCGGCACGATCAGCAACACATCCGCCAACGTGGTGTTCGCCGCGGGGGCGGTCAGCCTGGCCGATGCGATCAACGTGGCCAGCCACACGGTCGGCAACATCGGCGCCAATATCGGCCTGGCCCAGGACGTTGCCATCACCGGCAACTACAGCCAGTCGGCGGGCACCCTGTCGGCCAACGGCCATGTGCTGTCGGTCAGCGGGGCGGCCAGCGTGACGGGCGGCCTGGTCAATGCCGGCCTCAGCGGGACGGCCAACTACATCGTGGGCGACAGCATCACCCTGATCCAGGGTGGGGCGGGGTCCAGCTATGCCGGGGCCACGGTGACCAGCGGGGTGACCGGCCTGTCGGCCACCGGGGTGACCAGCGGCACCAGCCTGCTGGCGGCGGCTGCGAACGACTACATCGGCGCCAGCCTGGACACGCTGAACGTGACGGGGGTGGTGTCCTCGCCCACCGCCCTGTACATCGCGGCCACCGGGACCTTGGGCACGCTCGCCAACAGCGGCACGCTGGCGGGCAACATCACCAACCTGTCGGCCGGTGACCTGGTCATCAACGGCGGCACGGACGCGGCCCCGGGGACGCTGACCGGGTACAACGGCAGCGTCGGCACCATCAGCAACACCCTGTCCAACGTGCGGTTCACCGGCGGGGTGCAGCTGCTGAACGACAGCATCGATGTTGGCAGCCACACGGTGTTCAACAGCGGGGCGACCCTGCTGGTGAACAACGCGATCAACATCGCCGGCAGCTACAGCCAGAGTGCGGGCAGCCTGGTGATCGGGGTGACGTCGCAGACCAACTACGGCAACCTGGTGATCAGCGGCAGTGCGGCGTTCACCGGCGGGTCGATCGCGCTGCAGGGCGTGGGCAGCGGGGCGGGCGCCTTGCAGGCCGGCACCTACACCATCGCCTCGGCCAACGGGCTGAACCTGAGCGGGCTGAGCTTCAGCGCCACCGGCTACACCGTGACCAGCAACCTGGTGACGGTGGGCGGCACCACGGAGCTGGTGCTGAAGGTGGCGGGGGCCGCCACCAACTACACCTCGGTGGGCAACGCCCAGGGCGGTGCGGCGGTGGGCACGGGGTCGGCGCTGGATCGCATCGCGGCCCTGGCCGGCAACAGCATCACCACCAACACGCAGCTGGCGGCCTTCCAGCAGCAGGTGCTGGCGCCGTTGGCGACCCTGACGCCGACGGCGCAGCGGACGGCGGTGGCGCAGCTGTCGCCCAGCCAGCTGACACCGCAGCTGACGGCGACGTCGGTGACGCCGACCACCACGGCCATCAGCCAGCACCAGGACCAGGTGGCGGGCCTGATGGACGGAGACGGCAAGGGCCTGGCGGCGGGCTCCGACGGCCGTACCGGGGTGATCTGGGGAGAGGTCGTGGGGGCGGGCGTGCTGCGCGGCACGACGACGGAGGCGGCCGGGTACCGGGCCAGCAGTGCGGGCATCGTGCTGGGGGCGGACTGGTTCGCCAACTCCGAACTGATGGCGGGCATGGCGTTCAGCTGGATCAACAGCGCGTCGGTGGGCCAGGGGGTGATGGCGGGCAGCCTGACGCGGGTGGGCAGCTACCAGCTGACGGCCTACAGCGTCTGGCGTCCGGACTGGTCGGACCAGCGTCTGTCGGTGGAGGGCCAGCTGGGCTTCGGCTACAACCACTTCGACCAGCGGCGCGACATCGCCTTCCTGGGCGCCCGTGCCAACGCCAACTATGGTGGCGAGCAGTACCTGGGCAAGGTGACGGTGGGGTACGACCTGCCCAAGCAGGGGGCGCTGACGTTCACGCCGCAATACAGCCTGCGGGCGGTGCGCCTGACCAACCATGGCTACCAGGAGCGGGACGCGGGTCCGGCGAACCTGACGGTGGACCCGTTGGGCACGACGGCGCTGACGCAGGAGCTGGGGGTGAAGGTGACGACGGACGTGCACACCGGCCTGGGCACGTTTATGCCGGACCTGAAGGTGGCCTGGCTGCATGACTTCAAGGACGGCCCCATCCCGACGACGGGCGTGCTGGCCGGCGTGGCGTTCGCCAGCACCACCGGGCGGATCAACACCGACGGCCTGGCGCTGAACCTGGGCACCACCCTGGACCAGGGCGGGGGATTCAAGCTGCGGCTGGAGTACAACGGCGAATACCGCCGCGACTACCAGAGCCACGGCGGCGTCCTGCGCGCCTCCTGGGACTTCTGATCCCGCAACCCCAAGCGGACAACCCAAACAAAACCCCGCCGGTGGCCGCCGGCGGGGTTTTGTGTTTTTGCGATGCCGTTGGGGACAGGCGCCAATGGCAATCCTGTCCGGCAATCAATCCAGAACTTATCAACAATATATAAAACCGATACCCCTGTAGCGGGCACCGTATGCGATCACCAAGGCGAACGTTCCGAGCGTTCGCGAACAAATGACCTACCGAAACGGTAGGCGCCGCGAACAAGGCGTAAGAACGAAACAAAAGGGAGGATCGCCATGAAGTCGAGATGTTTGATGCGCAGCCTGTTGCTCGGGGTTAGCGCGCTGGTGCTTGGCTGCCCGGCGTTCGCGCAGTCGGCCAATGCGCCGCAGGCGACCGGCGGTGTCGCGGCACCCCAGGGTGCGGACGCCCCCGCCGGCAGCGCGCCGCTTGAGGAAGTGGTGGTCACCGGTTCCCGCGTCATCAAGGACGGTTCGGCCAGCCCGACGCCGCTGACGACGGTTGATACCGCCGCCCTGTTCGCGGCCGCCCCATCGGGTTCCATCTCCGACGCCCTCAACAACCTGCCGGTCTTCTCCGGCTCGCGCAATTCGTTCAGCAACCCGGGCTCCAACGCCACCGGCGTGCAGGGCGGCAACGGCTCCGCCAATGTGCTGAACCTGCGCAACCTGGGCTCCTACCGTACGCTGGTGCTGTTCGATGGTCACCGCGTGCCGCCCACGCTGTACAACTCCACCGTCGACGTGGACATCATCCCGCAGGAACTGATCCAGCGGGTGGATATCGTCACCGGCGGTGTATCCGCCGTCTACGGTTCCGACGCCGTTTCGGGCGTGGTCAACTATGTCCTGAACCGCAAGTTCGACGGTTACCAAGCGCACAGCGAATTCGGCATTTCAGACCGGGGAGATGCCCGCAACCGCGATGTCGGTGGCGCCTTCGGGTTCGAGGTTGGCAGCAACGGCCATTTCGAGGCCAGTGTCCAGCACCGTGAGAGCGACGGCATCCTGAACCGCGCCGGCGACCGCGACTGGGACAACCTGGCCGCGATGCAGGGGGCGGGCACCGCCGCCAACCCCTATGTGCTGGACACCAACGTCCGCCTGCGCACCTACAGCTTCGGCGGCCTGATCACCTCCGGCGCCCTGAACGGCCAGACCTTCAATTCCAACGGCGTGCTCAGCACCTTCAACAAGGGCACGTCCACCGGTTCGACCTGCTGCCAGATCGGTGGCGACGGCGCCTACCAGAACGCCTCCATGATCTCGCCCTATGAGGGCACGCAGCTGTTCGCCCGCTATGACCTGGACATCTCCGACCATGTGCACGCCTTCATCCAGGGTGGCGCCAACCTGAAGACCAACACCTCCTATACCGGGTGGAACCAGCTGTCGGGCCTGACCCTCAGCGCCACCAACGCCTTCCTGCCGGCGGCCTACCAGAACGCCTTCGCGGCGGCCGGCCAGAAGACGTTCACGATGAACGAGATCTGGTCGGGCGCGCCGCGCATCGAGGCCAAGACCGACACGACGCAGCTGTACCTGAACACCGGTCTTGAGGGCGATTTCAGCGGTTTCGACTGGAACACCACCTATACCCACGGCTCGTCGCGCATGAAGACGACGGTCAGCAACCTGCCCAACGCCGAACGGCTGTCGGCGGCGCTGGACGCGGTGGTCGATCCCTCCACCGGCAATATCGTCTGTCAAGCAAGCCTGACCAACCCGTCCAAGTACGGCAGCTGCGTGCCCCTGAACCTGTTCGGCCCCACCGCCGCCAGTTCCAAGGCCATCAATTACGTCCTGGGCGGCGTCGGTTTCCTGACCCACACCGACATGGACGCGGTCGACGCCTCGATCAGCCGCACCGCCTTCGACGATTGGGCCGGGCCGGTCAACGTGGCGCTGTCGGGCGAATGGCGACGGGAGACGTTCGACGCCTCCAGCACCGCGACGGCCAGCGATTACGCCGACTGCACGGGCCTGCGCTACAACTGCACCTCCACCACCACGCTGTACCCCAGCACCTTCCCCAACAGCGACACGGTGGCGCAAAGCGTGAAGGAAGTGGCGCTGGAGGTCGAGGTGCCGCTGCTGAAGGACCTGCCGTTCGCCAAGTCCCTGGACCTGAACGCGGCGGCGCGCTTCACCGACTACAGCACCAGCGGCCAGTACCTGACGTGGAAGGTCGGTTCGGTCTGGCAGGTGGACAGCGACCTGAAGTTCCGCGGCACCGTTTCCCGCGACATCCGGGCACCCACCCTGTACGACCTGTTCCAGCCCAAGACGGTGGTGCCTGGCAACTTCACCGACACGCTGACCAACACCACCTCCTACGTGCCGTCGATCAACACCGGCAACACCGCCCTGCAGTCGGAAGTGGGCCACACCTACACCGGCGGCTTCGTCTATGAGCCGAGCTACATTCCGGGGGCGACCTTCACGGTCGACTACTATCACACGGAAATCGACAACGCGATCACCACGGTCCAGGGCTTCAACGCCGCGACCCAGGCGGCCTGCTACGCCAGCAACGGCACCTCGCCCTATTGTTCGCTGATCCAGCGCGACGCGTCGGGTGCCGTCACCGCCTATTACATCCAGCCGCAGAACATCGCCACGGTGAAGACCTGGGGCATCGACGCCGAGGTCGGCTACAACACCGAGTTGTTCGACCGCGGGCTGGGCCTGCGCTTCCTGGTCAACTGGCAGCCGCACATCTATTACGCGCAGCCGGGCGTGGCCTTGATCGACCAGGGCGATGCGGGCTGGGGCCAGAACGGCCTGATGCCCAGCCCCAGCGTGCAGCTGGCGGCCTTCGCCAGCTATCAGGTCACCGACCAGTTCAAGGTCGACCTGTTCGAACATTACCGCAACGGCTTCCGCCGCAGTGGCGTGGCCAGCCAGGTCTACGCCGACGAATATGTCGGCAGCTACGCCACCACCAACGTGACGCTGACCTACGATGTCGGTTCCATGTGGAAGGTCAAGGAAAGCTCCATCTACTTCAGCGTGACCAACGTGTTCGATGCCACCCCGCCGCTCAGCGGCTATTACAGCGGCACCACCTCGGCCGGCCAGGCCTATGAGTTCTCGGACGACCCCACGGGCCGCGCCTTCCTCATCGGCTTCCGCATCAAGGGCTGATGGGATGGTCTCGCCCAAGCTTCTTAAGGCCGCGCTCGCTTCCGCGCTGATCCTGCTGGGCAACCAGCAGGCATCGGCGGCGGAAGGTGCGTCGGCGCCCAAGACCACCTTCGTGCATCTGGCGCGCGGCGTGCCGGGGGTGCTGTATGAGCCGGCGGTGATCGGCCCCAAGGCTGAAACCGCCGTGTTCATCATGCACTCCTCGGCCGATTACCTCAGTTTCCCCGGCTGTACCGAACTGTCGCAACGGGGTTATCGGGTGCTGTGCGCCAACAACAGCACTGCCAAGTCCGGTGTCTCCAACGACGGCGTGCTGGACCAGGTGATGCTGGAGGTCAAGGCCGCCGTTGCCTGGCTGCGGCAGCAGCCGGGGGTGAAGCGCGTCGTGCTGCTGGGCCACAGCGGCGGCGGCACGGTGATGAGCGCCTATCAGTTCATCGCCGAGGGCGGCGTCAAGGCCTGCCAGTCGGCGGAGAAGATCTGGAAGTGCCCGGACAGCTTGGGCGGATTGCCGCCGGCCGACGGCCTGATGCTGATCGACAGCAATTGGGGCCTGGCGGCCATGACGCTGTTCAGCATCGACCCGGCGGTGACGGATGAGGCCAAGGGCACCACCCTGGATCCCAAGCTGGACATGTACAATCCGGCCAACGGCTTCAAGCCCGCCGGCTCGTCCTACAGCCCCGCCTTCACCAAGGCCTTCCTGTCGGCGGAAGGCGCACGCAACAACGCCCTGATCGCCAAGGCGGAAGGGGAACTGGCGGCCATCCGGGCGGGCAAGGGGCCTTACGACGACGACGCGCCCTTCGTCGTGCCCGGCGCCATCCTGCTGGGTAGCAACAACCGGCTGTTCTCGCAGGATGTCGGCCTGATGGCCCATACGGTGAAGGCCTGGCCGCTGCTGCACGCCGACGGCCATGTGACGATGGGTGTCATCCCCACCGTGCGCGTGCCGGAGAACACCCGCAACAACTCGCCCTCCTTCATCAAGGGCGCCCTGAAGACAACGGTGCAGAACTACCTGAACGCCTATGCCATCCGTACCCGGCCGGACTTCGGCTATGATTCCGAGCATGTGACCGGCGTGGACTGGACCTCCACCTACGCCAGCCCGCCGGGCGATGTGCAGGGGATCAACGCGCCGCTGCTGGTCATGGGCATGACGGGGCACTGGGAATATCTCGCCAGCGAAACGATTTATGAGCTGGCCCACAGCCCGGACAAGACCATCGCCTTCGTGGAAGGCGCGACGCACCTGTACGACACCTGCAAACCGTGCGAACGCCATGCGGGGGAATTCGGCGACACGCAGAAGACGACGTACGACTACATTGACGCCTGGCTTGCCAAGCCCGGCCGCTTCGCGAACCGGCAGTAATAAAAAACAATAGGGGATGGGAATGCGCAGTTGGGTCCTTTCCACGTCGGCGCTGATGCTGGCCTTGGTGATTTCCAGCACGGGCCAGGCGCAGGCGGTGCCGACCACCATCGGCCATGACCAGCGCCTGCTGATCGCGGGTGTGCCGGCCGCCCGGCGCGACGCCCTGACGGTCACCAGCCCGGCCTTCGTCGCCGGTGGTGACATTCCCCTGGCGGCCACGCAGTACGGCGAGAACCGTTTCCCCGGTCTGGCCTGGACCAAGGGCCCCAAGGGTACCCGGTCCTATGTCGTCGTGCTGCAAGGCATGCTGGGCCGGGACGGGGCGGCGGAGGCGGGGACCAGCGTCCATTTCGTGCTGTACAATATTTCCGCCGGGACTTTGGTGCTGCCCGCGGGGTTGCAGACGCCGCCGGCCGGTGCCGCCTTGGGCCCCAATGTGCACGGCCCCGCCGCGGCGTATGCCGGGCCGCACACCCATGATGCCAGTCGCCACCCCTACCATGCCCAGGTGTTCGCCCTGGACACCGCCCTGAAGGCCGACGCCGATATCAGCTTCAACGCCCTGCGCCAGATGATGGACGGCCACGTGCTGGCGGCGGGCGACCTGGTCGGGTTCGCTGCCAAGCCGGAAGGGGTGTCGGTTGCCGGCACCAGCGCCGCCACGGCGCCGGTGACGGTGCAGACGGGGCAACTGACCGGTACCCATGGGCGCGACCCGGCCATCGCCGTCTACAAGGGCATCCCCTATGCCGCCCCGCCGGTGGGGACCTTGCGCTGGCGGCCGCCCGCCGCACCGCTGGCCTGGGAGGGCGTGCGCCATGCCGACACCTTCGGGGCGGCCTGCCCGCAGCCGGGGGGCGAGATGGCGCGCGGCATGCCGCAGAGCGAGGACTGCCTGACCCTGAACGTCTGGACCGGTGCCGCACCGGGCAGCGGGGAAAAGCGCCCCGTCTATGTCTGGATCTACGGCGGCGGTTTCATCGGCGGCACCGGTGCCAGCCCGGAATTCGATGGTGAGGGCTTGGCGCTGAAGGGCGTGGTGGTCGTCACCTTCAACTACCGCGTCGGCGTGCTGGGTTTCCTGGCGACGCCGGAACTGAGCCGCGAGTCCGGCCATAACGCGTCGGGCAACTACGGCCTGCTGGACGACATCGCCGCCCTGCAATGGGTGAAGCGCAACATCGCGGCCTTCGGCGGCGACCCGGACCGGGTGACCATCGGCGGCCAGTCGGCCGGTGCCGGCTCCGTCGGCTTCCTGTCGATGTCGCCGCTGGCAAAGGGCCTGTTCCGCGCCGGCATCGCCGAAAGCCACGCGCGTTATCCGCGCGATACGGAGTTGCGCTATCTTTCCGTTTCCTGGCGGCCGCTGGCGACGGCGGAGGCCGCCGGCACGCAATACGCGGCCCAGCACGGCGCCAAGACGCTGGAGGAGTTGCGCGCCCTGCCGGTGGACACGCTGATCGCGGGCAGCAACGGCGTCGATGCCGCGGTGGAAACCGGCAGCGACGGCAAGCCGCCGCTGTTCCGCCCGGTGGTGGACGGCTGGGTCATCCCGCAATCCTATTGGGACACCTACCAGGCGGGCGCCCAGAACCAGATCGCCTATGTCGCCGGCAACAACAAGGATGAGACGGGTGCCGTGCCGGAAACCGCCTTCGCGGCCCTGCGCGCCAGCACCACGCCGCCGCGTGCCGGCATGCCGCAGACCAGCGTCACCGTCGCCCAGTTCGATGCCGCCGCCCGGCGCAAGTTCGGCCCGCTTGCGGATGAGTTCCTGAAACTCTATCCGGCGAAGACCGATGAGGACGCGGCCTTGCAGAACAACGCCGCCGCCCGCGACAACTCCCGCGTCTCAACCTGGCTGTGGGGCACGCTCTGGACCAAAGGCGACAGCCTGCCCCTGCACACCTATTTCTGGACCCATGCCATCCCGGGCCCGACGCATGACCGGCGCGGCGCCTTCCACGGGTCGGAAATCCCGTACGTCTTCAACAGCCTGGACGCGCTGGACAGCCCCTGGACCGATGACGACCGCCGCATCGCCGAAACCATGTCCAGCTATTGGGCCAACATCATCAAGACCGGTGGCCCCAATGGCCCGGGCCTGCCGGCGTGGCCGGCCTACAGCGCGGAAAAGCCGCAGGTGATGGAACTGGGTGACCATTTCGGACCTATACCTGTGGCCAGCGCCGAGAAGGTGGACTTCTGGAAGCGCTTCTTCGCCACGCAGGCGGCCTGGTAGGCTGCCGATAAAGGGATCGTCGCCATGGAAAAGTTCGAGGTTCCGGCCAAGGACGGGCTTTGCCCGGTGTGGCTGCATCTGCCGGCCGGTCAGACGGGACCGTGGCCGGGCATCATCCTGTTCATGGATGGACCCGGCATCCGGCCCGCGCTGCACCGCATGGCGGATCGGCTGGCGGATGCCGGGTACGCCGTGGCGCTGCCCGACCTGTTCCACCGCGCCGGCCCTTACGATCCCATCGATCCCAAGGTGGTGTTCACCGACCCCGCCCTGCGCCAGGCGCACCGGGAAAAGCTGATGTCGGCGACATCTCCCGCCATCGCCATGGTCGATACCGAGGCCGTGCTGGCCTTCCTGGCCGGCCGGGACGATATCCGCAAGGGCCCGGTGGGCGTGGTGGGGTATTGCATGGGCGGGCGGCTGGCCCTGATCGCGGCGGCGACCTTCCCCGACCGCATCGCGGCGGCCGCTTCCTACCACGGCGGCGGCTTGGCCGACGGCAAGCCCGACAGCCCGCACCTGCTGGCCGGCCAGATCACGGCACGGGTCTACGTCGCCGGCGCCATCGAGGATGCCAATTTCGACGACGCCCAGAAGGCGCGGCTGGAAGAGGCGCTGGCCGCCGCCGGTGTCAATCACACCGTGGAAACCTATCCCGCCCGCCATGGCTGGGTGCCCGACGACATGCCGGTGCACGATCCGGTCGAGGCCGAACACCACTGGCGGACACTGCTGGCGCTGTTCGACGGTGTGTTCAAACCGGTGGCATGAGGCCGGGCCGCATGCCGCTCAGCGCCCCGTCACGGCGCGGAAATAAGTGTCACATTGCAGTGAACGCCATCGCCGACGCTGTTCGCCCAGAATGATACCGTTGTGTTGGTCGAGTATGCGGTCAGCAGGAGTGAATAAACACTCATGACGCTGGTGGATTTGCCAACGGAATCCGAGCCCTTCGCATTCCAAACGAACCAGGTTCCGGCGCAGGGGCTGGTGGACTTGTCGATCAGGAACTGAACAAAGTCAGGCATGTAGCTTGGTTCGATTCGCGTTACTTTGGCATTCTGAAAGAAAATGTCATCAGCTTTTCCGATATTGGGGTAGGCGGCGTAGAGAAATAACGCGGCAATAGCCAAAATTCTTTTCATTGGAAACACCTGACCATCATAGGTACCGAAATTCATACCATGGGCGTGAACCCATATCCAATAATGGGAAAGATCGTGGCTACCATGCTTGCCGATTGTATCGGTTGATGCGCCCCCAGCGTCTGAGGGCACATGGACACTTCAACTGGCGTAGCGCGTCGGCGACATGATGCTGCGCGTGGTGACGCGTGACTTCACCAGGTTGATGAAATCCCGGTGCAGGGCGGTGGGCAGCCAGTCGGCGCGGGTGGTGATGCCGATTGTCGGGCAGGGCAGGTCCACGTCGATCGGCACGCGCATCAGCATGCTTTCGTGCTGCAACTCGTATGAAGTCATCAGGGTCAGCCGGTCGCTGCCCGCCAGCAGATGGCGGATCAGGGGCAGGGCGGAGGTGGCGATGGGTGTGCGCGGCTTGGCGTTGCCGGCGAACAGCCCGTCGAAACATTTGCGGCGGTTGGACCCGTGGGTCCCCACCACCCAATCGAAATCGATCAGGTCGGTGCGCGAGACCGCCCCACGCTGGGCCAGGGGATGGCCGCGGCGGCCCACCACCTCATAGGGGGTTTCCGCCAGGGTCTGGCTGACCAGATCGTCGCCCACGGTTTCCTGCGTCAGCCCCACGACGATGTCGACCTTGCCCTCGCGCAGGTGCTGCATCATTTCCGAGGCGTTTTCGTTGGCGATGCGCACGTCCACCTTGGACTGCATCGCCAGGAACTCATCCAGCACGGTGGCCAGCAGCACGCTGCCGCCGAAGGGCAGGGCGCCGATGACGATGCGGCTTTCGCCGATGTCGCGGGCCAGGTCGATCTCATCCATCGCCCAGGTGATTTCCTGCAAGGCCAGGCCCATGCGGCGGCCGCAGGCGATGCCGGCCGGCGTCACCATCACGCCCTCGGCGGAACGGTAGAAGATGCTCTTGCGCAGGTTGGCTTCCAGGTCGCGCGCCGCCCGCTGCAGCGACGCCTCCGTGATGTGCAGCGACCGGGACGCGGCGGCGAAGGTGCCGTGTTCGATGATGGCGACCAGGCTGCGCACCTGCGAGCGGGTGAGGCGGTGGACCACCGCCTCCGCCCCCACCTGGCCGCCGGTGACGTCCAGGTCCAGCAGAGCGTCCACCAGTTGGCGGAACATGCGGATGACGCGCCGGTGCAGGATGACGCCGGGTGGTGTGAGATAGCTGCCGCTGGTGCGGCGTTCGAACAGCTCGATCCCGATCATCTGTTCCAGCTTGGCCAGGGCTTGCGTCACCGCCGGCTGGGACAGGTTGCATTCCTCGGAACCGCGCCGGACGCTGTTCAGCCGCCCCACGCTTTCAAACAGGCGCAGTTGGCGGAAGCTGATGGCGTCCAGGCAAGGGAACGGTGCTTCGGGCATGTTTTTTATCCTCCCTGGACATCACCGTATTGAATTTCTTATAGGGCTGGAATGGTCTTTCGATGCTGCACTGCGGCAGCGCTTCGGGCCGGAATTCGGCTGCATAAGGGGGTAGGCATCGGCTTCCCGGCGTCCCGGCACCGGCCGAGATATCGTCATAAGGTGCCAGGGTTTTTCGGCCCCAAGCCGTTGAAATCGTCACGACTTTGGCGTGCGGGATGCGCCGCTTCAGGTGTCTCTGCCGGTGCGGCTGGCTGCCCTTTTCCAGGGCACCGCGGCGATTGAAAACCTGCAGCATGACCGGGGCGCCCTGCACAAAACTTATCACCTTTCGCACGCTTCCTGGGGGGCGGTTTCGGGTGGTGGAGGGCTAAGTGGGGATGTGCCCGGCCGCCTCTTCCGACTTGGGCGGTCGATAGGGTCGCCGTTGGGACGGGCGGGCCTGATAAAAAGTGTGCACGGCTTGACAGGAAATTCGCCCGGCTGATTGACGACAGGGCGGTAAATCGCGCGAATATTGCGGTGAGCCCGGTCAAAGCCGGAGCATAGCCCAGAATAGAACAACATCTGAGGGAGTGGAAACCGTGACCAAGAAACTGCCGCTCACGTTCGCCGTCGCGGAAGCGCCGCATACCTCGGCCGTGCGCAGTGGCGCCATCCCGGTTGACGGCGTCGACGGCAACTTCATGACCATCCATCCGCAGATTGCCGCCTTCCGGCGCATGGTGCGCGATGTGGAGTTCGACGTCTGCGAACTGGCGCCCACCACCTACATCATCGCCCGCGCTTATGGCGCGCCCTTCGTGGCCCTGCCCATCTTCGTGCTGCGCAAGTTCCACCATTCCGGGCTGCTGGTCCGCCCCGACGCGGGCATCAACCAGCCCAAGGACCTGGAAGGCCGCAAGGTCGGCGTCCGCGCCTATTCGGTGACGACCGGCGCCTGGACCCGCCAGGCCCTGATGGAGGATCTGGGCGTCGATTGTTCCAAGGTCACCTGGGTGGTGGACGACGAGGAGCATGTGACCCAGCTGAAGCTGCCGCCCAACGTGCAGCATGTGCCCGAGGGCCGTTCCCTCTACGACATGATGGCGACAGGGGAACTGTCCGCCGGCTTCGGCGGCAACGCCGGGGTGGGGCGCACCGGCAACCCCACCAGCGGCTGGAAGGAGGTGGAGGTCGACTACCCCGACCTGCTGCCCAACGCCGAGGCGCTGGAGTGGGATTATTACCGCCGCACCGGCGTCTATCCCATGCACGGCACCATCGTGGTGCGCGAGAGCGTGCTGAAGGAAAACCCCTGGGTGGCCAAGGCCATCTATGAGGCGTTCGAGGAGGCCAAGCAGGGCTGGCTATCGCGGCTGAACAGTGGCGAGGCCAACACCGCCTCCGACCGCCGCTACGCCAAGCTGCAGCAGCTGGTGGGCAACGATCCGCTGCCCTACGGCATGGAGGCCAACATCCGCACCATCCAGGCGCTGGAGGAGACGGCCTTCAAGCAGGGACTGACGCCGCGCCGCATGTCGCTGGATGAGCTGTTCGTCGATCCCGCGAAGTTGTGACCGCCACAGGTCTTATACGGCCGGGGGCAATATCAATAAGCGCCGCTGGCCGGCGGCGCCTAGGATGTTGATGGAAAAGCCATTTGACATGGCGACATGTGCTGGGCGCGCGTCTGCGCCGGCGCCAAGAATGCGATGAGGAAACCCATGATCATCGATTGCCATGGTCATTTCACCACGGTGCCCCAGTCCTTCCGCGACTGGCGCGCCAAGCAGGTGGAATATGCCGACGATCCGGTGAACGCGCCCAAGGTGTCCGACGCCATCGTCACGGACGAACAGATCCATGAGGGCGTGGGCGGCGGCCAGTTGCGGCTGCAGCAGGAACGGGGCAGCGACCTCACCCTGTTCTCGCCCATCGCCGGGCTGATGAGCCACCATCTGGGCAATGAGCGCACCAGCCTGGAATGGGCGGAGGTGTCGAACAACCTGGTGCGCCGCGTCTGCGACATCTATCCCGACAACTTCGTGCCGGTCTGCCAGCTGCCGCAGTCGCCCTCTGCCCCCCCGAAGAACTCCATCCCCGAACTGCGCCGCTGTGTCGAGGAACTGGGTTTCGTCGGCTGCAACGTCAACCCCGATCCCACGGGCGGCTATTGGACCGGCAAGCCGATGACGGACCGGGAATGGTACCCGCTGTATGAGGCGTTGTGCGAACTGGACGTGCCGGCCATGGTCCACGTGAGCGGCGTCGTGCAACCCCAATTTCCACGGCACCGGCGCGCATTACCTGAACGCCGACACCTCCGTCTTCATGCAGTTGCTGCAAGGCGATCTGTTCCGGGACTTCCCCACCCTGCGCTTCGTCATTCCGCATGGCGGCGGGGCGGTGCCCTATCACTGGGGCCGCTATCGCGGCATGTCGCTGGAGATCGCCAAGCGCCCGCTGGAAGGGCTGCTGAACAACATCTTCTTCGACACCTGCGTCTATCACCAGCCGGGCGTCCAACTGCTGACCACCGTCGTGCCGACCAGCAACGTCCTGTTCGGGTCGGAGATGATCGGCGCCGTGCGCGGCAAGGACCCCGACACCGGGCAGTACTTCGACGACACCAAGCGCTACGTCGATGCGCTGGGCCTCAGCGACGCCGACCGTGCCGCCATTTTCGAAGGCAACGCCCGCCGTGTCTATCCGCGCCTGGATGCGCACCTGAAGGCGCGCGGGCAGTAGCGCCAACGCCAGTCAACGGCATCCATGCCGTTGTAGGCCGCGACGGCGGCCGCCGCAGCTTTCCGGGGAGCGCAGCGGACTGGAAAGCGAGGATAGCTTAAGGGCCGGATGGCCCGCCGGCGCCTGAGGGGTCTTTAGACCAGAGGGAAAAATGCACTATTTCGACATCCATCCGCACATCATCTCGGATGATGAGACGCGATACCCGCCGGCGCCCCTGTTCGGCAAGCGTAGCGACTGGTCGCAGGAGCGGCCGAACACGGTGGAGACCCTGATCGCCGCCATGGACGCGGCCGGCGTGGCCAAGGCCGCGGTGGTCCATTCCTCCACCACCTACGGCTTCGACAACTCTTATGTCGTCGATGGCTGCAACCAGTACCCTGATCGCCTGGTGGCGGTGGGCTCCGTCGATATGCTGGACGGGAACGTCTGCGCCACCATCCGCGATTGGGCGGGGCGGGGCCTGGCGGGCCTGCGCATCTTCACCGGTGGCTCCACCAAGGATTTCGATCCCAAGGAACTGGATGATCCCCGGTCCTTCAAGGCGTGGGACCTGCTGGGGGAACTGGGCCTGCCTATGTGCATCCAGACGGGGCCCATCGGCCTGCCGCAGGTGACCATGCTGGCCCGGCGCTTCGCCAACGTTGCCATCATCATGGACCATCTGGGCCGGCCCGACGTGCTGGACGGCCCGCCCTATGCCAACGCCGCCAGCCTGTTCGAACTGGCCGCCCTTCCCAACATCTACTTGAAGCTGACCCCGCGCATCTTCGGCGACGTGAAGAAGGGCCAGGCCAGTGCCGGGACCTTCTTCCCCAAGCTGGTGGCGGCCTTTGGCGCCGACCGGCTGGCCTGGGGGTCCAACTTCCCGACCTCCCCCGGCACGCTGGCCGAGATCAAGGCGGACGCGGAGGCGGGCCTGGCCACGCTTTCTGATGCCGACCGCGCCTGGGTGTTCGGCGACACCGCCCGAAAATTGTATCCAAGGCTGGCGGACTGAGCCGAAAATCAGCCGCGATAAAGATAAAAACGGGAGGAGTTATGGCGAAGTTGGAAACGGGCGAACAGGGCCCCGATGAGGGGGAGGACCCGGTGACGGCGCTGCGGCGCTGGTCCGTGCTGCTGCTTCTCTCGCTGGGTGTGCTGATCGCCTTCGTCGACCGGACCAGCATTTCGTCGGCCTTGGCGGACGTCAATTTCATCCGGAATTTCGGGCTGTCCGACACCGATCGCGGCTGGGTCAACGCCGCCTTCTTCTGGTCCTATGGCGTCATCCAGATCCCCATGGGCTGGGCGGTGGACCGGTATGGCGTGAAGACGCCCTACACCATCTGCTTTTTCCTGTGGTGCGTGGCCACGGCCCTGACGGGCGCCATCTCCGCCTTCACCGGCCTGATGATCATGCGCATCGTCGTCGGCGTGGCCGAGGCCATCGTCATGCCCGCCAGCTACCGCTGGATCCGCAACCACTTCAGGGAAGGGCAGAGCGGCACGGCCGTCGGCATCTTCACCATGGGCAACAAGTTCGGCCCCGCCATCGGCGCGCCGGTGGCGGCCTGGCTGATCGTCCATCACAGCTGGCAGGCCATGTTCGTCATCACCGGCCTGGTGGGCCTGCTGTGGCTGGTGCCCTGGGTGCTGCTGGTGAAAAGCGACCTGCCCAAGGCGGCGGACATGGTGGCGGTCCGGCGCAACGCCTCGGCCCTGCCGTTCCGCACCATCATGGCCAGCCCCCTGGTCTGGGGCGCCATGATCGTCAACTTCTGCTACGGCTATTTCACCTTCTACTGCATGAGTTGGATGCCGTCGTATCTGGTGGAGCAGCGCGGCCTGTCGCTGAAGGAATCCGGCCTCTACACCTTCTTCAGTTTCGCCGGCATCGCCATCGTCGCGGTGGTGGCGGGCTGGGCGGCGGACCGCATCATCGCCCGGGGGCACGACCCCGTGCTGGTGCGCAAGGTGTTCGTCATCGCCGGTTTCCTGGGCGCGTGCACCGTGCTGCTGGGCGTCAACGCCACGTCGCTGGACGCCGCCCTGTTCTGGAACGTGACCTCGCTGTCCTTCCTGGGGCTGGCCACCGCCAACAACCTGGCGCTCTGCCGCCTGACCCTGATCCCCAAGCCGGCCATCGGCATCGTGACGGGGGTGCAGCAGGTGGCGACCAGCCTGTCCGGCGGTGTCGCCGCCAGCCTGTCGGGCTGGCTGCTACAGGTCAGCGGCAATTATGAGCTGCCCATGCAGGTGATCCTGGTCTTCCTGATCATCGGCGCCGTGACCACCGCCGCCCTGCTGCGGGCCCGGTACGCGCCCCGGCTGCCGGGCGACGGCGGCCCGCCCAGCGGCGTCGCCACGCCGGTCACGCGCGGGCCGGAACTGATCGCGGGGTCCGCTGGTCCCCAGTCCATTCGTTAAGCGGCCCATTCGTTAAACGTCAGTACGGAAAAAGCGAGGAACAAGATGGCCAAGATCGTATTCGGCATGGCGGTCCCTCACAGCGGCATGCTGGGACAGGCGCCGGAAGACTGGCTCAACAACGGCGAAAGGGATCGCAACAATCCCAAGCTCTGGTACCGCCAGCGCACCTGGACCTATCCGGAACTGGAGGCCGAGCGCGGCCCCAACAATTTCGAACCCCTGCTGTCCTTGGCGGAACGCCAGGCGCGCGCCGCCCGCAACAGCGCGGCCCTGGCGGAAATGCGTCGGGCGTATGAGGCGGCGAACGTCGACGTGGCGATCATCCTGGGCAAGGACCAGAAGGAGATCTTCATCGACATGTCGCCCTCCATCGCCATCTACACGGGCGAGGAGGCGTACAACGGCCCGCCGCAGCGCTCGGTCTACGCGCCCGACCACGCGGTGACGCACCCATGTCATCCGGAACTGGCCCTGCACCTGATCCAGTCGCTGGAACAGGACGGCTTCGACATCACCGACCTGTTCAAATGGCCGGACAATGTGTGGATGAAGCCGACGCCGGAACGGCCCATCGTCCCGCACGCCTACAGCTTCGTCTATCACCAGATCATGGGCGACAACCCGCCGCCCAATGTGCCCGTCATCCTGAACTGCTTCTACGCGCCGACCCAGCCGCCGATGAAGCGCTGCATCGCCTTCGGCGAGGCGCTTTTGCGGGCCGTCAAGGCGTGGAAAAGCGATGCCCGCGTGGCCATCATCGCCTCCGGCGGCCTGTCGCACTTCGTCTGTGACGAGGAATTCGACCGCCGCATCATCGAGATGCTGCGCACCTTCGATTATGACGGCCTGGGCGCCCTGGATGAGCGCTGGTACCAGTCCGGCACCTCGGAAATCAAACTCTACGTCTCGGTCCTGAAGGCGCTGGAGGAGACCGGCGCCCAGATGACCCTGGTCGATTACGTGCCCTCATACCGCACCGCGGCCGGCACGGGTGAGGGCATGGGCTTCATGTACTGGTCGACCGACCGCTAACGCACAACCCGACCAGCAGGGATCACCCTGGTGGTCTAGGACGCGACCGCGTCCGCCGGAACGAGCACCGCAGGGCGCAGTGAGGATAAGCCAAGGCGGACGGATGTCCGCCGCCCGGCGCCTGAGGGGGCCTTTGATCGGTCGCGATCGAAGGCCGAACACGAACAAGGGATTAATATCATGAGCGATCGGCTCAACGGCGTCATCCGCGCGTGGAAAGCGGGCAAGCCGGCCTATTCCTGCTTCGCCAAGGCGGACAAGCAGAGCGCCATCGACCTGTCGGACAGCCCGTATGACGCGCTGGTGTTCGAGATGGAGCACAACCCCTTCGACATGGCGGCCCTGGGCGACGCCCTGCAATATCTGCTGAACCGCAAGCAGATCCACAGTGCGGCCACCTTGGCGCCGAACGTCACGCCCATCGTCCGCATCCCGTCCAACGGGGTGGAGATGAACCAGGCGGAGGCCAAGCAGGCGCTGGATCGCGGCGTCTATGGCGTGGTGTGGCCGCACATCAAGACGACGGCGCAGGCCTACAACGCCGTCGCCTCCTGCCGCTACGCCCGGCCCAAGAGCGCACCCCTTTATGAGCCCAAGGGCCTGCGCGGCGACGGCCCGGCCACGGCCGCCCGCTACTGGGGCCTGTCGCAGGCGGACTATTACAAGGCGGCCGACGTCTGGCCGCTGGCGCCGCATGGCGAATTGCTGGTCGGCCTGATGATCGAGAGCGTGGAGGCGATCGAGAACCTGGACGACATGCTGGCCAACGTGCCCGGCATCGGTTTCTGCCTGATCGGGGAAGGGGACCTCAGCCAGGAATTGGGCCTGCCGCGCCAGTACGAACATCCCGAGGTGGTGGCGGCCATGGGCCAGATCGTCGCCACCTGCAAGAAGCACCGGGTGGTGGTCGGCCACCCCCACGTCACGGCCAAGAACGCCCAGCGCCTGCTGGATGAGGGCTACGGCTTCCTGATGTCGGCGCCGCAACGCGTTTACGGCGTCGTCGGCCAGGCGCGTGAGATCGCCGGCTATTGATTCCCTTTTTTCAAGGACAGGAACGATGAACGGCGCGGAAAGTCTGGTCAGCACGCTGGTGGATGAGGGGGTAGACATCTGTTTCGCCAACCCCGGCACCTCGGAAATGCACTTCCTGGCGGCGCTGGAAAACCCGCGCATGCGCAGCGTGCTGTGCCTGTTCGAAGGGGTGGCGACGGGGGCCGCCGACGGCTGGTATCGCATGCGGCGCATGCCGGCCGCCACCCTGCTGCACTTGGGCCCCGGCCTCGCCAACGGCCTGGCCAACATCCACAACGCCAAACGCGCCGGCAGCGGCATGGTCAACGTCATTGGTGAGCATGCCACGGCCCACCTGAAATACGACGCGCCACTGGCCTCGGACATCGAGGGGTTGGCCCGGCCCTTGAGCCACTGGGTGCGCCGCACGGCGTCATCCAACACTCTGGCCGGCGATGCCGTCACGGCGGTGGAACAGGCCAGCGCCCGGCCGGGCAAGATCGCCACCCTGATCCTGCCGGGCGACACCTCCTGGGGTGATGTGACGGTGCCGGCCGGCAGCTTCGCGCGCAGCGGTGTCGCCAAGCCGGGTGTGCCGGATGCCGCGACCATCGCCCGCATCGCCGACGTGCTGCGCTCCGGTGAGCCCGCCTTCATCATCCTGGCTGGCAACGCCACCTTCGGCCCGGCGCTGGAATGGGCGGGGCGCATCAAAGCCAGGACCGGCGTGCGCATCGGCACCCAGTTCTTCACCAGCCGCATCGAGCGCGGGGCCGGGCGCGTGCCGCTGGAACGGCTGCCCTACGCGGTGCCGCAGGCGGTGGAGTTCCTGCGCGGTTTCAAGCACATCATCACGGTGGAGACGGGCGAACCGGTGGCCTTCTTCAGCTATCCGGGCAAGCCCAGCCTGCTGAAGCAGCCGGAAACCCTGGTCCACCGCCTGGCCGCGGCGGATGAGGACAGCGCGCTGGCCATGGAAATGCTGGCCGAGGCTGTGGGCGCGCGGGGTGTCGGACCCGCCCTCCAGGCCCGGGAGGACAAGGGTGTGCCCACCGGCGCCCTCAACCCCCTGTCCATCGCCCACGCCCTGGCCTCCGCCATGCCGGAAAACGCCATCCTGGTGGATGAAAGCCTGACCACGGGGCGGGAGACCATGGGCCACACGGCCGGGGCCGTGGCCCACGACACCATCCAGAACATGGGCGGCTCCATCGGCTATGGCACGCCGGTGGCGACCGGGGCGGCGCTGGCCTGCCCGGACCGGCGGGTGGTCTGCATGGTGGGTGACGGCAGTGCCATGTACACCATCCAGTCGCTGTGGACCCAGGCGCGCGAACAGCTGAACGTCACCACCATCATCTTCGCCAACAACTCCTACCAGATCCTGAAGGCGGAGTTCGCGAACATGGGTTTCGGCGCGCCGGGACCCCAGGCGCTGGCCATGATCGACATCGACCGGCCCAGCATCGACTGGCTGGCCATGGGCAAGAGCATGGGCGTGCCGTCGGTCAGCGTGGCCACGGCCGAGGACTTCTACCACGCCATGAAGAAATGCAACGCCGAGCCGGGCCCTTCGCTGATCGAAGTCCGGCTCTGATGCTTGTGGCCTTTGATCGTGACCGATCAAAGGCTTCCCTCAATCGCCGGGCGGCGGCATCCGCCGCCTTGGCTTCCTCGCTCCGCCCTGCGGTGCTCGCTCCGGCGGCCCCAGTCGGGGCCTACAGCGGTAATGAGGAACGCCTCATGCCGCTGCCACTAAAGAATGGGAGAGCCGTGATGGCCGACATCCTGACCCTGCGCACCAACCTGGCCGACGCCCCCGTGACTCAGGCCATGAAGGACGGCCGGGTGACCTCTGACATCGTCAGCCTGAACTTCTGCGGGCCCGAGACCGCCCACAACGGCTTCAAGGCCATGATCCGCCGTAACGAGTTCGACTGTGGTGAACTGGCCATCGTCACCTTTTTGCAGGCCAAGGCCTATGGTAAGCCCTTCGTCCTGTTGCCCGCACCTGTGTCGGGGCGGTTCCAGCACCACTGCGCCGGCTTCAACAAGGCGCTGGGCCACCTGGATCCCAAGGACATCGAGGGCAAAAAGGTCGGCGTGCGCACCTATGCCCAGACCACCGGCCTGTGGATCCGGGGCGTGCTGAAACACGAATACGGCGTGGACCTGGACAAGGTCACCTGGATGACGGTGGGCGAAGGCCATCTGGAGGAATACACCGACCCGGACAATTGCGTGCGCCTGCCCAAGGGATCGGACATCGGCCAGATGATGCTGGACGGCGAATTGGCGGCGACCTTGCAGGGCGTGGACCTGCCAAAGGACGAACGGGTGCAGTACCTGGTGCCGGAACCGTTCAAGGCCGCCAAGGAATGGTTCGCCCGCGAAGGCGTGGTTCCCATCAACCACATCTTCACCGTGCATGAGAGCATTTCCCGCCAACATACTGATGCTATTCGCGAAATCTATCGCATGCTCAAGGAAAGCCGGGCCCTGGCCACGGGCGGCGTACCCGACCCGTTCCCGCCCCTGGGCCTGGAGGCCAACCGCAAGGGCCTGGAACTGGCCATCGACTGGTCGCTGGAACAGAAGATCATCCCCCGCCGCCTGTCGGTGGATGAACTGTTCGACGACGTGACCGGCGCCCTGGCGTGACCAGCCGGCGCCTGCTGGCCGGTCGCCCGGTGCGGCCGGTCGGCCTCGGCTGCATGGGCATGAGCTGGGGCTACGGCCCGGCCATGCGGGACGAGGATGCGGTGCGCCTGCTGCACCGCGCCCTGGACCTCGGCTACGACCATGTCGACACGGCCGCGCTCTACGGTGGCGGCCGCAGTGAGACGCTGGTCGGCCGGGCGCTGGCCCACAACCGCGACAAGGTGCTGATCGCCAGCAAGGTGGGGCTGTTCGCCCAAGGCGGCGGGCGTGGTATCGATTGCCGGCCGGAGACCATCCGCGCCGGCTGCGAGGCCTCGCTGGCCAACCTAGGCCTTGACCATATCGACCTGTTCTACCTGCACCGCCTGGACCCCCAGGTGCCGGTCGAGGAGTCGGTGGGTGCTATGGCCGACCTGGTGGCCGCCGGCAAGATCGGCGCCATCGGCCTGTCGGAAATGTCGGCCGCCACCCTGCGGCGGGCGGCCGCCGTGCACCCCATCGCCGCCATGCAGACCGAATATTCCCCCTGGTCGCGCAATGCCGAGATCGCGGTGCTGGACGCCACCCGCGACCTGGGCGTGGCCTTCGTCGCCTTCTCCCCCCTCGGGCGGGGCGTGCTGGCCGGCCGCATCGACGATCCATCGCGCCTGGACCGGGCGGACGTGCGCCGCCACATGCCGCGCTTCTCGGCAGAGAACTGGCCCGCCAACCACGGCCTGGCCCAGGACTTCACGGCGCTGGCGGAGGTATGCGGGGTGACCCCGGCGCAACTGGCACTGGGCTGGCTGCTGTCGCGCGGGCCCCATGTCCTGGCCATCCCCGGCACGACCTCCTTGGCTCATCTGGAAGAAAACGTGGCCGCCCAGGATTGGGTGATCCCGGATGAGGTGGTCGACCGCATTGACTGGATGTTCGACCCATCCGCCATCAGCGGCCCGCGCTATCCGGCGAACGTCCAGGCGACCATCGATACCGAGGAGTTCTAGGCCTTCTCCGGCGCGAAATCGCGGGCATGGCGCAACTCGGGAAACAACCGGGCCCAGGCGGCGGCGATGCCGATGGCGCAGACGCCGCCCACCACCACCGACCCCACGGGACCGATCAGGGCCGCCAGGCTGCCGGATTCCATCTCCCCCAACTCGTTCGATGCGGAGATGAACAGGGTGGAGACGGCACCCACCCGGCCACGCATGTCGTCTGGCGTGGTGATCATGATCAGCGACTGGCGCACGTTGACGGAGATCATGTCGGCAGCACCCAGGACCACCAGGCAGCCCATGGACAGGGGCAGGCTTGGCGACAGGCCGAAGACGATGGTGGCCAGGCCGAAGACCGCCACGGACAACAGCATCTTGAGGCCCACGCCGCGGCGCATGGGCACGGTGGACAGCCACACGCCCACCGCCAACGCGCCGATGGACGGGGCGGTGCGCAACAGGCCCAGGCCCTGGGGCCCGGCATGCAGGATGTCGCGGGCGAACACCGGCAGCATGGCGGTCACCCCGCCCAGCAGGACGGAGAACATGTCCAGGCTGATGGCGCCCAGCAGCAGCCGGTTGGACAGGACGTAACGCACACCCTCCACGATCATGCCCAGGCGCTTACCCGCCCGGCCCTGGGTGGGCTGGTCGACCGGGCCGATGCGCCACTGGCAGAAAAGGGCCACCGCCAGCAGGGCGGCGCAGCCCGCGAAGGCGCCCCAGGGTGACACGGCGAAGACCATGCCGCCCAGGGCCGGGCCCAGGATGCCGCCCACCCGCCCGGCGATGGATTGCAGGGCGATGGCGTTGGGCAACACCGCCGCCGGCACCATGCGGGGTGTCAGCGCGTTCATGGCCGGGATGAAGAAGGCCCGCGCCGCCGCGATGAAGCCGGCCAGGGCGTACAGCATCCACAGGGCCGCCCGGCCGCTTTCCACCAGCAGGGCGACGGTGGCGATGCCGGCGACCTGGGCCGCCAGGGCCAGCATGACGATGCGGCGGCGGTCGTGGCGGTCCGCCGTCACGCCGGCGATGGGGCTCAGCACCAGGAAGGGCAGGAACTGCGCCAGGCCGATCAGGCCCAGGCGGAAGGCGGCGGCCCGCACGTCCATGGTCTGGCGCGCCAGATCATAGACCAGCCAGCCCAGCGCGATGACGACGGCGCTGTGGGCCAGCATGCTGGCCATCCGCGTCGCCCAGAAATAGCGGAAGCGGCCGTATCTTAGCGGATGCACTCAGCCCATCCACTGGCTGACGGGGACGGCGGATTGCTCCAGCGGCTGGGCGATGACGTCGATCAGGGTGGGGCCGTCGAAGGCCAGGGCCTTGCGCACCACGCCGTCCAGTTCCGCCGGGTCGCGCACCGTCCACGACATGATGCCATAGGCCTGGGCCACCAGGGCGTGGTCGGTGCGGTCGAAATCGACGGAGAAATAGCGCTCGCCATAACCCGTCTTCTGGCTGGCCTTGATCCAGCCGAAGGACGCGTTGGACAGCACGATCATGGTCAGCGGCACCTGCTTGCGCACGATGGTCTCCAGCTCCCCCACCGTGAAGCCGAAGCTGCCGTCGCCCATGACGGCCACGACCTTGGCGTCCGGCCGGCCGTACCAGGCGCCGATGGCGGCCGACAGGGCGTAACCCAGGGCCCCTTGGGCGCGGTTGGTGATGATGCGGGTGGCGCTGCTGCGCAGTTCGAAATGGCCGGAGAAATAGGGGCAGGGCGTGCCGGGGTCGGCGACGATGATACCGTCCTCCGGTAGGTGCCGTTGCAGGCTGGCCACCAGACGCTCCGGCCGGATGGGCAGGTCGGGCGACTGGGCCAGCGCCTCGAACCGCGCCCGCTTGGCCGCCTTCAAATCGGCCAGGCGGGTCCTGATGCCGCTGTCGCGCGCGGCGATCCGCGCCGCCCCCTCGCGCGCCAGCGCCTCCAGGCACAGCCGCGCGTCGCCGACCAGCGCCGCGTCATAGCGATAGTTGGCGCCGACCACCATGGGGTCGCAGTCGATATGGACGATGGCCGTGCCGGGGCCTGGCACCCGGCCGTGCTCGGTGGAGGTCGATCCGGCGCGGCAGCCGACGAAGATCACCAGGTCGGCGCCCTGGAGGACGGCGCGGGTCTCTTCCGTGCCGCCGTTGGTGCCGACCACGCCCACGGCCAGGGGATGGCTGTCGGGCAGGGCGCCGTGGCCGCTGATGGTGCTGGCCACGGGGGCGTCCAGCAGTTCGGCCAGCTGGCGCAAGGGCCCTTGCGCGCCGGAGATGACGACGCCGCCGCCACACAGGAAGACGGGCGCCTTGGCCTTCAGGATGGCGTCGGCCGCCGCCGTCACGGCATCGGGGTCCGGCCCCTGGCGCAGGGCGGGGAAACGGGCGTGCTCGCCTTGCGCCCAGATCAGGGCGGGGTCCAGTGCCTGCTTCTGCAGATCATAGGGCAGGCCGATATGGGCGGCCCCCGGCCGGCCGGTGGTCATGGCGCGGAAGGCGGTGCGGAACAGGTGGGGGATCTGGTCCACCCGGTCGGCCACGGCGTTCCACTTGGTCAGAGGCGCGAACAGCGCCTTCTGGTCCAGTTCCGTCAGGGCGTAATGCCCACGCCCGCCAATGGGGATGTCCGACGTGATGGACAGCAGGGCGATGGAGGACTCGTTCGCCTCCACCACGCCCGGCAGGATGTAGGTGGCGCCGCCGCCGCTGGGCCCCTCGCACACGCCGGGCTTGCCCGTCACCCGGGCATAGGCGTCGGCCATGTAGGCCGCACAGCGTTCATCGCGGGCCAGGATGTGCTGCATGCCGTGGTCAATGCTGCACAGCGCGTCGTAGAAGGGCAGGCTGGTGTCGCCGCACAGTCCGAAAACATGTTTGACGCCATGGGCTTGCAGCATGCGGACCGCCGCTTCGGCGCCCGTCGGTTCAGTCATTGTCCGGCACTCGTGTCGTGTTGCCCCGTGCGGTCGGGACTGCAAGCTATACCGCCTTCGGAACGGTGCGCCGGTGATTGAAGATGCGCTTGATTAGATTGGTTCTTCCACGGACGGGGTTGCGTCCGCGTATGGACGCGGCCCCGTAGGGGCGGCGCGTGCCGTGTGATCGGCGTATCCCCGGATGCAAGTGGTATTACTTATGTATGGGTAAAGGCATTTATTGTGCCGAGGTGATGCGCATAATTATTATAGTATTTGATCTTTTGATTTATCCGATTCGCGATGGGTGGCGGTAAATATCCGCTATATTGATAAATCTTTATTTGTTAAAGCTGCGACAATTTGCCGATGTCAATGGCGCAAAATGAAGCCGACGCGGCGTCATGATGTCGCATTTTTGCTGGCAAGCAGAAAATCCGGCACATTTTATTTCAAGCAAAATTGCCAATTTATTTCTTTTTTGGCGCATTCCCCTAAACGGGGCATTTTTCTAGATGTTTGCAACCGCCGCGTATGAACGGTGTCCTGATGCAGCATAGAGAAGAAAATCCGAAGGGCGAGGTGGCGACGGGCAACGATAGGCCCGGTGCTTATCCCATGGGCGAGGCGCTGGGTATGAACCCGGACGCCGGCCTGGATGCGCTTGTCGCCCTTTTCGCTGTCCATGGCCTGCCCGCCGACAAGGCGCAATTGCGGCATGAGGCGGGACGGCAGGGTGCCTTGCCGCCCATGGAACTGGTGCGCCTCGCCCGGCGCCGGGGCCTGCGCGCCAAAGAGGTGGCGTCGGCGTGGGGGCGGCTGGCCGGTGCCATTCTGCCCGCCATCGCCATTCTGGCGGATGGCACCTCCGCTTTGCTGGTCAGGGCGGCACCCGACCGCGTCTTGCTGGTGGAGCCCGCCACCGGCCGGCCGACCGTCCTTGGGCGGGCTGAATTCGAGGCGCGGTGGACCGGCCGTCTGATCCTGGCCACCAAGCGCCTGGGCCTTGGCGATTTGGGGCGCCGGTTCGACCTGGGCTGGTTCCTGTCCGCCATGCACAAGTACCGCCGCCTGTTGGGCGAGGTGCTGGTGGCGTCGCTGTTCCTGCAGATCTTCGCGTTGGTGTCGCCCTTGTTCTTCCAGGTGGTGGTGGACAAGGTGCTGGTGCACCGGGGCATCAGCACCCTGGACGTGCTGGTGATCGGCCTGGTGGCGGTCTCCTGCTTCGAAAGTCTGCTCAACGTCCTGCGGACGCATGTTTTTTCCCACACCACCAACCGCATTGATGTGGAATTGGGCGCGCGGCTGTTCCGCCACCTCATGGGCCTGCCGCTGGCCTATTTTGCCAACCGCCGCGTGGGCGACAGCGTGGCGCGGGTGCGGGAGTTGGAGAACATCCGCACCTTCCTGACGGGATCGGCCCTGACCTCCGTGGTCGACCTGGTGTTCACCGCCGTCTTCATCGGCGTCATGCTGATCTATTCGCCGCTGCTGACCCTGGTGGTGGTGGTGTCGCTGCCGCTCTACGCCCTGATCAGCGCCGGCGTCGGCCCCCTGTTCCGGCGGCGACTGGAGGAGAAGTTCCGCCGCGGCTCGGAAAACCAGGCTTTCCTGGTGGAGGCGGTGGGCGGTGCGGAAACCATAAAGGCCATGGCCGTGGAACCACAGCTTCAGCGGCGGTGGGAAAACCAGTTGGCCGAGTATGTCCATGCCGCCTTCCGCGTCACCAGCCTGGGCAACGTCGCCAGCCAGTCCATTCAGCTGATCTCCAAGCTGGTGACCGCCGCCATCCTCTACTTCGGCGCCGGCGCGGTCATGGCCGGCCGCATGACGGTGGGGGAGCTGGTGGCCTTCAACATGCTGGCGGGGCGCGTCAGCCAGCCGGTGTTGCGCCTGGCCCAGGTCTGGCAGGATTTCCATCAGGCGCGCCTGTCGGTGGAGCGCCTGGGCGATATCCTGAACACCCCGACCGAGCCCCAGGCCACCGCCGGCCAGACGGCGCTGCCGGGCATCAAGGGGGAGGTGGTGTTCGAGCATGTGCGCTTCCGCTATCGCCCCGACACGGCCGCGATGCTGGAGGATTTGAGCCTGACCGTGGCGGCGGGACAGAGCATCGGCATTGTCGGTCCCTCCGGTTCGGGCAAAAGCACGCTGACCAAGCTGCTGCAACGCCTTTACGTGCCCGAGGCCGGCCGCGTGCTGGTGGATGGGGTCGACATCGCGCAAATCGACGCCTCCTGGCTGCGCCGGCAGGTCGGCGTGGTGTTGCAGGAGAACGTGCTGCTGGCCGGCACCATCCGTGAGAACATTGCCCTGGCCGATCCGGCCATGCCGCTGGAGCGCGTGATGCGGGCGGCGCGGCTGGCCGGCGCGCACGATTTCATCCTGGCCATGCCCCAGGGTTATGACACCGTGGTGGGGGAGCGCGGCGCCAGCCTGTCGGGGGGGCAGCGCCAGCGGGTGGCCATCGCCCGCGCCCTGGTGGCCGACCCGCGCATCCTGATTTTCGATGAGGCGACCAGCGCGCTTGATTACGAGAGCGAGCGCGTGGTGCAGGAGAACCTGGCCGACATGTGCCGTGGCCGCACCGTGTTCATCGTGGCGCACCGCCTGTCGGCCGTGCGCCACTGCGACCGCATCGTCACGCTGGAGAAGGGGCGCCTGGTGGAAGCCGGCAGCCATGAGGAACTGATCCATGCCGGCGGACGCTATGCCATGCTTCATCGCTTGCAGGGGGGGCTCCATGGCGTGGGCTGATACGATCAAGGACCTGGCGCGTGGGCCGGGCCAGGGCGGGCGGCGGGGCGATGAACGGGCCTTCCTGCCGGCGGCGCTGGAGATCATGGAGACGCCGGCCTCGCCCGTGGGACGCGCGGTGGGCGGCACCATCATCGCCTTCTTCTCCGGCGCGCTTGTGTGGAGCTGCCTGGGCCATATCGACATCATCGCCACGGCACCCGGCCGCATCGTGCCGGCGGGCCGGGTGAAGGTGATACAGCCGTTGGAGGCGGGCATCGTCACCGCCATCAACGTGCAGGACGGCGACCATGTCACGGCGGGCCAGCCCCTGATCCTGCTGGATGCCAAGACCACCACCGCCGACCGCGACCGCGTGGCGGCGGACCTGACCCGGGCCCGGCTGGACGTGGCGCGCCTGACAGCGCTGCGCGCCGGCATCAACGGTCAACCGGCGCTGGCGGCCTTCATCGCCCCCGACGGTATCGCTGCCGCCCTGGTGGAGCGCGCCCGCGCCGCCACCCAGGCGCAGGAGGCGGCACAGCGCGCCAAGGTGGCCTCGTTGGACCAGCAGATCGCGCAGAAGAGGGCGGAGGGCGAGGAGGTCACGGTCGCCACCGCCAAGCTCACCGCCTCCATCCAGCTGCTGGAACAGCAGGTGGAGGTGCGCCGCAAGCTGATGGACATGGAATACGGCAACAAGCTGAGCTACCTGGAAGTGCAGCAGAAGCTGGTGGAAAGCCAGCATGAGCTGACCGCCCAGAAGCAGCGCGCGGATGAGGCCAGCGCCGCCCGCCTGTCCCTGGAGGGGCAGCGGGCCCAGGCGGTGTCCGACTATGGCCACCAGGTGCTGGAGGATTTGGCGACGGCCAGCCAGAAGATGGCGGAAAACAGCCAGGATTTGATCAAGGCGGATGAGCGGCTGGGCCAGCAGACCCTGGCGGCACCGGTCAGCGGCACGGTGCAGCAGTTGGCGGTGCACACCGTGGGCGGGGTGGTCACGCCGGCGCAGTCGCTGCTGGTGCTGGTGCCGGACGACACGCCGCTGGTGGTGGAGGCCAACGTCGACAACAAGGATATCGGTTTCGTCCACCGCGGGCAGGAGGTGGAGATGAAGGTGGAGACCTTCACCTTCACCCGCTACGGCCTGGTGCGCGGCCATGTGCTGGACGTCAGCCGCGACGCGGTGACGCCGGACCGGGACACCGCGTCCGCCGGCAACGGCCGGTCCCGCACGGACGATCCGTCGTCCTCGGATACCGGCGACCGCACTACATCCGGCACCCCCACCTACCTGGCGCACATCGCCCTGGACCGCACCACACTGCCGGTGGACGGACACGATGAGGCGCTGACCACCGGCATGGCGGTGACGGCGGAAATCAAGACCGGCCGCCGCCGGGTGATCGATTACTTGCTCTCACCGCTGGGTGAGTATGTGCATGATGGACTGAAGGAGAGATGAATGAGAGCTACCACAAATAACACCATATCAAAGAAGAATTTGATTTCATTCATGTCTGCAACTTGGATAATAATCATGTCAGACTCATTTGGTTCGCCATCTCATGCAGCTGTTTTTCAGGATATGTCCATATCGCCCGATGGGGAGACGTTGGCTCTTCAATACAGGGGTGAAGTTAATGGACTGTCTAGTATTATTTTAATGAATGTGAATTCAGGATTATTGTCTAATATTGATAACCCTCAAGGATATCAGGTTGGCTCCCCTAGTTT
This sequence comes from Azospirillaceae bacterium, assembly GCA_028283825.1. NCBI lineage: Bacteria > Pseudomonadati > Pseudomonadota > Alphaproteobacteria > Rhodospirillales > Azospirillaceae > Azospirillaceae bacterium. Next base: position 885,076 of record JAPWJW010000005.1, on the reverse strand, counting down.
TTCGAGCGATGGGAAGAAGATTGCCGTCGTTATCGAAAGTAAGTCTGGTGGCATTCCATCTGATATCGGTTACATAGACACGGAAGAAAAGAAAGTTCATTTCGTCACAAACGGGATGAAGGATAATATCACGTCGCGTGGATATCCAATATTTTTTCCGGATGGAAATAAAATTCTATACACCAAAGGTGGTATTGGTAAAAGGACGAATTTTTTCTCAATAGAAATTGACGGACGTGGAGATAAAAAAATAAATAAAGATCAGTATTCTTTTATTTCAAATATATCTAGCAGGCCTTTTTTTATATCTAATGATGAATTTGTCTTTCTGTCAAAAGGACAAACAAACATAGAAATAAATAATTACCTTAAGTCAATTGGTGTTGACAGTGTGTATTCCATGTCATATGTGTTGGCTATGAATGGAAATCTGAATTATAGTTTGGTTGATTTCAATAAATATATCTTATCAAAAGATAAATTTGACAAAAATGGGCTTAATTATTTATCTGGATCATTTAATTATGGCGCATATTATTATGTTGGAAGAAATTATGAAGATAATAATAGGAACTATAGATATGATGTATATAAAATAAACGGAAATGAAAATCCAAAAAGGATTACATCTGCGGATGGTGATATTTTATATTTGTGTTCATCGTTTTTTGGAGATCGAATAGCCTTCCTTTCTTCGCCAGGTGACAGTGGTAAAATGAATGTGCATATAGTTGATTTAAAAAATTCTACAGATAGAATTATTGATTTACCGTTATTATGAAAAAATATCGGCGTTATTATTGGAATAGGCAAGGGGCGACAGGTAATGTCATACTCATCACCGAATACGGATATGCGTTATGGAAACTGGACTGGCGGTGGATATTCTGCTGGGCAGTTGAGTCCTTCGTTTGTCCCGCTGACCCCGGAACAAATTAACCAGACAGCGGCAAATTCACAGCCTGTTGACGCATTCGATGCCGCATCCGCCGCTCACGATGTCGGCGAAGATCAGGCTCAGCAGAACCTGTTGACGAACCTGGCGAGTGGAATGTCGGGAAGCCAGGCGATTGTACAATATCTAACGGAATTAAAATCAGCCGATGATGCGTTTGTTGCTCAAGCCAGCGCGGCGGCTACCCCCGACAATCCATGGGGTGCAAGCATGCAGGCGACCGGAATCGCGGTCATGTCCGCCAAATCGGACTGGGAGGCCGCCGATATTCAGAGAATAGAGAGCGATACAAATTATGCGAAATCGCTAGACGATTTGGCATCCGGTTACGATGCTGGCTTGGTTCAACAGGACATAAGCAACTTTACGCAACAATATCCTAATCCTACCGCGGCTGATGTTTCTCAATTTGAGGAAAAGCTGGCGGCAGATGCACCAATTCTTTCCAAGGCGGGGGATGACGCATCTTTTGCCGGTGACGCTGTGGTGACTGATCCCAGCCTTGCTCCTGAAATTGTCGCGCACGCGGCGGAAGTGACCTTGTATACAGTTGGGGGTACACTGGCGTCGGCCGTTGAATCCGCCATTGATGCGATTGGTTCCGTCGTTAAGTCGGTAACAGACACTATAAGTTCAGCCGTCGATGGTATTGAAAGCATTTTTAGTGGATCTGAAGTTGCTTCAAGCAGTGACCAGAACGGGCAATTGAATATCACGTTTTCCGATCAATCCGTTCTTTCCGCCACTTCAACGTCGCTGTCTGCATCGTTCACGCAAGCTGATGGATCAGACGTTTCATCAAGTCAGCAATTCGATGGCTCAGGTGTGCTTGACAGCAGCGTGACCTATACCGCTGAATCGAATGGGCAGGAAATAGTTGAGGTTAGTGGGGATGCGGGGAGCATCGATGTAAGTAATGCGACGGTGGAATTTGATTCTGGGGCGCAGGTCGTCGTCAACGGTAGTGGCGATACGATTATAGAAGAGGGTAATAACACCGCGTGGGTCTATGGCGACAACAACACGCTGGACATGGCGGCGGACAGCGGCACGGTCGCGGTGGTTTTCGGGGGCGGTGACGTGGCCAACGCGTCGGGCGACCTGGTGAACGTCACCGACGGGTCGAACATCACCGTCAACGGCAGCGGCAACGACGTGGGCCTGGTGGGGGACGACACCACGGTGTGGGCGTCGGGCGACACCTTCAACATGCTGGCTGACATCACCGGTGCCACCATCAGCGGCAGCGGTGACAACATCAATGTCGGTGCCGGGTTCAGCGGCAACGTCACGGGGTCCGGCGACACGGTCAACATGGACGCCAACGGCGACGCCTATGTCGGTGTCTACGGCACCGACCAGACGGTGAACAACGACACCGGCAGCGACTATGTCAACGTGGCGGGTGACGGGTCCAGCGTGGCCTTCACCGGCACCGGTGATAATTTCGGCATCGTCAGCAACGATGATCTGGTCACGGCCTCGGGTGACAGCATCGCCCTGCTATCGTTCATCACCGGCATCGATATCGCTGGCAGCGAGGACACCATCGCCGCTGGCGGCAATGACAACATCAGCGTCGACGGCATTTATGACGACGTGTACGGCAATGCCAGCGACGACGTTGATTTCGTGGGTGGCAACTATTCCGGTGACGATGCGTTCGGCGGCGTAGGAGAAGAAGAGGGCGGTGGCTACGGCTATGGCTATTACGGCTTCTACGGTCTGGCCGGCAGTGCGGCGAAGGTGAAGGCGACGCTGGGCCAGGACATCGGTAGCATCGCCCAGCGGGACCTGGCGTCCGGCGACCAGACGGCGGCGGCGGTGGCCGTGGCCGGCCTGCAGCAGGCGGCGGCCGTCGCCGCGCTGACGCCGACCGACGGCACCGGCTCCGCGGTGCTGGAGGGGGCGAAGTGGGACAGCCAGGTGGTGACCTGGGCCGTGGGTTCCGGCGTGGACGAGAGTGTGGTGGCCCAGGCCTTCGCCACCTGGGGGGCGGCCACCGGCATTACCTTCCAGGAGGTGACGGACCCGTCGCAGGCCAACATCGACGTCCAGGCGGCGGACCTGGACACGGCGGACAGTGGCGTGGTGGGTTACACCACCGATCACACGGCGGACGGGGCCATCACCCAGGCGACGGTGCGGGTGGAGGACACGGGCGAGACGGCGCTGGTGACCGACGCGTCGGGGCAGCAGGTCTATGACGGCACGGCGGCGACGCTGTCGCAGACCCTGCTGCATGAGATCGGCCACGCCCTGGGCTTCGCCGACACCAGCGACCAGGCGTCGGTCATGTATTACGCCCTGGGGACGGGCAACCAGACCCTGGACGCGACCGACCTGAGCGGGGCGACCACGCTGTATGGCGGGGCCACCAACCTGGCGCAACTGACCCAGGCCACGGCGGCTTTCGACACCGGTGCGTCCACCGCCACCCTGGTCGCCGCCAACGACGACACCCAAGCCACCCCCCTGCTGGCCGCCAACGGCCACTGACCTGAACCAACCGGCCGGCATCGCCCAGGCGCGGTGCCGGCCAACCGATGCCAGGGAATAAATGTGAAAATTAGGAATAGCGTCATCGGCAATCTGTCACACTCAGCCGAACGCCGCTGGTGTTCGGTGCTGGGCATTGCAATGGTCAGCATGTTTGCCGCGGTGCCCGGACTTGGCCGGGCAACTACCACGCCGACGGAGAACACGTCATCATTCTGGGACAGCTTCCTGCGATCTGCGCCCAAACCGGATCCGCGTTTCCCACCAGCTGAACCCGGCGATGCGGCATTGCCGTGGCCGGTAGTTCGTGTGCGGATGGGCTCATCAATAATGACGATCCCTAAAGGATATATCGCCGAAGGTGATGGCTATGGCCGCCCTTTCGATTACGTGAGGCTATGGGCCTTGCTGCCCTGCATGGCCATGGAAACACGTGAAAATTATTCCGAATTTCACGGGACTCATTACCGTCAGAGAATAGAGATCGAGGTCAGTAGCGGACAAGGCACTTGGGCTACGGGTGATGAGGCACTTAAAATCGCCAGGCGGCGTTTAGATGGACGAGGAGATGTTGATGTTATTCGTATTCCCGATACAGGTTTCATTAAATTTTCTAATTACTACGATTACTATTCTGTAAAGCGAGAAGATATGGTCTTCCTGGTGCGTTGTGATCCAGATCCTCCAGAGAATTTAAAGGCGATGATTTCTCCGATATGTCACGTCAGTGAAAATATAAAGCATAATATTTTAATTAAATATATTTACGAGAAAAAATATATAACTGAAAATATTAATAAATCACTTATTATAGATGGGTATGTCATTTCATTTCTCGATAATATTTTCCGAAGGCCGGAAGATTCCGTAGGGATATATAAGGAGAAGTGCGAATGACTAGCGGTGTTTATTATACGGATGACCAAATATCCGCAATGAGATCTATTATTGCCAATGCAAATTCAGATTTTAGTACTGGAAATTATGCTGGCGCATTGTCAAATATACAGCAATATTATTCTATGCAATCCAGCATTCGTGGATATGCGACGTTGGCGGCCGAGGTCGCTAGCAACACGGGAGCCGGTATCGTTGCCAATACGGAAGTCAGCAATGCCGTTGGTAGCCAGAATTTCACGGATCAATTCCGCGCGAATTTGGCCCTTGGTTTAGCCAACGCGGATATGAACGTCATAAATAACAATGGTGGCCAGGTTCCAACCCTGGCCGATGATGCTTCAGAACATATTCAGGTATTCAATGCCGATAACATTTCCATAACGGCGTGGGGAGGGGCCGCATTTGCTGCGTTTAGTGATGATTTCACGCAAGGATTGGCGACGTCTGCCGAGAAATCGTCCATGACAACCACCGATTTTACAGATATGTCCGGTGCGGCTGTGAAGGAATCTATACTGAATCTTGAAAGTGCGGGTGTTAATGCGTCTACAAGCATCGGTCTTGGAATGGATGTCAGCGGATTTTTTACCATCGATGGGCTGATGCAGCAATGGCAGGCGAAATTCGCGCCTGGGACGAGTTATATCCAGATCAATCAAAATAATGATGGAAGTACGACTTATAGCTTATCTGACCCTGAGCCTTACACCATCACCGTAGGCTCCGACGGATCATTACAGCAGGGGATCGTCACTCTGGAGGATGAGAACGGTGAGGTGATCGTTGCCGGTTCGGTCCAGACCGTCAACGTCGACAACACCACCGTGGTGTTGACCGATGGCGCGCAGGCCGTTGTGAATGGCAGCGGCGACACCATCGTCGAGGATGGCACCAACACCGCTTGGGTCTACGGTAACAACAACACGCTGGACATGGCGGCGGACAGCGGTGCCGTCGCGGTGGTTTTCGGGGGCGGTGACGTGGCCAACGCGTCGGGCGACCTGGTGAACGTCACCGACGGGTCGAACATCACCGTCAACGGCAGCGGCAACGACTTGGGCCTGGTGGGGGACGACACCACGGTGTGGGCGTCGGACGATACCTTCAACATGCTAGCCGACATCACCGGTGCCACCATCAGCGGCAGCGGTGACAACATCAATGTCGGTGCCGGCTTCAGCGGCAACGTCACGGGGTCCGGCGACACGGTCAACATGGACGCCAATGGTGACGCCTATGTCGGCGTCTACGGCACCGACCAGACGGTGAACAACGACACGGGCAACGACTACGCCAATGTGGCCGGTGATGGGTCCAGCGTGGACTTCACCGGCTCCGGCGACAATTTCGGCATCGTCAGCAACGACGATCTGGTCACGGCCTCGGGTGACACCGTCAACCTGCTGTCGGGCATTTCCGGCATCGATATCACCGGTAGCGGCGACGCCATCAACGCCGGCAGCGATGACGACATCAGTGTCGACGGCATCTATGACGACGTGTACGGCAACGCCTCCGACGAGGTCGATTTCACCGGTGGGGACTATATCGGTGACGATACCTCCGGCGGCGTGGGGGAGGAGGGCGGTGGCTACGGCTATGGCTATTACGGCTTCTACGGTCTGGCCGGCAGTGCGGCGAAGGTGAAGGCGACGCTGGGCCAGGACATCGGTAGCATCGCCCAGCGGGACCTGGCGTCCGGCGACCAGACGGCGGCGGCGGTGGCCGTGGCCGGCCTGCAGCAGGCGGCGGCCGTCGCCGCGCTGACGCCGACCGACGGCACCGGCTCCGCGGTGCTGGAGGGGGCGAAGTGGGACAGCCAGGTGGTGACCTGGGCCGTGGGTTCCGGCGTGGACGAGAGTGTGGTGGCCCAGGCCTTCGCCACCTGGGGGGCGGCCACCGGCATTACCTTCCAGGAGGTGACGGACCCGTCGCAGGCCAACATCGACGTCCAGGCGGCGGACCTGGACACGGCGGACAGTGGCGTGGTGGGTTACACCACCGATCACACGGCGGACGGGGCCATCACCCAGGCGACGGTGCGGGTGGAGGACACGGGCGAGACGGCGCTGGTGACCGACGCGTCGGGGCAGCAGGTCTATGACGGCACGGCGGCGACGCTGTCGCAGACCCTGCTGCATGAGATCGGCCACGCCCTGGGCTTCGCGGATACCAGCGACCAGGCGTCGGTGATGTATTACGCCCTGGGGACGGGCAACCGCACCCTGGACGCGACCGACCTGACGGGGGCGACCACGTTGTACGGCGGGGCCACCAACCTGGCGCAGTTGACTCAGGCCACAGCCACCTTCGACACCGGCACCTCCACCACGTCCACCCTGGTCGCCGCCAACGACGACACCCAGGCCCCCCCCCTGCTGGCCGCCAACGGCCACTGACCTGAACCAGCCGGCCGGCATCGACCAGGCGCGGTGCCGGCCGGTCTTTCGTACTGGTAAGCCATGCCCCAGAATCTTCATGTCATTTCCGGCCTGCCCCGGTCGGGGTCCACGCTGCTGGCCGCTCTGCTGTGTCAGAATCCCCGCTTCCACGCGGCGATGACCAGCCCCGTCGCCATGCTGTGCGGCACCCTGCATGCCAAGACGGTGGGGGGCGAGTTCGGTGTCTTCTTCGACGACGCCCGCCGGGCGAGGCTGTTGCGTAGTGTCTTCGACGCCTATTACGAACACGTGCCCGCAGGCAATACCGTCTTCGACACCAACCGCACCTGGACGGGGCGCGCGGCGTTGCTGGGGGCGCTTTATCCCGATAGCCGCGTCATCTGCTGTGTGCGCGATGTCGGCTGGATCATCGACAGCATTGAACGGCTGCTGGGCAAAAACCCGCTGCAACTGTCGCGCGTGTTCAACTTCCAGCCCGGCACGTCCGTCTATGCCCGGGTGGAGACGCTGATGAATTCCGATACCGGCCTGGTCGGCCTGGCATGGAGCACGCTGCGCGAAGCCTGGTTCGGCGACCAGGCGCACCGCCTGATCATCGTGCCCTACGACCATCTGGTCAAGGAACCCGCCCGCACGATGGCACGCTTGTATGAGGCCCTGGGGCAGGCGCCCTTCACCCATGATTTCGAAAACGTCGTCTACGATGAACCGGACTATGACTCCCTGCTGGGCATGCCGGGCCTGCACAAGGTGAGGGAGCGGGTTGAATACCGCGAACGGCGCACCTGCCTGCCGCCCGATCTTTTCGCCAAGTACGGCAGCGCGAATTTCTGGACGAAGCCGGAACTCAACCCCAACGGCGTTTTGGTCCTGTAAGCGGCGGAACCATGGCCACAACCAATGAGAAGGGCGCCCACCCGGCAGGATCCGGGGGGCGCCCGTCGGTTCGGCCGGATCAGAAATCCAGCGTGACCGTCAGCAGCTTCACACTGATCGCCAGCCAGGTCAGGAACAGCAGCGACAGGGCCAGGAGGGCCGACCAGGCCGTGGCCAGGCGATGGCGGCCGGGTCGGGTGGCGATGTCGTAGGTGTTCCAGATCGCCGCCACCGTGCCGACGATGACCAGCAGCAGGATGGCCTGCAGCAGGCGCATCCACACGTCCAGCCGGCCGTCCAGCGCGGAGATGTCCTCGTTCACCATCGACAGGATGACGCCCCAGCCGGCGATGAAGGCCACCACCAGCCAGGTGGTGATCCGGGTGGCCCGGTGCAGGGCCAGCGGCCGCCCGGCGAGGCCGGGGTTGTGGCGATAGCGGCGGCGCACCAGCGCCACGATGGGCCAGGACAGGGCGGTCAGGGCGACGGCCCCCAGGGCCACCGCCACCACCGGCATGATCCAGCCGGCGTTCAGCAAGGCGGGCGCCGGCACGAACTCGATGATGGGGGCGAAGGCGGCGATGGAGAACATCTGGACGTGCCCGTCCTTGACCACTGCGGCCAGGGTGTCGCGGCCGTCCACCTCCTGCCAGCGCCAGGGCGCCACCTCACGCCACTTCTTCGGCACTTTGGCGGCGTTCAGCAGCGAGGACACGGTGATGGTGTCGTCGGCGTTCACACTCACCTGCGTCTCGCCCAGCAGGGCCAGCATCTTCATGAAGTTGCTGACGGACCCCCGGCTGCTGACGTAGTGGCCGGCCAGCAGGGCCCCGTGTTCCCGCGCCGTCGGGGCGGTGGGCAGGGCGGGCGCCGCCTGGGGGAAATAGCGGTCGGTGAAGTCGTCGAACAGCTGGGCGCGCAGGACATGGGCCGCCCCTTCGCGGCCGGCGCTGTTGAACGACATGAACAGGCCGACGCCCCGGCCCAGGTACAGGTGTAGGTCGGAATGGAAGACGTCGGTGTCGCCGCCGTGGCCGACGATGGTCTGGCCGTTGCGGTCCTCATGATAGAAGCCCAGCGCCATGGCCGGCAGGCCGGCGTAGGGGACGTTGGCGTCGGCGTGCATCTGCGTCGCCGTCTGCGGGTTCAGCAGCGGGCCGCCGTCGGCCAGGTGGGCGATCATGAAGCGGGCCATGTCCGCCCCGGTGGCCGACAGGGCGCCGGCCGGCGACATGTCGATGATCTCGAACGGCAGCGGGTCCTTGGACGCCAGGGTGTAGCCCTTGGACATGCCCGGCGCCAATTCCGGGGGCAGGGGCTGGAGGAAGCTGGAATGCGCCATGCCCAGGGGATTGAAGATATGGTCCTGGATGTATTGGGCGAACGGCTCCCCCGACACCCGCTCCACGATATAGCCGGCCAGCGAGGCGCCGTAGTTGGAATAGGCGGGGATGGCGCCCGGCGCCTGGATGCGCTCCGGGATCCAGCGCTTCATGGCCGTGCCCAGCGGCACCGACAGCTTGGGGTCGTTCAGCAGCAGGTACTTGGCCGTTTCCTCGAACCCGCCGGTGTGGGTCATGAGGTTGCGCAGGGTGATGGGCTTGCCGAAGGCCGGCGGGATCTTGAAATCCAGGTAATCGTTGATGTCGCGGTCCAGGTCCAGCGTGCCGGCCTGCACCTGCTGCATCACCGCGGTCCAGGTGAACAGCTTGGAGATGGAGCCCGGGCGGAACAGGGTGGCGGCCGGATCGACGGGGACGTGTTCCTTGACGTCGGCATAACCATAGCCGCGCTGGGTCAGCACCTGGCCGTCCTTGACCACCACGATGACGGCGCCGGCGATGTCGCCCGTGGCCAGGCCGTAGGGCAGGTAGCCGTCCAGCCAGGCGTCCACGTCGGCCTTGGTCAGGCTGGCGGTTGCGGCGGGCGCTTCCGCGGATGGCGTCTCCGTGGCCGGGGCGGTGACGGTGGGCACCGGCGCCGGCGGTTTCAGGTCGGCGGGCGACTGGGCGGCGGCCGGCAGGGCGGCCGCCACGGTCAGAAGGGCGAAAAGCCCTTGTTTCCACTTCATCTGCTGTGTCCTTCCAGACCTCAAAAGCGGACGCCGATGGTGGCGCCGAAGGAACGCGGGCGAATGATGGCGGCCGCAACCGCGCCATTCTGGGCCGACCCCGCGGCGCCCAAATCCATGATGCCCCGGCTGTCGGTCAGGTTGCGACCGAACACCTCCACGCGATAGGCGCCGAAGGTGATGCCGGCATGCGCGTCCAGCTGGCTGAAGGCCGGCAGGTTGCGCTGGCCGTAGTCGGTGTCGAAGGCGGACCGGCGGTCACCGGTGTACCGCCAGCTGATGCCGCCGAATCCGTCCACCGTCCCGTTCAGGGGATGTTCGTATTCCACCGCGATGGTGGAGGAGAAGCGGGCGGTGTAGGGCAGCAGGTCGCCGTTGTGCCCGCCGGTGAGGGCGGAGGTGTCGGCGGTCAGTGCTGCGTCCACGATGGCGCCGTTGGCCGAGATCGTCAGCCCCGTCAGCGGCCTGACGGTGACCGAGGCCTCGAAACCCTGGCTGCGCGCGCTGCCGCCGTTGGTGTTCACGCCGAACCCATCGACCGTGGTCAGCAGCTGGATGTCGCTCCAGTCGATATAGAAGCCGGTGAATTCCAGCGACAGCTTGCGGTCCCACAGTTCCGATTTCACGCCCACCTCGTAATTGGTGGTGGTGTCGGCGGCGAAGGTGTGGGGCACGGCGTCGGGTGTGGTGGGGGGCAGGACGTTGGGGCCGCCCGGCCGATAGCCCCGCGCCACCCGGGCGTAGACCATGAGGTCATCGGTGATCTTGTAGCTGGGGGCCACGGAATAGGTGAACACGTCGTCGGACGACCGGGCGGTGTAGCTGGCGTCGCCGGCCAGCGGCCCGCCGCTGAGCTCCGCCGCCTGCTGTTCATTGTGGCTGTAGCGCCCGCCGAAGGTCAGGGCCAGTTGCGGGGTGAAATGGATGGTGCCGTTGGCGAAGCCGGCATATTCCCGATAGCGGGAGTCGAGGCTGACGGTGGCCAAGCCGGCATAGTCGGCCAGCCGCGCGCCGCTGGCATAGTCAACGCCGTCTATGCCTTGGACCAGGCTGTCCGTTTCCCGGGTGAAGAAGCCGCCCACCGTCCAGTCCAGCCATTTGCCGTCGGTGGAGGCCAGGCGCACCTCCTCCGTGAAGCGGCGCTGTTCCAGGCGCTGGTCTTCGGCGGCCCCCAAATCCGTGCCGAAGGCGGAGGTCAGCAGCGGGCCGTACAGCCCGGTGGCGTCCGCCACCTGTTCCTGCGTCAGGCTGCCGAAACTGGTGGAGGACAGCAGCTGCATGTCTTCGAAATCATAGGTGCCGGTCAGGTTGTAGATGCGGTAACGCATGTCGTTGGGCTGGTTGATCACCTGGGCCTGGGCGTAGGGACCCGCCACCGGCTTCAGGGTCAGGGGATCGACGTCGATCTGGTTGGTGCCGTCGCTGTCCAGGTTCTGCATGACCACACTGGCCCGCAGGGTCAACGCCTCCGTCGGGCGGAACAGGACGGAGACACGGCCGCCATAGGTGCGGTCGTCATTGACGTTCTGGCTGCCCCGTTGGGCATCATCGATATAGCCCGGATCACGGCGGTAGAAACCGCTGGCCCGCACCGCCAGATTGTCCGTGACGGGGACGTTGACGGAGGCGCGGCTGGACCAGCCGGTGTCGCCATGGTCCACATCCTCGAAACTCGTCTCCGCCGAGGCGTGGACGGCGTCGGTGCTGGGGGCGGCGGTCACGTACTTGACCACGCCGCCCAGGGAATTGGCGCCGTACAGCGTGCCCTGAGGGCCGCGCAGGATTTCCACCCGTTCCAGATCCACCGGATCCAGGTCGGGCGCCAGGATGGCGCCGTTGGCCAGCGAGGTGGCGGAGCCGTAGGGCGTCTCATCCACATATGTCGCCACCGTGGCGGCGACACCGCCGGTGTTGATGCCGCGCAGGATCAGCCGGGCCTGGCCCGCCTGGGTTTCCACCAGGGCGGCGCTGGGCACCCGGGTGAAATAATCGTCCAGCCGGTCTGCATGGCTTTGCTGCAAAGCCTCGGACGACAGCGCCGACACCGATTGCGGCACGTCGATCAGCCGTTCCGTCCGCTTTTGCGCCGTGACGACGATTTCCTCCAGCGCGTCGGCGCCCGACGGCGCGTCCGTGCCGGCCGCCGGCTGCGCCCATGCCGCCGTGCTCAGGGCGAGTGCCGCCGCACCCGTCCATAAGGCCCAGGTTCCCCTATTCATTACCCGATCTCCCTGATCGATTGTGGGGGCATGATGGCATGCGTTTCAGATTTGGCAACAGTGTTTCTGTAATGGGTCATTCACAACGCCATGAGGCTGGTTTTCAGGCGGCACCTGATGCATTTTGGAAACAGAGCAGGGCCTGTGAAACACGGGTCATGGGAAACATGGAGAATGGCATGGCCAACCCCGCCCCGGATCGGGCCCATCCGGCCCCCGGTCATCCGGCGGCGGCGCTGAAAGCGGTGCGCATCAAGCAGGGCTTGACCCTGCGCGCGCTGGCGGCCCGCATCGGCATGCCGTTCTCAACCCTGTCCAAGCTTGAGAACGGCAAGATGGAGATGACCTACGACAAGCTGCTGCGCCTGGCGCAGGGCCTGGGCGTGGACATCGCCGCCTTGCTGGCCGGGCCGCCGGAAACGGAGGCGCCGGCGGCCCTGGGGCGCCGCAGCGTGTCGCGCGCCGGCCGGTCTTCCGGCGCCACCTCGGACGTGCATGCCCACCAGTACCCGGCGGCGGATCTGCTGGGTAAGCTGATGGTGCCCATCATCATCGAGGTGCGCGCCCGCAGCGTGGCGGAGATGGGCGGCATGGTCCGCCATTCGGGGGAGGAGTACCTGTACGTCCTGTCCGGCGCCATGGAACTGCACACCGACCTTTACGCGCCTTTGCGGCTGGAGACCGGCGACTCCGTCTATTTCGACAGCGGCATGAGCCATGTCTATGTCCGGGTGAGCGAGGAGACGTGCCGGGTGCTGTCGGTCTGCGCCGGCCCCGGCATCCAGCGCCTGGCCCAGACGGCCGCCAAGGCCTGGAAACTGTCGCCCCCGCCGGAGGATGAGGGCGCCTGATCCGGTTCTTTTTCGAAACGTGTTTCACTTATTGAAACACCCATCGACCTGTGTGATGCTGGCCCCATCATGCAAAACCAATCCCCCGACATCGCCATCGAAATGCAGGATGCCCAACCCTGGCCCCGGCCCTTGGCGGCGTGGTCGGCGGTGGGGTTGTTCTGCGTCGCCGCCGTCCTGTCCTACACGGACCGGCAGATCCTGAGCCTGCTGGTCGACCCCATCCGGGCCGACCTGGGCATCAGCGACACACAGGTCGGCGTGCTGCAGGGCGTGGCCTTCGCCCTGATCTATTCCGTTGCCGGGCTGCCCCTGGGCCGCCTGGCCGACGTGCTGCCGCGCCGCGCCGTCATCAGCGCCGGCGTGGCGCTGTGGAGCGTGGGCACCCTGCTGTGCGGCTACGCCCCGTCCTTCTGGGTGCTGTTCGCCGGCCGGCTGGTGGTGGGCGTGGGCGAGGCGGCCTTGGCCCCCGCCGCCATGTCCATGATCGCCGACATGTTCCCGGCCGAACGGCGGGGCCTGGCCACCGGCGTCTTCATCATGGGCATGACGGTGGGCGGCGGTGTCGCCATTGCCATCGGCGGCGCCGTGCTGGGCCTGGCCGCCGCCGGCGGCTTCAATGGCGTGCCCCTGCTGGACGGCCTGGCCGCCTGGCGGGCGGTGCTGGTGCTGCTGGGCCTGTGCGGCCTGCCCCTGCTGCTGTCGCTGCTGCCCATCCGGGAACCGGCACGGCGCAGCGAACCTGTCGCTGGTGCTGTGGCGGAGGCCATTTCCCTGCGCGACATCCTGGCCCAGCTGGCCACCATCCGCGCCGTGCTGCTGCCCCTGATCGCCTGCTGCGCCTTCATGTCGGTGGGCGACTTCGCCATGATGAGCTGGGCGCCGGCCCTGCTCAGCCGCCGTTACGCCATGGCGCCGGACGCCATCGGCCTGATGCTGGGCACGCTGATCGTCGTGGCCGGCGTCATCGCCACCGTGGCCGGCGGCCTGATCAGCGATGTGGTGGTGAAGCGCCGGGGGCCGTCGGGCCGCATCCAGGTGGCCGCCATCTGTGCCGCCCTGGCCTTTCCCTTCGCCCTGGTGGCCCTGGCTGGCACCGCCAACCAGGTGCTGGCGGCCGTCACCCTGTGGACCCTGTTCTCCAGTGCCGCCGGCACCATCGGCATCACCGCCATCCAGGAGATCGTGCCCAACCGGGCGCGGGGCCTCAGCGTGTCCTTCGTCGCCTTCGGCAACATCATGCTGGGCCTGGGCGGCGGCGCCACCCTGACCGGTTATGTCACCGACCATGTGTTCGCCGACCCGCTGGCCATCGGCCGGTCGCTGACCCTGGTCATCGCCCCGGTGGCCGGTGCCGCCATCCTGCTTTTCCTGTATGCCTCAAGAACCGCGCGGAGTGTCAGCCGGTGAGCCTGTCCATTACCCATCGTCGCGACGCCATGCGCATGCGCGAACCCTTCCGCATTTCCGGATACCTGCTGGAGGCCATGCCCGCCGTCATCGTCACCGTCGGCGACGGCCGCCATGAGGGCCGGGGGGAGGCCGCCGGCGTCTATTACCTGAGCGACGATCCCGCCCATATGGAGCAGGAGATCGAGCGGGTGCGCCCGGCGTTGGAGGCCGGGATCGACCGCCGGGACTTGCAAGGCCTGTTGCCGCCCGGCGGCGCCCGCAACGCCCTGGACTGCGCCCTGTGGGAACTGGAGTCCCGGGTCAGCGGCCGGCCGGTGTGGCAACTGGCCGGCGTGGCGGCACCCAAATCCCTGGTCACCACCTTCACCCTGCCGGCCGACGACCCGGCGGAGATCCTGCGCCGCCTGGCGGCCTTCACCGACGCCACCGCCATCAAACTCAAGCTTGAAGGCGACCTGGCGGCGGATGCGGAGCGGGTGCGCGCCGTGCGCCGGGCCCGGCCGGACGTCTGGCTGTCGGTCGATGCCAACCAGGGTTTCGGTGCGGCTGACCTGGACCCGCTGGCGGCCTTGCTGGTGGACCAGCGCGTTTCCCTGCTGGAGCAGCCCATCCGCCGGGGGGCGGAGCATTTGCTGGACGGCTGGAACAGCCCCATCCCCCTGGCCGCCGACGAAAGCATCCTGGACCTGAAGGAACTGGCGGCCCACCACCGCCGCTTCAACGTCGTGAACATCAAGCTGGACAAGTGCGGCGGTCTGACCGAGGCGTTGGCCATGGCGGCGGAGGCCCGGCGCCTGGGTCTGGGCGTCATGGTGGGCAACATGGCGGGTTCCATCCTGGCGACGGCCCCCGCTTTCGTGCTGGCCCAACTGTGCGACGTGGTCGACCTGGACGGCCCGTATTTCCTGGCCGAGCCGGGGGCCGATCACGGCATCTATTCCCAGGGTCGTATCTTCGTGCCCGAGGTCTTGTGGGGTGTGGGTTAACGCAGCGGCATTAGAGCGGAACGCGATCAGGTGGAATCACCTGATCGTGTAAATCCGCTCTATCATGAACAGCTTAAGGGCAAGATGCGATCACGCGTGATCGCATCTTGCTCTAATGCCGCTGTAGGACGCGACGCGACGGCGTCCGCCGGAGCCTTTCGGGAAGCGTAGCGGACTGAAAGGCGAGGATAGCCCAAGGGCCCGGATGGGCCCGCCCGGCGTCTGAGGGAACATGACTTTCCAACAGTCGGGCAAACCGAACGCAAGCGCATAGCTATCGGGGTGCGTGCCTGTATGCTCCAGTCGCCTCGGCGGAACCTCGTGAGCGATACAGGGTATGAATCTCGTCCAGCTGAAACGGATGATCGCGGTCTATGAAACGGGCAGCCTGCGCAAGGCCTCCCAGATCATCGGCGTCACCCAGCCGGCCCTGACCTCCAGCATCAAGCAGCTGGAGGAGGAACTGAACACCTCGTTGTTCGAGCGTGGGCCCACCGGCGTGCGCCCGACGGAGATTTGCGAAACCCTGGTTCAGCGCGCCAAGCTGATGCTGAACGAGGAACAGCGCATCATCAACGACATCTCGGAAATCAACCGCGTCCCCAGCCTGGCGGTCGGTGTCCACCCCATCATGATGAATGAGGCGCTGGCCCGGGTGATGGCGGGATTCGTCGAACGCTATCCCGCCATCGACCTATGGGTGCGTGAGGGTTACACCTCGCAGATCCTGGCCCTGCTGACCACCGGCGACCTGGACTTCGCCGTCTGCGGCTTCCCCGAGGGGTATGAGCACCAGGACTTCATCTTCGATTCCCTGATCACCCAGGAATACGCGGTGGTCGCCGCCGCCGATCATCCCATCTTCAGGCAGATCGCCGAGGGCGCCCCCTTCGGTCAGTACACCTGGGCCCAGGTCCACGCCTATGACCGTCCCGACATGATCGACCGGAACGAGGACGTCATGCGGGTGATGCGCAAGTTCGGCCATACCGACGACAGCAAGGCCATCAAGTCATCCTCCATCGCCTTCGTGAAGCACCTGATCCTGCACGGCCAGATGATCGGCATGGTGGCGCGCGAGGTGGTGGCGCATGAGCTGAAGGCCGGTACCATGCGGGCCTTGCCGGGGTCGGAAATCCCCGCACCCTCCTTCGGCTTCATCACCCTCAAGGACCGGTATGAGTCCAAGGTCGCGCGGCAGCTGAAGTCCATGATCCGGCACTGGATCGGCCGCGCTTCGCGCTAGGGGGATCGGCCGCGCGGCCAGATCAAGGATCCGGTCAAGGCGCCAGGAAGGCCTCGATCTCCGCCAGCACCAGGGCCTTCTCCAGTTCCAGCACCCCGTGCTTGACGCCCGGTATGTCGAAGCGCCGGCCGTTGGGATAGGTGTGGGACGTTTGATGCGTGACGGTCCACAAATCATCCTCGGGGTTCATGACCAGCACCGGCTGTTTCACCGCCGTCATGGCGCCCAGGAAATCGAAGCGATAGACGGACTGGTAGCCCCAGGTCATGCGGCTGCCCAGCCGCAGGCATTCCGCCATGGCGACGTGCCGCTGTTCCGCGTCGCGGCGCGGGTCGCTCAACTGGCTGATGATGCTCCACAGCTTTTCCACGTGGTTCAGCGTGCCGTCGGGCAGCGGAAACACCGTGGCCAGGTTCGCCAGCTTTTCAGCACGGATGTCGGCCGGGTAAGCCGCCAGGCCGAACACCACCGCCCGGCGCACCCGGTCGGGCAGGGACCGCGCCAGCTGGGTGGCGACCAGGGATCCGGTGTGGAAACCCATCACGTCGAACGGGCCCGCTGGCACCACGCCGTCGGCCGCCAGGTCGGTCATCAGAGTGCCCATGATGTCCGCCAGATCCTCGATGGTGGTGGGGGCGGGGGGCGGGTCGCTCATGCCGTAGCCGGGGGTGTCCGCCGCCACCACCACGCGCCTGGCACCCAGGTCCGGCATCACGGGTAGCCAGTCGCCGCTGTGGCTGGGCGTCTGGTGCAGGCACAGCAGCGGCGGCAGGCCCGCGACCGGGTCCGTCGGCTGGACGACGCGATAGTGAAGCTGGCCGTGGCGGCTGTCGGCATAGGCGCGTTTGACGCTGGTCATGGGGGCGGTCATCGGGGCATGTCTCCAGAGGCGGGCTGGCCTGGGGCCAGCCGCGATCGATCGGAACCGTGATCGGTTCCGGGGTGATGGTCAGGGAAGGGGGCACGAACGCCCAGGCGGCGATGCCCGGGCGTCCACGCAATGGCCGATGGCCTCAGGCGGTGGCCTGGACCACCTTGGCCACATGGCGCGAGGCAACCCAGGCCAGTGTTGCCGACAGCAACAGGGCGGCGATGCCGACAATGGCCATGGAGGAGCCGACGGCGGCCGGCGACTTGAAGACGTGTTCGGTCAGATAGGCCACGGCGATGGGGCCGATGGAGCCGCCGATCATGGTCATGACGAAGGCGTACAGCGCCACCGCCAGGCCGCGCACCCGCAGGGGCGCCACCTCCGATATCACCGACAGCATGGTGGTGCCGTAGAGGGCGCTGGCGAACATCACCTCCGCCAGCAGGATGGTGGCGATGGTGCCGTTGGGGGCGGCGACCGCGACCACCGAGGGGATGCACAGCAGGGCCAGGCCGGCGGCCAGCCGCACCTTACCCACCGCCCCCGCCCGGCGGGCGACGCGGTCGACCAGCACGCTGGCGATGATGGCGCCGATGGCGGCCCAGGCGATGTAGGCGGAGCCCAGACCCTTGCCGGCCGCCCCCAGATTATAGCCGTAGGCGCGGGTCAGCAGCACGGCACCCCAGCCGGTGGCGGCCGCACCGCCCATGGCGAAGAAGGCGAGCGCGCCGTACAGCGGCAGGAACACCGCCCGCGCCGCCCAGAAATGGGTCAGGCCGGCGCGGAATCCGGTCGTCTCTGCCGAGGCCGCGCGCTGCTGCCGTGCCGGTTCGCGCAGCAGGCCCAGCACGGCGGCGATGACGAAACCGAAGGCGCCCACCAGGACGAAGGCGATGCGCCAGGGCGCCAGGGTGCCGATATAGGGCAGGCCGTCGAACGCCCCCTGGGGGGCGACTTGCAGGATATAGCCGCTGACCAGCGAGCCGATGCCGTAGGCGATCATGGTGCCGAAGACGTAGACTGCCATGGGGCGGCCGCGGCCGTGCACCGGGAACAGGTCGCTGATCATGGTGACGGCGCAGGGGCCCAGCACCGCCTCGCCCACGCCGATGAACAGGCGTGAGGTGAACATGCCGCCGAAATCCTGCGCCAGGCCGCCGCCGATGGTGGCGGCACTCCACACCAGGATACCGCCCACCAGCAGCCGGCGGCGGCTGACCATGTCGGCGACCGCCCCCAGCGGCAGCCCGACCGTGACGTAGAAGATGGAAAAGGCGAAACCCTGCAACAGCGCGATGTCGATCTCGGTGATCTTCAGGTCGGCGCGCACGGGGTCGATCACCAGGGCCAGCATGCCGCGGTCGATGGTGGAGATGATCTGCGCCACGCACAGCGTGAAGACGGTGAACCAGGCCACCGCCGGACCGATGGGCCGGGCCAGGGTCGGGATGGATGCCGTGATGGGGGGCGCTGCGCCGTCGCGCACTGTCGTCTCGACCAAGATATTGCCCGCTCCTGTTCAAAGGGCACGCGCCAAACGACAGCCTTATCCGTCCCCAAGTCGAAAACGGATTTCGACTTGAAACGGAGCGGTATGGAATTACTTCCACTGCCAGTGGTATGGCCTAACCCTGTCCATTTATGATTTTCTGGGGCAACGATATAGCAGAACAATGTCATGGACGAGGGGAAAGGCCGGTCCGGCGGGTGCTGAATAGTTTTGGGGCTGATTAGATTTTCTTTGCAGGCAGGGCGGCCGGCGCCAGGGCCACATGCGCCGAACCCGTGCCCCTGGCCTGCGGCGCATCGGCGGATGCCAGCCGGTAGGCGCGCAGGAACAGGCAGGCGGCGGCGGCGGCCAATGCGGGCAGGGCCCACAGCGCCAGGCTGATGCCGGCCACGACACCGGCGGGCTGCATGTCGGTGCCGGCATCCTTGGCGGAGGTGAAACCGACGATGCTGAGGATGGCGCTGAAAACGAAAGTGCCGAAGGCGGCGGTGGCCTTTTCCGTCATGACGAACACGCCGGCCAGGATGCCGTCGCGGCCCTGGTTGCCCGACAGCCGGCGGCTGTGGTCCATGGTGTCGCTCAGCACGGTATAGAGGCCCAGGAAGATGCCGCCGCTGGAAATGCCGCCCAGGGCGCCGATGATCTGGATCCAGGGCTGCGGCTGGGCCACCGGCACCAGGAACCAGCAGGCCATGACCGCCGCCTGCATCAGGGCCGCCGCCATCAGGCCGTTGCGCCGCCCGAAGCGCCGGGCCACCCGCACCCAGATCAGCTGCGACGCCATCATCGCCAGGGTCTGGGTCAGGAAATAGCTGCCCAGGCTGACATCCGACGCCTTCAGGACGTGGCGGGTATAATAAGGTATGGCGGAGATGTGCAGGGCCAGGGCTGCGAACATGGTGACCTTGAAGCCCATCAGGCACTGGAAGGGCTGGTTGGCGCGGATGGCGGCCCAGGCGTCGCGGAAGGACAGGCTGTGCCGCTCCGCCGTCGCGCCCTCATTCTCGGTGATCAGCAGGAAACTGACGGTACCGCCCAGCGCGATCAGGGCGGCCAGGATGATGGCCACCAGGCCGTGGCCCTCACGGTTGCTGCCGATGTGGGCCAGCAGGAAGGGGGCGGCCGAGGTCGCCGCCAGGCCACCCAGGGATGATCCGTAGACGCTGAACGTCATCAGGCGCGACCGTTCGTGGAAGTCCTGGGTGATGGACCGCCCGATGGCCAGGTAGGGGATGCGGAACATGGTGTAGGCGGTGGAGAACAGCAGCAGGCTGAAGCCCATGAAGACGATCATGCCCGTGCCGTGCAGCGCCTGCGGCACATTGAACAGCAGCACCAGGGACAGGGCGGACAGCAGGCCACCCGCCAGCAGGAAGGGGCGGTAGCGGCCGAAGCGGGTATGCGTGCGGCTGCTGATCACCCCCATGACCGGGTCGATGGCGGCGTCGTACACCTTGGACACCACCACCAGCATGCCGGCCAGGCCCATGGCGATGCCGAGGCTGTCGGTCATGAAGCGCAGGTGCAGCAGGCCCACCGCCCCCACCAGCGAGGCCGAGGTGAATGAGCCGATGCCCCAGCCGATCAGCGCCCGCATTTTCATGTATCTACCCCTGCCGGATGTTCGTTTTATTGGAAGGAACTATGAAGACCGAGGCGGCGCCTAGTCCCGCCAAATCTTGGAAATATCCGAACTGCCCGTGGCCGGACAGCCGGCCTTGGGCAACTGCACCGATACCATCAGCGACCCGTCGGGGCCGGAGCGGGAGATGTGGCCCTTGCCGCTGCAATCCTCGGCATAGGCCAGGTCGCCGTGGCGCAGTTCGTAGCGCGTGCCATTGTGCAGTTCGATGATCATGGTGCCGAACAGCGGGATCAGCAGGGTGGGTTGGTTGGCGACGTGGAAGTCGAACCCCGCCCCACCGGCCGTGCCACCGATGCTGACCCGCTCCGCCGTGCGGCGCAGCAACTGGGCGATCTGCGCGCCCTGGGGCGCCTCCACCGGCAGCTGCTCCGCCCGGGTCAGGCCGTCGGGGCCGGTGTACAGGTGGAAGACGCGCTGGATCCAGGGGATGGGCCCGGTGCCGGGGAAATCCAGCGGCACGCCGTTGCGGTGCGGATCGGCCGGCGGTGCCTCCGCCGCCTGCGCGCCCAGGGGCAGGGCCGTGGCGGCCCCGACGCCGGCCATCAGCAGCGCCGCCTTGGCCAGGATGTCTCTTTTGCTGAAGCCGATCTCGTCCATGGGGGCATCCATCCTCAAGCGCGCGGCTGGAAGGCGCGGGGCTCGTCGGCCGGGCGGCGCCAGATCACCGGCAGCTGGTCGCTGGCCGGCGGGTGCACGCCTTCCGGCTGGCTCAGCAGGTCCACGCCGGGGACGTTGGTCAGGCCCTCGCGCGGGCACCAATAGGCATCGTCGCCGATGACGCGCACGGCCAGGCCGGTGCGGTCCAGGTCCACGCTGTCATTGCCCTTGGAGAAGTGCGGGATATCGACGTGGAACAGCACGGCGTCGCCCGGTTCCAGATCCCAGGTGACGAAGCGGAAGGGAAAGTCGGGGTTGCCCCGCTCCTGCTCAAAATTGGGGAAGCGGAAGGTGCCGTCGCCGGCCGGCCCGAAGCGCGATCCGGTGTCGATGCAGTGGTGATGATAACCCGCCACGAACTCGATGCGGCCGTTCTCGGCCGTGACCGGCGACAGGGCGACCCACAGGTTCGGGATCATGGTGCCGGTGAAGGGCCAAAGATGGTCGGCGTGCCACTGCATGATCTGGGGGGAGCCGGCAGGCTTGTGGAACAGGTGGTCGTGGAAGATCTGGATGGTGTCGGCGCCGATGACGCGGCCGATGACCTCACCCGCCGGGGAATTCATCACGAAGTTCCGGAAGGCGCCGGACTTGCGCCACAGATAGGCGACCGAGGTCATGGAGCCGTGCGACGGCCCGGTCATGCCGAAGGCCTGGGGATCCTTCACCACCGCGGCCGCCGCCTGGCGCAGGGTGTCGATCCACTCGGCATCGAACATCTGGCGCAGGCAGACCACGCCGTCGCGGCGGTAATCCTCCACATGCTGGGTGGTGATGGGGTTGAGCGGGTGCTTGTTCATCAGGCTGCTCCACGGGATTTGGATGGCTCACAGGCGGCGGGCCAGCCAGGTGGGCAGGATGCACGGCATCGTGTTCCGGAAACGGCGCCGACATCGGCGCCCCGCCCAAAACAGCCAAATCCCCATCACGCCCGTCCCCCACCCGATGTCGGCCGGGGGCCTTTCCCTGTGGCGGCGACCGCGCCGCAAATTCATTGGGGAAAACTATGGGCAGATGAACGGGTCGGAAGAAGTACCGAATTCTATTACAGCGATAGAGGTTTTCTGTAACTGGCCGCTCACGCCCGCTTGGCCAGCTGGGACGTGCGGCGGTGGGATTGGCGCAGCAGCGATTTGAAGCGCCGTGTGGTCACGGTCTCATAGCTGCCGGTCAGCGTCACCAAGCCGACGGAAGAGGCGCTGATCTGTGATCCCGGCACCCGCCTCAGGGTGCGCGCGGCTACTTCCTCCGCCACGAACTCGTCCGCGATCATGGCCAGCAGGCCGCCTTCCTGGACCAGCAGCTTCAGCAGGCCCATGGAGGAGGAGAAGACCGTCTGCGTGGCGCTGGTGTAGCCGAAACGCGCCAGCAACTCGTCGATCTCGCTGGCGTTGCGGTCGGCGGCCACCAGGTTGGGCACGTCCACCCGCGCCCAGACATGGTCGCCGATCGGTTTCTTGGCTGACAGTTCCTCGAAGATCGGGTGGGTGGGGGCGGCGACGATGGAATATTCCTGGGTGGCCACCGGCTCGAAATCGAAGCCTTCCTTGGCCAGCGCCTTTTCGGTGAAGGCGCAATAGGCGAAGTCGATCTCCCCCCGTTGCAGGCTTTCCAACAGTTGTGAGCTGTAGCCTTCCTTGATCTTGAGGGTGACGTCCTTTTCCTGCTGGCTGAAGCGGGCCGCACAGCGCGCGAAATCGCCGTTCAGCATGATGGGGTGCACCCCCACCTCGATCACCTGCGCCCGGTTGCCGGCCGCGATCTCCGTCACCAGGCGGTGGTGTTCGGACACGATCAGCTTGGCCCGCACCATCAGGCGTTCGCACATCGGCGTGGGGCGGATGCCGCGGGGGCCGCGTTCGAACAGCCGGGTGTTCAGGCTGTCCTCCAGCTGCTTGATGCTCCACGTCAATGCCGGCTGCGACATGCCCAGGCCCTGGGATGCCTTGCGGAAGCTGCCGGCCTCGAAGACGGCGATCAGCCTTTCAAGCTTGCTGATGTTCATGCGGGGGCACCCCTTGGTCCGGCGCGTCAAAAGCGCGTTTGGGGGCATGGTTGATCAAGTTATTCTTCAGCAGGAACAAATTATTTGAATTATCCACTGTGTGGTGAGCTGGCAGGGATCCCCATTCCAACGGCCAGGACCCGGTGTCTTAACGGTTCGCCAAACGGGCGGCGAGCCTGGGGCTTGGCGTTGCGTCACATGTGGAATGGGGGATGGCATGAGCATCGAAATCCTGGGCGTCCTGGTTCACCGCAACGGGTCGGAGATCAGCCCGCCCACCGGTCCCTTGTTCGACCGCGCGATGATCGGGGAACTGGCGCGGCGCTATGACGCCAACGGTTACGACCGCGTGCTGATCCTGCAGAACTCCTTCGCGCCCGACCCCTTCGCCATCGCGGCCCACGCCGCGGCCCTGACCAGCAAGCTGGCGTTCATGGTCGCGCACCGGCCGGGTTTCATCGCCCCCACCATGGCGGCCCGCATGTTCGCCACGCTGGATCATCTGAGCGATGGCCGCGCCGGCGTGCATGTCATCACCGGCGCCAACGATGTCGAACTGCAATGCGACGGCGATTTCCTGAACAAGGAACAGCGCTATCACCGCAGCGCCGAATATGTGCGGGTGATGCGGGCGATGTGGTCGGCGACCAAGCCGGCGGACTTCGCCGGCGATTATTACCGTTTCAACAAGGCCTTGTCCGAACTGCGGCCGGTGCGGGACCAGTCCATTCCCATCTATTGGGGCGGGGCATCGCCGCTGGCCATCGAAAAGGCGGCGGAATGCGCCGATGTCTACGCCTTCGGCGGCCTGAAGCCGCTGGACGACATGCGTCGGGACGTGGCGGTGGTGCAGGATGCCGCGACCAAGACCGGCCGACCCTTGCGCCTGCAAACCTCCGTCCGCGTCATCCTGGGCGATACGGAGGCGGCGGCCTGGGCCGAGGCGCGGCGCATCGTGGATCGCCTGGGCGAGGTGGCGCTGGAACAGCAGCGGGCGCTGGAGGGTGACGGCGGTGCCGTGCGTACCGCCATGCGCCTGGACAAGGCGCTGGCCACCACCAAGGGCGGGGCGGGGCGTAGTGAGCTGGAGCGCATCGCCGACGGGCCGGAGCTGCTGGACAAGCGCCTGTGGACCGGCATCACCAAGGCGTCCATCGATTTCGCCACCCCGACCTTGCCGCCGGCCCTGGTGGGCACGGCGGAGCAGGTGGCCGACGCCATCATGGATTATCACGCCATGGGCATCACCGGTTTCCTCATCCGCGGCTTCGATCTGCTGGGCGATATCGAGGTCTTCGGCCGCGATCTGATCCCGCGCCTGCGCCGGCTGGCGGCGGGGGATTGAGGTGCCGGCCGGGTGCTAAAGATTCCTGATCACTCACAAGATTATTGAAATTGCCAAAAAAAATGCAGGCTGACATCCTTTGCCTGGGCGAATTAAGCGGAGAAAATGATGGGGCGCATTGCGGGCGGCGTTGCGATTTTCTGTCTACTCTTGGGTGGAATGCCCGCCCATGCAAAGGATAGCGATCCCGTCTCCCCCCTATCCCCCACCGGTGATGCGTTCAGAATTCTGCGCATGACGGGTGGTGATGATGGTGAATCGCATCTCGACATCACGACATTGCCGAAGACGGGCGGCGTGCCAGGTCACAGTGTCCAGTCGCGGCTTTTTGCTACGGATGTCGAGATCGGCGATAGCCTTCCCGGTGATTTTGTTGACTGGCATGGCGTATCGACGCCACGTCTACTTGTGGTCCTTTCCGGTGAACTTGAAGTCGGGCTGGGTGACGGCTCGAAACATATCCTGAGGAAAGGGGATATCGTTCTGGCGTCGGATATCACGGGGCGGGGGCACACCTCTCGGACCATTGGGTCCGAGCCCGTGCGTATCATGACGGTGCGTCTTCCCAAGGAGGACAGCCTGGCGCCGAAACTCAATCCTTGCCCGCCCGGTGTCGCCGACGCTCAGTGTGTCAGCGCGCGCCTGGACAAGGCCAAGGACAAATAATTCTAGGGCTCTGAACAGGGGCTGATCTGGGGGCGGCCGGCTTTGCCGCGCATGCCGACAGTATTGCGGTGGTTTCGGTGTGGATGGGACGGCCCATCCGCCGTCTTGCAGGTTTTTGTCAGTTCGCCGCACGCGCGCGCCTTGCGGGCCATGGGCCTCGCGGGCGTGCTGTCGCGGTTCATCCATGTCCCGGGGGCAGGGAGCGTCCCTTGGGCATACGCCCGGAATCCGTCTAAATGCGGGTTCAAGGCTGCAAATAGAAGTGAGGAGTGCTTGGTTGTCCAGCAGGTGGATAGGTCGTCGAATTCGATGGATTTTAATCCTTCTTCTGACAGCTTATGAGCGCTCCCCAAACAACAGTAATTTTTCGGCCTCCATTTATTGGAGAAAGGCTGAATTATCGATCTGTTAATCTTGATGCAGTCATGCTTCAGGAAACGGGCGGCTGTACCAAAAACACAAACAATATCATCCGATTCTCGAACAGGGGGAATGATGGCTTTGGACAGTAAAAATCTCTCGTCGGTCCTGCGAAGCGGCACTTGTCTTGCCGCCGCACTGACGCTTTTCACCGGCGTGATGGCCGCCGGCACCGCTTTCGCCCAGCAGAGCGCGCCCGCCGCGGATGCCGCCGCCCCGGCCGAGGACGGCCTGGAGGAAATCGTCGTCACGGCCCGCCGCAAGAACGAGGACATGCAGAAGACCCCGGTCGCGATCACCGCGCTGACCGGCGGCGATATCGAGGCGCGCGGCATCACCTCCACCCAGGACCTGGCGCAGTTCGTGCCGGGCGCCAACGTGGTGGGCCAGGCCAGCAACGGCGGCCGCGCCGACCGGTCGTTCCAGGCCATCGTGCTGCGCGGCATGGCGCCGTCGACCTCGCAGTTGCAGACCGCGTCGCTGTTCATCGACGGTGCGCCGGTCAGCAACCCGGCCGCCATCCAGACCATCACCGATCCTGAGCGCGTCGAAGTGCTGAAGGGCCCGCAGTCGGCCTATTTCGGCCGCCAGACCTTCGCCGGCGCCATCAACATCGTCACCAAGGACCCGACCGAGGAATACAGCGGTTCCATCGACGGCATGGTGGGCACGCGCCACAACCAGGATTTCTCGGCCGAGATCGCCGGCCCCATCATCCCCGACAAGCTGGGCTTCCGCCTGAGCGCCCGTGAGTTCGGCAAGGACGGTTCCTACGAGAATGCCGGCGTGCCTGGCCAGACCCTGGGCGACCAGGACACCAAGAACGCCTCGCTGGCCATCGTGCTGAAGCCGAACGACGATCTGAAGATCAAGCTGTTCGGCATGTTCACCGACCTGGACGACGGCCCGCCCGCGCAGGGGCTGATCGGCGCCTACGGCGTCACCAACAGCGCCGGCCAGACCCTGGTCGCCAACCAGTCGAACTGCACCCTGCCCACCGGCAACCGCTTCATCTGCGGTGTCACGCCCGGCCTGTCCGGCCTGACCCCGTCGGCCAACACCACCAACAGCGCCTATATCAAGAACTTCCTGGCCAACGGTTCCGGCCGCGTCATCAACCCCGATGACGGCACCCAGGGCTACGGCCTGGTGGCCCGTGACTACCACGCCCATTTGTCGGCCGATTGGACCATCGGCGACACCGGCATCACCCTTTCCTCGCTGAGCGCCTACAATAGCGTGTTCAGCAGCGAACTGGCCGACCTGGACAATTTCTACAGCACGTCCATCAAGTCCAGCAGCGGCGAAGGTTTCTACAACTACCCCTACCTGGTTGAGGGCCGCTCGCACGACTGGTCGCAGGAAGTGCGCGCATCCTATGAAGACGGCCCCCTGCACCTGACGGGTGGTCTCAGCTGGATGGACACCTGGTCGCAGTCCAGCAGCGGCGGCGGCACCACCACGCTGAAGTCGGCGATCAGCGGCGCCACCTCCGACACGACGTGGAGCGCCTTCTACGGCATCGGTTACGACTTCACGCCGTGGTTCACGCTGAACTTCGACGGCCGTTACCAGGTGGATGACATGGCGGCCTACGCGGCGCCGGCGGGCACGACGGCGACCAACAGCGCCTTCATTCCGGCCGGTTTCTATCCGGGTGGCACCGTGTTACTGGAGAAATACTACCATAACTTCATGCCGCGCGTGATCGCCCAGTTCAACGTGGACGACGCCACGATGATCTACACTTCGTACTCCGAAGGCGTGAACCCCGGCATCTTCAACACCTCGTTCCTGACCGCCGCGGCCTCGGCCGTGGCCGTGGCCGAGAAGAACAACCTGAAGGTCGCCGTCGATCCGGAAACGCTGAAGAATTACGAAATCGGCATGAAGGGCAAGCTGTTCGGCAACCGCCTGCGCTACGACCTGGCCGCCTACTACGCCGACTGGTCCAACCAGATCAACCAGCAGGCCTACAGCTACGTCGATCCGGTGCTGGGCGCCCAGCAGGTGCTGGCCTCCACCAACGCCGGTGAGGTCCACATCAAGGGCCTGGAGGCGGAAATCAATGCCGTCCTCACCAAGGAATGGGAACTGGACCTGAGCGGCGCCTACATCGACAGCAAGATCGTAAAGACCTCGAACTCGCAGGTCACGGCGCTGACCGGCATCACCGACTTCTCCGGCAACCAGGCGCCGTTCGTGTCGAAGTGGTCGGGCACGGCGTCGCTGTCCTACACCACGCCGCTGCCCAGCCTGCCCATCCTGGGCGATGTCGAGGGCTTCAGCCGGGTGGACTTCACCTACAAGTCGGGTGCGTATTCCGACGTGGCCAACCTGGTGCGCACGCCGGCCACCAACCAGGTCAACCTGCATATCGGCGTGAAGACCGACAGCTATTCCATCGAAGGTTTCGCGACCAACCTGTTCAACGACAAGTCCTACTACAGCGCGGTGGACGGCTACGTCATCGACCCGACGTTCGCCCATCTCTCGACCAGCTTCCGCGGTCATCGTCCAGCTGCGCGAACTGCGCACCTGGGGCATCCGCGGCAGCTATCGCTTCTAGTGCCAGTCCCGCCCGGGCCCGAGAAATCGGCCCGGGCGTTTTCTTTTGGGCGAATGGCGGCCGGTGGGGGGCCGCCATTGGCAGTGAGGGGCATTATGCCAGCGGCACGGAAATTTGTTTCGTGCCGCTGGAGGCCGGCGACGGCCGGCCCCGGAGTGAGCACCGCAGGGCGCAACGAGGAAGCCAAGCCGGTGGATACCGGCGCCCGGCGATTGAGGGGGTCTTTGATCGTTCACGATCAAAGACCACGCGCATTATAAGAGAACGGGGGACTTCATGCTCACGCGACGGACATTCGTCGCGGCGACGGCGGCTGTGGCCGCCCTGCCGAAATCAAGTTTCGCCGCCACCCCGACGGTGGACGTCATCATCCTGGGTGCCGGCCTTTCCGGCCTGAACGCGGCCCAGACCCTGACGGACAACGGCCTGCGCGTCCTGGTGCTGGACGCCGCCGACCAGGTGGGCGGCCGCGTCAAGACGGTGCGGACGGCCGAAGGGCCGATCGATGTCGGCGCCAGCCAGGTGGGGCGCAGCTACGCCCGCGTCATCAACGCCTGCCACACCCTGGGGCTTAAGCTGATCCCGGAAGACCGCGACCTGCTGACCTTCGGCGCGCACTTCATGGACAGCTGGATCGATCCCAAGACCTGGGGCGCCAACCCGCTGAACCGTTGCGTGGGCGACGAACGGGCCATCCCGCCCATGCTGATGGGCCAGGCGGTGGCCGCCAAGTACAACCCGCTGAAGGAACTGGACGACTGGCTGAACCCCAAGTTCAGTGAATTCGACATCAGCCTGCGCCAGTTGATGCAATCAAAGGGCTATAGCGAGCAAGCCATCCGGCTGGCCGCCGTATCGGCCCCCGGCATCGGCATCGATGAGACCTCGCTGCTGCGCATGTGGCAGGAGGATACGCGCACCGCCCTGGACAAATCCTTCGGCGGCCCCACCGCCCAAGGGCAAAGCCATCGCGACCATCCCTTCGGCGAAGGCAACAACCGCAATGAGATCAACGGCCTGGCCCAGATCTCCAACATCGAGGGCGGCGCCCAGCGCCTGCCGTTGGCCATGGCGGCCAAGCTGGGCGATGCCATCCGCCTGAACAAGAAGGTGGCGGGGGTCGAGATGACCGACAAGGCCGCCACCGTCACCTGCACGGACGGCAGCAGCTATAAGGCCCGCTTCGTCATCTCCGCCCTGCCGTTCTCCATGCTGCGCGGCGTGACGATCAAGGCCAAGGCCAACCCCCTGATGCGCGACGCCATCGACCACATGCCCTACGCCAACACGGCGCGCATGTATCTGACGGTGGAAAAGCCCTTCTGGAAGGAGGACGGCCTGCCGCCGTCATTCTCCACCGACGGACCCATGGGCATGTTCTGGGCCATCGACAACCACACGGGCGAGGGGGCGCACCGCGCCATGATCGTCATGGTGGGCAACGTCGCCCAGGCGGTGTCGCGCATGGACGGCCCCGCCGCCCAGGCCTTCCTGCTGGCGGAGATGGAACGGCTGCGCCCGGCCTCCAAGGGCCTGCTCAAGGTCGCCACCTACAAGGACTGGCTGGCCGATCCCTTGCAGCGTGGCTGCGGCTTCAGCCTGGCGCCCGGCCAGGTCAACGCCTTCGCCCGTGAGATGATCGCCCCCTGGCAGGTCATGCATTTCGCCGGCGAGCACACCCGCCGGACGGACTTCGGCATGGAATCCGCCTTCGAAAGCGGCGAGCGCGCGGCGATCGAAGTTCTGTCACGCGCCTGATGTCCGCTAATATATTGCTGTGAGAATAAGGGGGTACCAGTGCCAGTTCAGATCAAACATGCTCTTCGGTCCTTGGCGCTGGTTGCCACCCTGGCGGCCGGCGTTCCGGCCATGGCCCAGGAACAACCGGCGTTCGAGACGCAAGTGCCGTCGGCCGCACCCGATTACAGCCTGGCCACCTCCTGGGCCGCCGGCCCGTTCGGCCCCGGCGCCAGCGCGGCGGTGCCCAAGGGCGCCAGCGCGGCCGCCAGGAACCCGCCGGCGGATGTCTTTTTCATCCACCCCACCACGTACAAAAGCACCACGCGCTGGAACCAGGGTGTGGCGGATGGTGAGACCAACGCCTGGACGGACGTCAGCACCATCGCCCGGCAGGCCAGCGTCTTCAACGCCTGCTGCCGCGTGTTCGCGCCGCGCTACCGCCAGGCCTCATTCATGAACGACAAGCAGAATGGGCGCGAAAAGGCGCTGCTGCTGGCCTATACGGATATCGAGCGCGCCTTCGACTATTACCTGCAACATGAGAACCACGGCCGGCCCTTCATCCTGGCGGGGCACAGCCAGGGCGGCTGGCTGGTGGCGCAGCTGCTGGAAAAACGCATCGACGGCACGCCCCTGGCCCGGCAGCTGGTGGCCGCCTACAGCATCGGCATGAACGTGGCGGAGGGCGAATTCGGCTTGCGCTACAAGCACCTGTCGGTGTGCGACACGCCCACCCAGACGGGCTGCGTCCTGCAATGGAACGCCGTCCTGCCGTCCGCCGACCTGAATGCCGCCATCGCGCGGTCGGAGAAGTCCTTCACCGACAAATACGGCGATGTGCCCGGCGCCACCGGCGTCTGCGTCAACCCGCTGACCTTCGACCGCACCAGGCCCGCCGCCCCTGAAAGCGCATCCAAAGGCGCCGTTCCGGGCGAACCGGGGGCGGGCGGCCTGAACCCCATCGTGCGCGGCGCCGTGGCGGCGAAGTGTGAGCAGGGCTTCCTGGTGGTGCAGCCGCGCGCGGAGCTGGACCTGAAGCCGCTGCCCGGCACCGGCGTCATGCACTATCACGATTACGGCCTGTTCTATGAGGACGTCCGGGAGAACGCCAAGGTGCGCGTCGCCGCTTTCCTCAAGAAAGCGGCACAGCCTTGAGCGGGGATGAGGATGCCACCGTCCCGGCCGTCTGCGTCTTCGCCACGGCTGACGGCACCTCCCGCCTGGCCGACATCCGCCTGCCGACCTTGCGGGTAATCCCCAACGACAGCGGCCCCAGCACCTTCCTGGGCACCTATGCCGCCACCCTGTTCGGGGTGGTCAAGGGTGGGGCTGCAACGGCCAAGGATTGGCACATCTCCGCCACGGCCGGCCTGTCCATCGTGCTGAACGGCGCGTGGGAGATCGAGGCGGGCAGCGGCCAGCGGCGGCGGCTGGGCCCCGGCTCCATCCTGGTGATGCTGGACACGCACGGCCAGGGCCACCGCGCCCATTACGATCCGGCGGGCCCCTGCGACGTCATTGGCGTGGGCATCGGCGAGGCCGCGCGGGCCGAGTATGAGGCCCTGGTGGCCGGCCTTGTGTGAAAGGAAACGGGCCGGATGGTGATGCCGTCCGGCCCGTTCCGGATCAGCTCTTGACCCGCGTGATGGCCTGCAGGCGCATGGTGCCCTTGATGCCGTGGTCGGCGTAGTCGGTGCCCATGCCCGACTGCTTGATCATCGGGAAAGGCACCTTGGGGTCGAACGGGGCGTGGCGGTTGACGGCCGCCATGCCGACGGCGATGCGGCCAAGGATTTCCTCACCCCGGTCCAGGTCTTTGGTCCAGACCGATGCCGTCAGGCCGTAGGGGCCGGCATTGATGCGCTCGACCACCGCGTCAACGTCATCATAGATGACGACGGGGATGACAGGCCCGAACTGTTCCTCATCCACCAGGCGCGTGCCGTCCTTCAGGCCAGCCACGATGGTGGGGCGGAAGAAATATCCCGGGCCGTCCACGGGGCCGCCACCGGCGGCCATGCGCCCGCCGGCGGCCTTGGCGTCTTTGACAATCGCGCAGACCTTGTCGAACTGGGCCTTGTTCTGGATGGGCCCCATGGTCACGCCGGGTTCGAAGCCGTTGCCCAGGACATGGGCGTCGGCGATGGCCGCCAGCTTGGTCGTGACCTCTTCCGCCAGGTGGGGCGGGACATAGGCGCGCTTCACCGCGGCGCAGAACTGGCCGTTGTTGCCGAAGCCGATCATCGCCACCGCAGCCACGAAGTCGTCCACTGAACCGTCGGGCAGCAGGATGGCGGCGTCGTTGCCCCCCAGCTCCAGGATGGCCGGGCGCAGGAAGACGGCGGATTGCTTGGCGATGGCGATGCCGGTGGGGGTCGATCCGGTGAACGACACCTTGTCGAAGCCGGGATGCGACACCAGGGCCGCCCCCGTCTCCCGCCCGCCGCTGACGATGTTCAGCACCCCCTTGGGCAGGATGTCCAGGCTGATGCGGCCCAGTTCCAGCGTGCTCAGCGGCGTCAGTTCCGACGGCTTCAGCACGATGGTGTTGCCGGCGATCAGGGCGGTGACCACCTTGATCATGCCCAGCAGCAGGGGCCCGTTCCAGGGCGCGATAGCGGCGACCACCCCCAGGGGGTGCCAGCGCTCGGTCACCCGCTTGTCGTCATTGTCGATCAGCACGCGGTCCGGTACCCGGAATTCCGCCATGATGCGGATGCGCTGGGTCATGGCCTTCGCGAACATCATGGATTGGGAAAAGGGCATGCCCTGTTCCATGGTGTGCAGCGTGGCGATCCACTCGATCTCCCGGTCGATGGCATCGGCGAAGGCGACCAGCAGACGCTCGCGTTCGTCCCAACCCAGGGCGGCCCAGGCGGGCTGTGCCGCCCGCGCCGCCGCCGCCGCGCGGTCCAGTTCCTCCGCCGTGGCGACGGGATATTGCTGGAACGCCGCCCCGGTCGAGGGATCGATCACATCCTCGAACCGGGTGCCGACCTGTTCGCCGGCTATGGTCTGGTAAATGCGGACCTGCCGCGCCCGCTCAATGTGCTGCTCCACCATGATGCCCCTGTTTTTTGACTCATACACGCGGCCCTTGATCGTGACCGATCAAGGGCCCCCTCAAGCGCCGGGCGCCAGCATCCGCTGGCTTGGGCTATCCTCGTTCCGCCCTGCGGTGCTCACTCCGGGGCCGGCCGTCGCCGGCCTCCAGCGGCATGAGTCGAAATTTCGTGCCGCTGGGGTCATGTTTCGTTCAGGAACTTTCGCAGCACGGCCGCCGTGGCCGGCGGATTGTCCTGCATGACGAAGGCGCCGGCGTCGGGGATGACCTCCGTCCGGCTGCTCTTCAGCGCCTTTTCGGCATCCGTCCGGAACTTGACGTAGGCCTTGTCGAACTGGCCGTAGACCAGCAGCGTCGGCGCCTGGATGCGGGGCAGGGTGCCCATGATGTCGGCGAAGGCGACGCCGCGTTCCGACGGCTGGATCCAGCGGCCGGCCGCCTTGCGGCTTTCGATGCCGTCGGCGTTGATGGGGCCGGTGTTCACGATGCCGAAAATCTGGGTCAGCAGTTCCGGCGGGGTCGGCACGGGATAGCCGTTCCGGTCGTAAAGATCCTTCTGCTTGGCATCCACGTTGTCGCGGATTTCCTGCAGTGTGCGGTGCTTGCCCAGGGCGCAGGATACCAGCGCCAGCCGGCGCACCTTCTCCGGCCACATGGCCGCCAGCGGCACGGACAGACAGCCGCCCAACGAAGTCCCGACCAGGTCAACTTGGTCGAAGCCCATCTCGTCGAAGGCGCCGACCAGGGTGGCCGCCGTTTCACCCAGGGTTTGCAGATAGGGCGGCTCCCCCGACCAGCGCGAGCCGCCGTGGCCCGGCAGGTCGAAGGCGATGACCCGGCGGCCCTCGGCGAGCGCCGGCGCCACGAAGCGCCAGTCGGACAGCCAGCCGCCCAGCTTGTGCAGCAGGACGATGGGCGGCTTGGCCCCACCGTCATCCGGGCCCAGCACGGCGTAGTGCAGCACGCCGCCGGACCGCTGAAGCGCCCCGGTGCGCGACCAGGGGCCCTTCGGCGGGACGGGGATGGCGGGGGATGCGGCCTTGGCGGCCGCACTCGTCATGGTGACGGCGGCGACGGAAAGCCCCAGGCCCTTGGCGAAATCACGGCGGTTGACGGTCAATGGAATGCCCTTTCCCTGCTGATGCTTGGCCATTGGTTCTGATCGATCAGGCCGTCAGGCCCACATCGACGGTTCGCTGCCCAGTGATGGGTTGGCGACAAAGGCGTTTTCGGGCCGCGGCAGGCCCAGGTTCTCGCGTAGCGTGGCACCCTCATAGTCCGTCCGGAACAGACCACGCTTCTGCAAGATCGGGATGACTTGGTCCACGAAATCTTCCAGTCCGTCCGGCAGGTAGTTAGGCGACAGCGAAAAGCCGTCGGCACCGCCCTCGCGGAACCATAGCTCGCACATGTCGGCGATCTGCTCCGGCGTGCCGGCCTGGGAATAGCTGGCGCGGGAAACCACCACGCGGCGGGCCAACTGGCCGATGGTCAGATCCTCATCCCGCGCCATCTTGATGATCTGCTGCTGCACCCATTGGCCACCGTTGGTCAGCGCCAGGTCCGGCAGCTTGTCGTTGGGGCCGTAGTCCGACAGGTCGGCGCCCAGCTGCATTTGCAGGGTGCGCAGCGCCAGGGCGGTCGGCACCATGTCCAGCAGTTCCTCCGCCGCCTGCTTGGCCTCCGCCTCGGTGGAGCGGACCATCAATTGGACGGAGGGGATGACCAGCACATGGTCCGGGTTGCGGCCGAAGCCGGCGGCCCGCTGCTTCATGTCGGCGTAGAAGTCCTTGGCGGCCTTCAGGGAATTGGCGGCGGTGAAGATCATGTCGGCGGTGCGGGCCGACAGGGCGCGGCCGGCACCGGACCCGCCGGCCTGCACGATGATGGGGTGGCCCTGGGGCGGGCGGCCCACGTTCAGCGGCCCGGCCACGTCGAAATGCGTGCCCTTGTGGTTCAGCTGGTGCACGCGGTCGGGGTCGAAATAGCGGCCGGCGGCGCGGTCGCGGATGTGCGAGCCGTCTTCCCAGCTGTCCCACAGGTGCTTGACCACGTCGACGAACTCCTCCGCCCGGGCGTACCGGGCGTCGTGGTCCATCAGCGGGTTGCGGCCGAAATTGCGCGCCTCACCCTCGGCGGCGGAGGTGACGACGTTCCAGCCCGCCCGCCCGCCGGAGATGTGGTCCAGCGAGGCGTAGCGGCGGGCGATGGAATAGGGCTCGTTATAGGTGGTGGTGGCGGTGGCGATCAGGCCGATGTGTTTGGTCAGCACGGCCAGGGCCGCCAGCAGGGTGGTGGGTTCCAGCTTGCCGGCATAGTCGGTGGCGGCGAAGGCGTCCCGGCCCTTCAGGTGGGGATAACCCTGGCTATCGCCGGAGAAGTAGCAATGCATCTTGCCGCGCTCGGCCGTCTGGGCCAGGTGGGCGTAGGTGCGGAAATCATGCTGGTCGGGGGTCTTCTCCGGATAGCGCCAGCCGCCGGGATGGGCCCCGCTGTTATGAATGAAGGTGGCGAGGATCATCTTCCGGGACGGGGCGGCCATGGGTTTGACTCCGGCTTATATTGGTTGATTAGGTTCTGGCGGATTGAAGGGCGGCGCCACGGTAGGCACGCCGGGCCCGCACGAAACAAAGCGACGCCAGCAGCAGGCAGGGCAGGGCGACGATCAGGAAGGACGTCGCGATGCGGGCGGGGTCGCCCAGCACGGTCTGCGAGACGTAGGCGATCAGGAAGGGCCCACCAGCACCGGCCGGCAGGGCGGTCACCACCGTCAGCAGGGCGTGCGAGAACCCCCGCATGTCGTTGGGCACGATCTCCTGGATGGTGGCGTTCATGGCCACGTTCAGCATGGGCGTCGCCAGGCTGATGGTGGCCAGCAGGGCGATGGCGGATCCGACACCGGGGGCGTAGCCGCCGATGGCGCAGGGCAGGGCCAGGATGGGCAGGATGGCCATGATCAGCATGCGCCCGCCCCGATGCCTGGCGGCGGCACCGGAGTCCGCGGCCAGGCCGCCCAGCAGGTAACCGGCGACACCGGCCACCAGCATGCCCAGGCCCATGACGTTGGCGATCGCCGCCAGCGTGACGCCGTAGGTGCGCATCAGCAGCGGCGTGGTCCAGGCGGTGACGCCGATGAAGGCGACGTAATAGAGGGCGAAGCCGCCGAACAGCGGGACCACCACCCCCCGCATGCGCCACAGGTAGGCCAGCTTGGCCGCCACCTTGGTGGGGCCCTTCTGCGCCGCGCTGATCCCCCGCCGGGGCGGTTCCTTCACAGTGAAGAACAGCAGGCCGACGATGGGCCCGACGATGCCGCACAGCAGGAAGGCGGTGCGCCACGGCACGATGCGTCCGAAGCCGGGCACGCTGAGATGCAGGTCGGCGCCCACGATCCAGCCGGGGATGACGGACGACAGGGCGGTGCCGATGGTGGCGCCGATCAGATAGGTGCTGAGCGCCCGGCCGCGCCGGCTGGGTGGGAACATGTCGGCGATCAGCGACAGCGCCGCCGGGGCCACGGCGGCCTCGCCCAATCCCACCAGGGCGCGGAAGACGAAGAAGGTGCTGAAATCGGGGGCGAAGGCGCCGGCGGCGGTGGACAGGCTCCACAGGATGACGGCGCCGCCCAGCACGGTGCGGCGCTTGCCGCTGTCGACCAGGGTACCCAGCCACAGGCCGCACAGCCCGCTCAGCAGGGCGTAGGCCAGGCCCATCAGCAGGCCCATCTGGACATCGGTGATGCCTAAATCGGCCTTGATGGGTTCAGCCAGCACCCCGATGATGGCCTTGTCGATGCTGTAGAAGTTGGCCGCCAGGAACAGCAGCAACATGGGCCACAGGGCGCGGCGGAGGGGCGGGTACGGGGCCAGTTCGGCGGACATGGCGTCAGTCGACACGGACGGTCCGCCCGTCGATGCAGGCCAGCAGGCGGCCGTCGGCGTCGTTCATGATCTCCACCCCGTCCCCGTTCAGATAGATGATGTCCTCGAAATGGAACTTGCCGATGGCCGGCCCGATCCAGGGCAGGTCGCAGCTCAGCACCATGCCGTCCACCAGGTCGAAGCTGTGCATGCCGCCGCCGGGGTGGGGGTGGTCGGTATGCTCCAACCCCACCGAATGCAGGCCGGCGGCGCGGAATTCCGGGTTGCCGGCCGCCTGGATGCAGGCGACCACCGCCTGTTCCACATCGGTCGACAGGGCGCCGGCGCGGAAATGGGGCAGGGACTGGCGCCAGCCCAGGCGGGTGGCGTTGTAGCGCTTCAGCTGTTCGGCCGACGGCTCACCGATGATGGCGGTGCGGCCGATGTCGCTGGTGTAGTGCGCAAATTCGGTGGTGGCGTCGAAGGTCACCGTGTCGCCCGGCCTCAGGTCGGCGTTTTTCGCCAGCCGGCCGTGGTTGGCGCGGTAGGGGGTGATCAGCAGGAACACGGGCCGGCCGCCGGCCAGGGCCGCCGCCGACCAGAACACGCGCTCCGCCTCGGCGCAGGTGGCGCCGGCGGCGATGGCCTCGGCCGAGATCTGCAAGGCCAGTTCCGTCTTGCGGGCGGCGGCGCGCATGTGGGCCATTTCGGCCGGCGTCTTGACCATGCGGATGTCGCGCAGCAGGTCGCGGGCCTGTACCACGTCCAGCGTGCCGCCCAGGATGGCGTTCACGTCCTGGCCCAGGCCGCGATCCTCGAACGCCACCCGGCCCTTATGCAGGCCCAGTTCGCGCAGGTATTGGGCCACCGCCTCCTGGTGGTTCTGGGGCAGGCCCTCGGCCGTCATGACGCCCTGCACGCCGCCGGCGCCGATGCCGGGCTTGCGGGCGTAGCCGCGCACGATCTTCATCCAGGTGCCCTGGCCCTGCTGCGGCTGGCCCATGTCCACCTCCACCGTCAGCACGGCGGCGTCGCGGTCATGATCGCGCGGCAGGATGGCCAGGGCCAGGTCGCCGAAGCCCCAGCTGGCGTCGGTCGCCCAGCTGCTGAGGTAATAGGTGTTGATGGGGGTGGAGGCGACGACGGCATCGATCCCGCCCCTGTCCATCAGGGCGTCGGCCCGTTCGCGGTTGATCAGCATGGGATTGAGGCTCCGATGGGATAGGGGATCAGGCGGGCCGGCCACGGCGGCCGCGCACCAGGCGGCCGGGCAGGTCGCCGGTGGCGACGTCGTCGCGCGCGGTGACCACGCCGGAGACGACGGTGGCGCTGTAGCCCCTGGCCCCCTGGGTCAGGCGGCGGCCGCCGGCCGGCAGGTCGAAGCTGGCGCGTGGCGGATACAGATCCAGGCGGTCGTAATCGATGATGTTGAGGTCGCCCTTGTAGCGGGGGGCGATGATGCCGCGGTCGCCGAAGCCGCCGATGCCGGCGGTGTGGCCGGTCATCAGATGCACGGCCTCGGGGATGGACAGGCGCGCACCCTGGCGGTCGCGCGTCCAATAGCTCAGCATGAAGGTCTGCATGCTGCCGTCGCAGATGGCGCCGACATGGGCGCCGCCATCGCCCAGGCCCAGCACCGTGCCTTCACGCCGCAGCATGTCGTGCACGATGTCCAGGTTGTAATAGGTGAAGTTGCGGGCCGGGAAATACAGGATGCCCAGGCCATCCTCGGCGATCAGGGCATCATAGGCCACCTCCGCCACCGTGCAGCCGCGCCGCTTGGCGATGTTGTCGAAGCGGTCGGCCTCGGCGGGGGAGTACACCGCCTCCGCCCCCATGGCGTAACACAGCGAAATCTCGCGCATGAACAGCGGATACTTGCGGGTATCCAGCGGCAGCTCCATCTCCGCCAGGATGGCGGCGCGCACTTCCGGCTTCCGCATCTCGGCGGCGCGCTGTGACACCGGCAGGGGATCGATACGGTCATAGGTGGGGCAGCCGCGGAAGGGATGCAGCGTCAGTTGCAGGCCGTACAGCACGCCCACCGGCCGGCCCACCACCTGGCCGTAGATGTCGATGCCCTTGGCGCGCTCGGCGGCACAGGCGTCGGCGATCTCGCGCCAGCGGTCCGGCGCCTCATTATATTGCAGCAGGGGGAAGGTGACGGTCTGGCCCGACGCCTCCGCGATGCGTGACAGCATGCGGAATTCGGAGGAGAAGCCGTTGGCCGTGTCGAATTCCGACGCCGACATGAAGAGATTCTTGCCCAATCCCTTCATCGCCAGGGCGATGGTCAGCAACTCATCCTCGCTGGCCGTCGTCACCGGCAACTGGTCGCCGCTGGCGGTGCGATGGCCGATGACGCGGGTGGTGGAAAAGCCGAAGGCGCCGGCCTGGATGCCCTCGCGCACCAGGGCCGCCATGGCCTTCATGTCGGCGCCGGTGGCGGGTTCGCGGTCGATGGCGCGCTGGCCCATGACGAAGACGCGGACGGGGATGTGCGGCACGGCGACAGCGAAATCCGCATCCATCGGGCGCTTTTCGATGGCGTCCAGGTAATCGGGGAAGGTCTCCCAGTTCCACGGCAGGCCCTCGGCCATGACGATGCCGGGAATGTCCTCCACCCCCTCCATCACGTCGATCATCTGGGCGCGCTGTTCCGGCCGGCAGGGGGCGAACCCCACGCCGCAATTGCCCAGCAGCACGGTGGTCACGCCGTGGTTGGTGGAGGGGGAGAACTGGGTGTCCCAGGTCACCTGGGCATCGTAATGGGTGTGGATATCGACATAACCGGGGGTGACCAGCTTGCCCCGGGCGTCGATCTCTTCCTTGCCCGATCCGGTGACCTTGCCGGTGGCGACGATCTTGCCGTCGGCAATGGCGACGTCACCCTCCCACAGGCTGTCACCGGTGCCGTCCGCGACGGTGCCACCACGTACCACAAGATCGAAGTCGGCCATTTTCATATCCACTGCCTGGGGGCAGCCGACAGGACGTCATGATCCAGGGCGTTGCCGGACGCGAAGCGCGGTCCGGCGCGAAGAAAGCAGGGATCCGGCGGACCCCATGTTCCTTTTTTGAAGATGCTGCCCTGATTGGTCGCCCGAACCTCCGCCATGTCGCGGAGTGTTGTCGCCAGCCCCTGATATTTAGTTTTAAGACGTGGGCGATTATTTGGAAAAAATCCAAATTCAAATCGCTTCATCTTGCTATTTGCCGGTCGGCCTCAAATCATGCGGCCAATCAACTAATGCCACCCTAACACTGAATTATTCGATCGCGGAAATAAGTTCGCCTTATCACCCGACAGAAATTCCTCAATGGCGCCGGGCGCCAAGTCATGCTGAATGAAGGACGGGCACTGCCGGCCATTTTCGAAATCCCCCTTTGCAAGACCCTTCAGGGACCCTCCGTCAAGACGGGGCGGGGCCGGCGGCAGGGGGCACGACAGCCACAGGGACGGGAGCTTAACACGATGAAATTGCTTGCTTTCATGATGCAGACCGGCGGGCACATCGCGGGCTGGCGCCATCCGCGCGCCGCCGACAGCGCCCTGTGCGACATCGATTATTTCCGTAAATTGGGCCAGACGGCGGAACGCGGCCTGTTCGATGGCGTCTTCCTGGCCGATTACGTCGGTTACCACCCGGTGAAGGGGGAGGCGATCTTCAGCGGCCTGGAAACGCCCAAGCTGGATCCGGCCCTGGTGCTCAGCGTCATCGCCGCCTGCACTACGCACCTGGGCCTGGTCGGCACGGCATCGACCACCTACAGCCAGCCCTATGACCTGGCCCGGCGTTTCGCCAGCCTGGATCACCTCAGCCGGGGGCGGGCGGGGTGGAACATCGTCACCTCCACCATGGAGAACGAGGCGCACAATTATGGCCGCGTCGCCCATCTGGGGCATACCGAACGCTACGCCCTGGCGGAGGAGTTCGTGGCGGTGGCGCGCAAGCTGTGGGACAGCTGGCAGGATGGCGCCGTGCCGGCCGACAAGGCCAGCGGCCGCTACACCGATCCGTCACGCATCTCCGCCGTCAACCATGCCGGTGCCAACTTCCAGGTGGCGGGGCCGCTGACCGTGCCGCGTTCGCCCCAGGGGCACCCGGTGCTGGTGCAGGCGGGGGCGTCGGCCACCGGCCAGCGTTTCGCCGCCAGCTGTGCCGAGGTCATCTTCACCTCCCATCCCGGGATCGGGACGGCCCGTGCCTTCCGTACCGCCATGCACGCCCAGCTGGCGGAATTCGGCCGCACGCCGGACAGCCTGAAGATCATGCCGGCGGTGACACCGGTGATCGGCCGCACCCGGGCGGAGGCGCAGGATCTGCAACGTGAGCTGGACGGCCTGATCCCGGCCGACATCGCCATCAGCAAACTGGAAGCCCTGCTGGGCAACATCGACCTGTCGGGCCATGACCGCGACGGCCCGCTGCCGCCCCTGCCGGCCGACGCGCTGGCCGGCCAGAACTCCACCCGCGACCGGGTGTTGGAACTGGCGGCACGCGAACGCCTGCCCATCACCGAACTGGCCCGCCGCGTGGCGGCCGGCCGCACCAGCCGCACCATCGTCGGCACGGCAGAGGATGTGGCCGATGAACTGGCGGCGTGGGAGGGGCAGGGGGCGGCCGACGGCTTCGTCGTCGCGGCCCCCTTCCTGCCCGGCGGGCTGGAGGATTTCGTCGATCAGGTGGTGCCCATCCTGCAGGAGCGCGGCCATTTCCGCACGGCGTACGAGGGCCGGACCCTGCGCGAGAACTTAGGATTGCAACGGCCGCGCAACGTGTTCGACGTGGATCCCGGCATGAAGGCCAAACCGGAAATCTGGTGACGGCCTTTTGTTCAGCAGTGAAAGAAACTGTTTATCACCCGAAGAAATTACTGGAATTGCTGGGCCCCGGTCCGCCGTGACAGTCTTTCCGTCAGGAAGTGGGCCGTATGTCCGGTTCACCTGAAGGACTTGATGCCCTTGTCCCTCTTTTCCTGAAGAACTTATCGCCTTGACCGGAAGGAGCGCCGGTCAAAGCGGCGCAAGAGCAGCCGCTCCCTAAGCCCGGGCGGCTGCTCCTTTTTTTTGGGTTTCGGCGCGCGGCGCCGCGATAAAAAATGAACAGGGACTGACTGTGGCGATAAGCATCGACCCGTTTCGCGCGGTGGCGTTTTTGCATGTGGTTCTGTTCGCCTATTGGCTGGGCACGGATTTGGGCGTCCTGATCACCGGGACGGCGGCGAACAAGGCCGACCTGACCGGCAACGCGCGGGAGCGATTGCGGCGGGCCAACGGCTGGATCGACATGGGCCCGCGCACGTCCATGGTGCTGATGATCCCGGTGGGCCTGACCTTGGCCAGCAATTGGGGCCTGCCGCTGGATGGCACGGCGCTGGCGGCCATCTGGGTGGCGGCCTTGGCCTGGGTCTGGCTGGTGTGGATGATCTACCTGCGCCAGGGCACCGCCATCGGCAAACTCTACTGGAAGGTCGATCTGGGCCTGCGCGTCGTGGCCATGGTCTGTTTCATGGGTTTGGGGCTGACCAGCCTTGCCACCGGCGCCCCCTTCGACAGCCGCTGGCTGGCGACCAAGGCCGTGCTGTTCGGCGTGCTGCTGCTGCTGGGCGTGGTCATCCGCATCCTCCTGCTGCTGAAGCCGCCCGTGCGCCCCGAGCCGGGTGCGCCCTTCGTGCCCGCCCCCTTCTGGAACCCCTTGCGCATCACCGTCTTCGCCATCTGGGGCCTGGTCCTGGTCATGGCCTTCCTGGGCGTCACCAAGCCGTTCTGATCAATTCGCAAAGGCTATCGTCATGAGCGAGCGCATCCTTCCCCGCGTGACCAAGGGCCGGCGTTCCACCTTCTTCGACGACCCGGCCGTCGACCAGGTCATGACCTTCTTCCTGGAACTGATGACCGAGGTCATGGTCCTGCGCGACCGCCAGGACACCCTGGAACGCCTGCTGGAGACCAAGGGCACAGTCAGCCGCGCCGACCTGCGCGACCTGCCGGTGGCGCCGGAGGTCGAGGCCGAACGCACCGCCGAGCGCGCCGCCTTCGTCGAGCGGATCCTGCGCATCCATCTCAGCCCCAACGGTGAACAAGGAGACAGGTGATGGTGAACACGGTGCCGGACATCGACAGCCTGCTGACGCCGACGGCGGAGGAGTATTCGCGCCAGCGGGCGGTGGGCGCCATCCACACCCACGCCATGCTGAGGCTGCGCTTCGACTGCCGCACCGCCTTTGAGCAGAACGTGCTACCGGGCTATGTGGCGGAACACGGCCGGGCGCCGCAGACCGGGGCGGAGATCGCCGAGGCGATGAAGACCGACCATTTCTACCGCTTCTACAGCAGCATCCGCTACAACGCCCAGGAGATGGGACCCCTGGCCCGCCAGGCCGCGGTGGAGCGGGCCCTGCCGCAGATGATCGAGGTCGCCCGCTCCGCCGCCCAGAGCAACGCCGCCGGCGGCTCCCTGCGCCTCAACCCCGACCTTGAGATCCCCCATTACGTCAGTGAGGGCGACGTCCATCTGGCGCCGGGCGGCTACCACAGCGAGTTCGGGGCCGACGACGTGGCCCAGGGCGTGCTGCTGGGCCGGGGCCTGTCGC
Source organism: Azospirillaceae bacterium (assembly GCA_028283825.1). Classification (NCBI taxonomy): domain Bacteria; kingdom Pseudomonadati; phylum Pseudomonadota; class Alphaproteobacteria; order Rhodospirillales; family Azospirillaceae; species Azospirillaceae bacterium. Next base: position 841,709 of record JAPWJW010000005.1, on the reverse strand, counting down.
CCACCGCCGGCGCCGGCCGCATCACCAAAACCCGCAACTTCGCCGGCGTCGGCCAGTCCATCGCCTATTGGCTCAAGGCCACCCGCCCGGACTTCCGCCCTGCCCGCGTGCTGGACATGGCGACGCAATCGGGCGCCAACCTGACCGCCTACTCCAAGGCCTTCCCCGGCATCGAGGCCCACGGCATCGACGTGGCGGCACCCGGCCTGCGCTACGGCCACGCCAAGGCCGAGTTCGAGGACGTGGCCATCCATTTCAGCCAGCAGGACGCGGCCGCCACCGATTTCCCCGACGGCCATTTCGACCTGATCGTCTCCAGCTTTTTCCTGCATGAGGTGCCGGTGCCGGTGACCCGGCAGATCCTGAAGGAGGTTCATCGCCTGCTGGCGCCGGGCGGCATCCTGGCCTTCATGGAACTGCCGCCGCACAAGGCCTGCGACGCCTTCATGAACTTCGCCTACGACTGGGACACCGAGAACAACGCCGAGCCCTATTACGCCTCATACCGGTCCCAGGACCCCACCGAACTGGCGGTCGAGGCGGGTTTCCCCCGGGCCGACACCTTCGAGGTCACCATCCCCGACGTAACCAGCTTCGACCTGGACCAGTACCCGGCCTTCGTGGCGGGTGCGGTCGAGAGCCCGCCGCATGGCCGGGGCGGCTGGTACCTCTTCGGCGGCCGCAAGGCGGGCTGATCCTTAATGCCGTTGGATGATCCCTCATCAGGGGCGGAGACCCGTTATCCGCACCTGTTCTCCCCCCTGACCCTGGGCCGGCGCACCTTGCGCAACCGGGTGGTGCACGCCTCCACCTCCACCCGGTTCCAGGATCGGGGCCGGGTGACCGACAGGCTGATCGCCTATCACGTCAACCGGGCGCGCGGCGGGGCGGCCCTGACGGTGACCGAGCCGCTGGCGGTGCTGTCCCGCCAGTTGAACGGCACCAAGGTCGATGTGCTGACTGGCCTCAACACCGACGCGCTCGCCCGCTGGGCGGCGGCCGTCGAGCATGAGGGCTGCGGCTTGATCGGCCAGGTGCAGGACCCCGGCCGGGGGCGCCATGAGGAGGGCCGCGTCGGCCGCCTGATCAGCGCCTCGGCCCTGCCCGACGATCTGTCCGGCACGGTGGCCCATGCGCTGACCACGGCCGAGGTCGAGGGTCTGATCGAGGAGTTCGCGACATCCGCCGTCAACCTGGCCCGGGCCGGCTTCGCCGGGGTGGAGCTGTCGGCCGGCCATGGGCATCTGTTCCACCAGTTCCTGTCCCAGGCATCCAACCACCGCGACGACCGCTATGGCGGTGATCTCGCCGGCCGGGCCCGGCTGCTGACCGACCTGATCCGGGAACTGCGCCGCCGCTGTGGGCCGGACTTCCTCATCGGGGTCAAGCTGCCGGGGGAGGATGGCGTGCCCGGCGGGGTGGATCTGGTCCAGGCGGCCGCCATCACCGCCCTGGTGCACGCCACCGGCGTGGTGGATTACCTGACCTACTGCTGGGGGTCCCACGCCGATACCCTGGACTGGCATTTGCCGGACAACCACGGGCGCCGGGTGCCCTATGCCGACAGGATCGCCACCCTGGGCCGACACGCCCCCGGCACGGCCATCGGCGCCCTGGGCCTGATCACCGATCCCAACGAGGGCGAGCGCCTGGTGCGCGACGGCCTGGCCGATTTGGTGATGCTGGCCCGTCCCCTGGTGACCGACCCCGCCTGGCCCAACAAGGCCAAGTCGGGCCAGGAGGCCAGCATCCGCTACTGCGTGTCGTGCAACACCTGCTGGCACCTGATCGCCACCCATGGCGTGCTTCAGTGCGACAACAACCCCCGCGTCGGGGCGGAGGATGAGGCCGACTGGACGCCGCCGCGGACGGACAATCCCGGCACCATCGTGGTGGTGGGGGCCGGCCCCGCCGGGCTGGAGGCCGCCTGGACCGCCGCCGCCCGGGGCCATGCCGTCACCGTGCTGGGCTCAAGCGATGAGGTCGGCGGCAAGGCCCGGCTGCATGCGCCCTTGCCCGGGGGCGAGGGCATCAGCAGCGTCTATGATTACCAGAAGCTGGCGGCCGACCGGCACGGCGTGCGTTTCGTGCTGGGCAGTGCCGCCACCTTGGACGACGTGCTGGCGCTCAGGCCGAATGCCGTGGTGTTGGCCACCGGCGCCACCCCGGCCTGGCCGGCCCATCTGCCGGTGGAATACCGGGGCGAGGGCTTCTTCCCCGACATCCGGGAGGCCATGGCCCAACTGGCCCGGGTGACCGCCCGGCAAGCGGGCATGGCCCTGCTGTGGGACCAGGACGGCACCGCCTTCACCTACGCCGCCACGGAGTTCCTGGCGGCCCGGTTCGAGGCGGTGGTGCTGGTCAGTCCGCGTGAGCGCATCGCCGGGGCTGAGCCCCTGGTCAACCGCCAGGGCATCCAGCGCCGCCTGGCGGCCCTGGGCGTCGAGGTGCTGATCCAGCACACCATCGATCCGAACTCGGCCTTCGAGGACGGGGCGGTCACCCTGGTGCATGCCCTGACCGGGCGGCCCCGCACCGTCACCGACGTGGCCCTGCTGTGCCATGCCACGCCCCGGGTGCCCAACGTCGACCTGCTGGCGCCCTTGCAGGCCGCCGGCGTGTCCGTCCACCTGGCCGGCGACGCCTACGCCCCCCGTTTCCTGCTGAACGCCACGCTGGAAGGCCATGCCGCCGGCATGGCCGTGTGAATGAGGACTGCCCCATGCCCTACCTGATCGTCCTGTTCAACCTGAAGGCCGATGCCGATCCCGCTGCCTACGAGACTTGGGCGCGGACCACCGACATCCCCACCGTGCGGGCGTTGCCCTCCGCCGGCGGCTTCGACCTCTATCGCCTGAACGCCGTGAAGGGATCGGATGCCGCCCCGCCCTTCCAGTACCTGGAGGTCATCCACATCGCGGATGCCGAGGGCTTCAAGGGGGAGGTGGCCACCGACACCATGCGCCAGGTGGCGGCCCAGTTCCGCACCTTCGCCGACAACCCGATGTTCATCGCCAGCGACAAGATCGAACCATGAGCGCCAGCTATCCCGACCTCACGGGCAAGGTGGCGCTCATCACCGGCGCCGGGCGTCTACGCGGCCTGGGTGCCGCCATCGCCCAACGCCTGGCCCGCGAGGGCTGCCGCATCGTCATTCACGATGTCATCGACACCGCCAGCCAAGCCAAGGGCCTGCCGATGGCGGATGAGATGGCGCAGGTGAAGGCGGCCATCGAGGCCACGGGCGCTGAATGCACGACCTTCGCTGGCGATCTGCGGGACGAGGCCCAGGTGCGGGGCATGGTGGAGCACGCCACCGGCACTTTCGGTCAGCTGGACATCCTGGTGAACAACGCCGGCATCGGTTTCCTGGTGGGCGCCGTCACCGAGATGCCGGTGGCCGATTGGGACGCGGTCATGGGCGTGAACCTGCGCGGCGCCTTCCTGGCCATGAAGTACGCCGCATCCGCCATGGTCGAGCGCGGCCAGGGCGGGCGCATCATCTCCATCGCCTCGCAGGCCGCCAAGTCCGGCGTCGGGCTGATGTCGGCCTACAGCGCCTCCAAGCATGGCCTCATCGGCCTCACCCGGTCGGCGGCCATCGAGCTGGGGCGCCACGCCATCACCGTCAACGCGGTCTGTCCCAACCATGTGCCCACCGACCTGGGCGACTGGCAGCGCGAGACCCTGTCCCGCCGCCGGGGGGTGGACATGGACACGTATTGGCAGCGCCTGCGCGACCGCGTGCCGCTGGGCCGGCCGGGCAGTGTGGACGACACCGCCAACGCGTGCGCCTTCCTGGCCTCTTCCGGTGCCCAGTACATCACCGGCGAGGCCATGAACGTCAGCGGCGGTGAGGAATATCACTGATCCTGTATTATACCGCCGCTGAGGCTGTATCCGATCCCGGGTGCGGCATCGATGGCAGGAGGTGGCGATGGATCGCCGGGAGATGTTGAAGGTGTCGGCCGCTGCCCTGGCAAGCGGTCCGTTCCTGAACAGAACGGCCAAGGCCGCCGATGTCATCCGCATCGAATTCACCCTGTTCTCGGCCTTCTACTCCCCGCTGGTGGCGGCCATCGCCGGCGGTTTCCTGGCGGCGGAGGGCCTGACGCCGGTCTACACGGTGTCCGCACCCGGGCGGTCGGCCCTGGCCAGCCTGGACGATGGCGGCGCCCATGTGGTGCAGACGGCACCCAGCCAGGCCTTCAACGCCCTGGAGAAGGGCCAGATTCCCTCGGCCGTCCATTTCGCCCAAATCAATGAGAAGGACGGCTTCTTCCTGGCGGCCCGGGATGCCGATCCGGACTTCTCCTGGCGGAAGCTGACGGGGAAAAAGGTGCTGGTCACGCCGGGCGTACAGCCGACCACCATGTTCAAGTACGCCTGCTTCAAGGCCGGCATCGATATCGGGGACGTCCAAATCGTCGACGCCGGTCCGGCCGAGGCCATGGTGGCCGCGTTCCGGCGGGGGGAGGGCGACTACATCCATCTGCAGGGCCCCGGGCCGCAGCAGTTGGAGCATGACGGCGTCGGCCACATCGTGACGGCCCTGGCCGATGTCGTCGGCCCCTGCGCCTTTTCCAGCCTGGCCGCCAAGCGCGACTGGCTGGAGACCGACCGGGCGCGGGCGTTCATGCGCGCCTACCGCAAGGCCCGGGCGTGGCTGATCGCGACGGACGCCGCCGATGTCGCCAGGACCGAGGCGGACTTCTTCAAAGGCACCGACCCGGCGGTGCTGACCCGGACCATCGCGGCCTACCAGGGCCTGGGCACCTGGAGCCCGCATGTCGAGATCACCCGGCCGGCGTTCGAGGCCACGCTGGACATCTTCCAGCACGCCGGCCTGATCAGCCGGCGATACGCCTATGAGGACGTGGTGGCGCCGCCGCCTGCCTGAAAAAGGGTCGCGGACTAACGCACTGGCGCTTTCCCCCGGAGTTGGGTCATCATCCGCCGCCGTTCCGTTGCAAGCGGAACAAAAAACGAGGGATGGGAGCGTTCCGGCATGAAGTCCATTGTTGCGTTGTCGTTGGCGGCGGTTCTGCTGGCGGGTGTGGCGCGGGCCCAGGCCCCCTTGCAGGTCCAGCCGGTCGATGCCCTGCCCAAGGATGCCGCGACCTTGCCCATCCATGTCGGCGGCCGGGTCCTGCATCAGCAGGCGGCCCTCTGGCGGCAGTGGCCGGGCACCTATTTCGAGACCGCGTTCCGGGGGACGGAGGCGCTGTTCCGCGTCGGCACCGGCGACGTCATCCTGAAGGTCAGTGTCGATGGCGGCGCACCGGTGGCCCTGGTGAAGCCGGCGCCCGGTGTTTATCGCGTCGGTGGCTTGGCGGCAGGCGACCACCAGCTGCGCATCGACATCGCCAGCGAAAGCCAGGCCGCACCCACCGGTTTCGAAGGGTTCTACGCGCCGGACGGCACTACCGGCCGGGCATTGACGCCCCGCGCGCACCAGATCGAATTCATCGGCGATTCCCACACCGTGGGTTATGGCAACACCTCGCCCACCCGCAAGTGCACCGATGCCGAGATCTGGTCCACCACCGATACGTCCCAGGGGCTTCCGCCCCGGTTGGCCCGCCGTTTCGATGCCGACTACGCGGTCAACGCCATCTCCGGCCGGGGGATCGTGCGCAATTACAACGGCTTCGCCGCCGACACCCTGCCGCAAGGCCTATCCCTTCACCCTGTTCGACCACGCAACCCCGCACACCGATGCCGACTGGCATCCGCAGGTGATCGTCATCGCCCTGGGCACCAACGACTTTACCACCCCCCTGAACCCGGGGGAGAAGTGGAAGACCCGCGACGCCCTGCACGCGGACTATGAGGCGACCTACGCCAGCTTCATCGGCGGCCTGCGCGCCCGCAACCCGCAGGCCTATTTCCTGCTGTGGGCGACCGACATGGCCGATGGCGAGATCGAGGCCGAGGTCGCCAAGGTGGCGGAGCACCTGAAGGCCGCGGGCGAGCGCCGGGTGGCCTACCTGCCCATGAACGGCCTGGCCTTCAGCGCCTGCAACGCCCATCCCGACCTGAAGGATGACGAACAGATCGCCACCGCGCTGGGCGACTACATCCAGGCGCATCCGGAGGTGTGGGCCGGGCGCTGACGGCCCTACGTACAATGGTAGTCCGTCCACCAGTTGGACAGGAAAGCGCGCGCGGCCAACGCGGCACCCCTTAATGGATAATCCTAACAAGGGCATCAAGGGATGGGGCGACGGCAAACGGCGCCTCTGATTCAGGAACAGGGACCGGGGACCGCGACCGACGCGGCATTCCCCTGAAAGGGCATTATGGCCACGATGATTTCCGAAGAGACGCTCACGTCCGCGTCGGCCGATCCGGCGGGCTATCCCGGCTGGCGGACGGCGTGGTGGAGCGTCCTGATCCTGTTCCTGGCCGCCATCGTTTCCATCATCGACCGCGGCATCCTGAACATCGTCGTCGATCCCGTCCGCCACGACCTGGGGCTGGCCGACGTGCAGATCAGCCTGTTGCAGGGCCTGGCCTTCGGCCTGTTCTATGCCACCGTCGGCATCCCGCTGGGCCTGGTGGCCGACAGCGTGTCGCGCCGCCTGCTGGTGGCGGTCGGTGTGCTGGTGTGGAGCCTGGCCACCATGGGCGGCGGTCTGGCCGACAGTTTCGGGGAATTCTTCCTGTCCCGCCTGCTGGTGGGTTTGGGCGAGGCGGCACTGGGCCCGGCGGCCGTGTCGCTGATCGCCGATCTGTTCCCGCCCCACCGCCGGGGCAAGCCGCTGAGCCTGTTCCTCACCGGCCAGGCGGTGGCCAACGGCCTGGCCATTTCGCTGACCAGCTTCATCATCAAGGCGGCGGCCGACGGGCGCCTGCAAGGCATCCCCTTCCTGGAGAGTGCGGCCCCCTGGCGTGTCGCCTTCTTTGGCTGCGGCGCCATCGGCCTGCTGGTCAGCGCCCTGATGCTGACCACCAAGGAACCACCGCGCGGCAACGGCAAGGGTGGGTTCGCCCAAACCACGCCCCTGTCGGAAAAACTGGCCTATTTGCGCCGCAACGCCGGCATCTTCGTGCCCTTCTATGCGGGCTTCGCCGTCTGTTTCCTGGCGGTCTACGCCTCCGCCGCCTGGGCGCCCGCCATGCTGACGCGCGGGTTCCACGTCGGGCCGGTGGAAATCGGCACCTGGCTGGGGCCGTTCTCCATGGCCTTTTCGCTGCTGGGGCCGGTCACCGGCGGCATCCTGATCGACTATTTCGCGCGCCGGTCCTATCCCATGGCCAAGTTCGGCATCCTGCTGGTGGCGCCCCTGCTGGCCATGCCGTCGGCCCTGGCGGTGTTCACCACCAATTCCATCCTGGCCATGTTCCTGGTCGCGTCCAGCAGCGCCATCTACGCCGTGGTGGGTGCGACCACCTTCGCCACCTTGCAGAACATCGTGCCGCCCAGCATGCGGGGCAGCGCCATCGCCCTCTGCGGCCTGGCCAACACCATCATCGGCGCCACCCTGGGGCCGCTGATGGTGGCGACGCTGACGGAAAAGGTGTTCAAGGACCCGACCCAGGTCGGTTACTCCATCGCCGTGGTGGTGATCCCGGCGCTCGTCATTGCCGTGGCCCTGTTCGCCGTGGCCCGGCGCGCCCTGCTGCGCCAGCGCGCCAACGGGGGCGAGGCCGCCGCGCTGATGCAGGCGGCCGAGGGACAGCCGACCTTCCCCTATCGGTAAGCAGGCCCTTTTCGCAACCGCGTCCGGCGTGTCAGGATAGCGCCAGCAATCCGGCTTTCCCCCTGGGGGAGGACAGCGCGCACGATGACCGCCGCCGGCGCCCTGGCGCCCAGTTTCGAATACCAGCTTCAGCGGGCGCCCGTCGGCGTCATTCTGCTGGATGATCAGCGCCGCGTCCTGGCGGTGAACGAACAGGTGCGGCGCCTGATGGCCGTGCGGGCCAATGACGCCATTGGCCGCGACATCCTGGAATTCCACCCGGCCGCCGCGCGGACCAAGGTGCGGTGGCTGATCGACACCGCGGCGGCGGCGAACGACGGCACGGCGTCGATGATGGTCACCACGCCCATGGGCAGCCTGGTGGCCAAGGTCACGCGCTTCGTCAGCGGGCAGGGATTCTGCATGATGTTCTACATCCAGGGCGATCATGCCATGGGCACTGAACAGCCGGCCGGGCAGCCGCACCTGCTGAAATTGCCCGTCCTGCGCGGCAAGGGCACGGTCCTGATCGACATCGCCGACATCGTCTGCCTGACCGCCCAGGGGCATTATTCCCAGGCGGTGACGCCGGGGGCATCATCCCTGTGCCCCCTGCCGCTGGCGGAGCTGGAGCGCAGGGTCGACCCCGGGCTGTTTGTGCGCGTGCACCGCAAGCATCTGGTCAATTTGCGCCATGTCCTGGCCGCCGACCGGGTGGACGGACGCTGGGGCCTGCATCTGGCGGGCGATCCCGGTTTGCGCATCCCCATCGGGCGCGACAAGGTCAAGCTGGTTCGCCAGTTGCTGGCGGTTTGACGGTACGAGAGGGTGTCTCGTACCGGTACAGGCCGCGACTGCGGCCGCCGGAGCGTTTCGGGGAGCGCCAAGCGGACTGAAACGCGAGGAAGCCAAGCCCAGGGGGCGCCCGGCGATTGAGGGCACGCAGCATACCGTTCGTGCGGGGATAATGCCGTTCATGCGAGGGGAAGGCGGCTGGGGCCGGCGTTGTTGCCGGTGACGGGCGCCTTTGTCACGGTCGGGGCCATCATCCAGATCCTGAGGGCTTATCATGACCGTCAGTTCCGCCGCGGACCGCTACGTCAGCTTCATCGGCATCGATTTCGAAGGCAACATGCGGACGGTGCTGGGGCACCTTTCCCGCTATATCGACGACCCGGCCACCGGCAACGCCTTCTGGGACCGCTTCAAGGAGCGGCTGGCCAAGGCGGGCAACGATGCGACCCGCGTCCAGGACCAGTTGCTGCTGCTCCATTCCCATACCTATTACATGGTGGAGCTGTTTGAGGAGCATGGGGACGAACAGGCCCTGGCGGACCTGAAGAAGCTGGAAGAGGAATGTTTCTAGGATTGGCGGCATCCCTACTTCAGTTTGCGTACGTCCTTCATTGATAATTTCCAGGTTGTTCCCATCCTTCTTGAACGTGGAAATCCTCTGATTTTCTACTTATCAATGCCCGCAAGAGTGGCATTGCCAAGTCCGAAGCGGAGGGGTTTACATGACCGAAGGCACGGTGGGCGCGGCGCGCGATATCCACTTCGATCTTGGCTTCCTGGGCACGCCAGGCCAGGCGGATTATCGCCTGCGCGCCGGGCGTGCCTCATACCCCCTGAAGGCTCACACCGTTTCCACGTTGCGCGCCGCCGGGTTTGCCGAAGGTGCGGTGGCTGCGCCCACGCACTTCGCCGCCACCGTCGCCAACGACGCCAAGGTCGTGCGGCTGATGCGGGTCTATGGCCCACCCGACGCCAGCGGCTTTCCCACCCTGGCGGCCATCGCGGTGGCGACGCCGGGCGACAGCGGCCATTACACGGCCAAGGACGTGGCGCGGGCCGTCATCTTCCTTAACCCCAGCGTCACCATGCTGACGCCCGGCCATGCCGAAACGGTGCTGGGTCATGTCACGGCGACGGACACCCTGATCCAGCTGGAGCAGGCCATCACCTTTTGCGGGGCGTCCTGGTGCACCCCGGAAGCGGTGCTGGACGACCATGGCAAGCCGGTGCTGCGGCCCGACGGCAAGCCCTTCCACACCTACACCCTGAATCCCGGCGTGCTGAATTCCACGACGCAGGTGTCGATCGACGCCAAGACGGGAATATACAGCGACCCGGCCTTGGAAGGCGGGCGCTGGAACCTGCTGCCGGGCGTGAGCTGCCTGGACCTCAGCGCGCCCAAGCCCCGCCTGGCCGTGGCGGCGGGGGCGCCGACCGGTGGCTACAAGCTGGACCTTGAGGATGCCGGCCCCAACTTCGGGCTGTCGCTGACGCTCAACAGCTTCAAGCCCGACTTCACCATGGACCTCACGGTCACCAACAGCTTCGTCCGGCATGGATCGGCGTTCGTCACCTTTTTGAAGGCGGACGGGACGACCAAGATGATCGTCCCCGACAACATCTGGACCGAACTGGCCAAGGACGCGCTGCAGGCGGTGGTGAAGGAATGGCTGGCGCTCACCGGTGATCCCAATGCCCAGGATTTCCTGGACCTGCTGGGTGGGCCCAGCAAGAACACGCTGAAATTCTGCGGTCCCATCAGCGCTGAAAGCACCTTCCTGGGCATTCCGGTTTCGGCCGAGAACCGCCATCTGACCTTCACGCCGCCCAGCGACCAGGGGCCGGTTGGTGAAATCAGGCTGGTGATCGGCAGCCTGGGCGTCACGTCGCACAGTGAATGGGATCCGGACGCGGCCTGGCTGGGCATCGCCATGACGGTGCTGATCGACCTGGCCGTTCCCACCTATTCGCTCATCACCGGGGTGGGGGAGGAAAGCAGCACCCTGTTCGAGAACATATTCGAGAGTCCCGGCTTCCTGCTATCGACGGCCTATTCGATCTTCACGGTGGCGCGCGACCTTTTCACCGGGTCGGAAAATACCGGCAACGATATTTCCGCCGCCCTGATCAGCCTGTCTGAATCCCTGATCACCAAGGTGCTGACATCGACCGAGGTGATCGCGAAGCTGGCGGTTTATTTCGGCGCGGAAGAGGTGGAGGAGGCCATCCCCTTCGTCGGCTGGGCGGTGAAGGTGCTGGCGCTGGAGGGGGCGGTGGCCCAACTGGCGCAAACCATCGGGGAGGTCATCGGCTCCCCCCGGGTGGTGGAGTTCGCGTTCAAGGTGACGATGGACGCCCGCATCACCCTGGTGCCCGTCACCGGTGAAACCTTTCCCGCCACGGCCACCCGCTACACCGTCACGGCGCAGTACACCGGCAACACCACCCGCAGCTATTCCGGCACGATTGCCGACCCGCAGACCCCGTCGATCCGCATCGACTGGAGCGACGTGCCGGTGGGCGGGCAGGTGACCTTCGTCGTCGCCCTGTTCGACCAGAACGGATGGGGCGTGGGCAAGGGGCTGTCCGCCACCGTGGACAATCTGATCAATGCCAAGGATGAGCATGGCCAGGGCATCCTGGCCGTGACCGTCGCCGTGGAACAGAGCCTGTATCCGCTGAGCGCCGACACCCGTTACCTGCACAGCCATCTGCTGGCCTACGGTCCCAATACCGGCGGCACCGGCTATTTCTGGGAAAAGGCGGGGCAGGCGCCGGCCGCCACCCGGCGGGATCTCGGCACCGGTCCCACCGGCCACGTGCTGGAGGCGCTGAACGGCATCACCCTCAGCGACGATCTGGGAATCCTGGGGTACAGCTGGCAGGCGTCCGGCCTGGGCATCCCGCCGGTGGGCGGCGACCCGTCACAGACGGAGCTGTTCACCCTGCAGAACATCGGCTTCAAGCCGATCGCGGGCGATGGTAGCCCGTTCTGGCCGCAGGCGGGCTATATGGCGGCCCCGGCGGGCTATTCCAAGCCGCCGCTGCTGCTATATCTCCGCACGTTGAAAGTGGCCGGTGAGAAGGCGGCCGGCGGATATTTCTATCTCGACCCCTCTGGCGACTCCCAATCAGGCTTCCACCTGCGCGCGGTCAAGCCGGTCACCGACCCGGCGGTGCCGATGGGGGACGCGTCCCGCCGCTTCGATCTGACGTCGGGGCGCAGCTGGGGGCGCTTCGCCTTGCTGCCCACCGCGCTGGCCATCCACACCAACGGCTACGTCGTCGGCGTCAACCCCGAATACAATTCCATCCAGATCCTGCGGCTGCCGGCCGCGGACAGCCCGGATGCGAAGGCGCCGTGGGCGTTCAGCGCGGCCGGGCCGGGTACCGGGCCGGGCCGCGTGTCGGCGCCCACGCTGACCGCCCTGCGGCCGGACCAGACCATCCTGGTGCTGGAGGCCGGCAACCAGCGCATCCAGGCCTTCAGCCGCGGCGGCCACCCGGTGCCGGCGTTCAACGGCATCGACACGCCCTATTGGACGCCGCTGGTCGCCCGTGCGCCGGCCGACACCAACGTCGCCTATCTGTCGATAAGCGTGGACGTCGCCAACTACGCCTTCGTGCTCAGCCAGATCGGCAATGGCTACGACGCCGACGATTTCTGGCTGGATATCTACGCCCCCGGCGGCCAGCACCTGGCGGCGCAGCAGGGCCTGAACGTCGCGGCATTGGCCGTCGACCTGTGGCGCAACGCCTACGCGGTCACCTTCCAGGCGGGCCAGGGGCCAGGTGGGCGAACGGAGCCGGCGATCAGCCAGTACATCCCCTCGACGCCCAAGTCCAACTGAAGTCATCCGTTCGACGCGACAGGAGATAACGATGGATCCGATCACCAACTGGTCATTCGAACGGCAAGGTGTGGGTTACGCCAATGCGTATACGAATGAATACAACTACGCCGGCGGCTTCGCGATCATAGGCTTCGGAAGCAGCGGCCGGGGGTTTTCCGTTTTCAATCTTGGCGGCAGTTGCATCGCGATCAGGACGACACTGACCGACGATAGGGGAAACACATTTAATCATTACTGGAATTCGCACTACAGCATGCCGCAGCACACCGACAAATCCAGCATGTACATCTGGGAGGGGTTTGGCTCCCACTTCACATCAGATAAAGTCGGCCCCGAACAGACCTTCCGCCTGTCCAACCTGGGCCACGGCAATGTTGCCCTGCAAGTGACAGCCGGTCCCGACCACGGCAAGTACCTCTCCGGCTATTCCGGCGGCTGGTATCCGCAGGAATTCGGTCTGGGCGACGGCAGCGTCAACACCTCGGACAGCCCTGTCGCCTTCCATGTCGGCGGGGGCGACCTGCTTGCCATCCTGGTCATCACCAATTCCGGTTACGCGCTGGATCTGTCGAATACGGATCTGGGAGCCTTGTCCCTCAACAACGCCGACATGCGGCAGTGCAATCTCACGCGTGCCGGCCTATCGCAGGTTCCGGGCTGGGCGGGTGCCAAGTTCGAGGGGGCCACGCTGCGCCACGCCAACCTGGCGGGCCGCCATCTGGCGGGGGCGGACTGGACCAAGGCGGACTTCACCGGCACCAACCTGTCCGACATCGACGCCATCGGCGCGCACATGCCGGGGGCGATCTTTGATGGGGCCATCCTCACCGGCCGGAAATTCACCGGCGCGCACCTGGCGGGTGCCACCTTCAAGGGCGCTACGCTGGACCACGCCGATTTCACGGACGCCGACCTGACGGGGGCGGACTTCACCCACGCCACGCTGGTGGGGTGTGTTTTCACCGGCGCCATCCTGTTGGGGACACACTTCGACAATGTGAACCTCAGCGGAGTGGCGTTCAGCCCGTCACCCAACTTCACGCGCGCGGCCACCAACCGCACCACCTTCTCCGGCTCCACCGTGCCGTTCGGTGCGCTCTCCTCCAACTGGTCATGGCTGGACCTGACGGGCGCCACCATCACCGGCATCCCGGCGGCCATCCCATCCCTGGTGGCGGACGGCGCCCTGCTGCCCAGTGGCTTGGATCTGCATGGTATCGACCTGTCCGGCGCCTCCCTGGTGGGTACCAGGATGTATGAGGTGCAGTTGCAGGGGGCCAACCTTCAGGGGGCCAAGCTGCGGGGCGCCTTGATGAAAGGGGCCAAGCTGGTGGGCACCAACCTGACATCCGCCAACCTGGACAGCGCCTTCCTGATCGCGGAGGATACGGCGACGCTGGTTGGCGCCACGCCCAAGCGTGAATCCGCCGTGGCCACCGGCGCCTTCCTGGTGAACGCCAATCTGGACGGCGCGCATTGCGACGGCGTCGATTTCAGCGGCGCGCTGTTCCTCACCTCGGCCTTCCTGGGCAATCAGCCGGCCAGTGCGCAAGGCGCCTTTCTCAACCTCGCCAAGTTCCCCGGTGCCAAGCTGGCCCTGGCGAATTTCAGCAATGCCCAGCTGTCGGCGGCGGATTTCTATGAGGCGTCCCTGGTCGGTGCCACCCTGAAGGGCGTGCAACTGACGCCGTCCAGCGACCCGACCCACACGCCGGCCAGCCTGAACCAGGCCGACATCCGGGGCGCCGATTTCACCGGTGCCAACATGGATGGCCTGGACATGCGGCAGGCGACCTACTCCACCGCGAAGGGGCCGTTTGAGCAGACCTACGACGGCTACAAGGGCCAGAAGATATTGGTCGGCTTCGAATACGGCCCGACGGTGCTGGGCGACACCACCTCCGGCACGACCTGCCCCAACGGCCAGATGGGCCCCTGCCACCTGCCGGAATGACCGACTGGGCCGCCATCGCGGGGTGGCGGCCCAGGTTTTCAGTTCGCCGCCGGTTCCGGGTCGATCACCGTCACCTGGAATTCCGGGCTGCGGGCGCCCAGGGTGTAGAACCAGATGCAGGCGGCGTTGCACAGGAACAGGATGACCGGCAGGCCGGCGTAACCGGCGTACAGCGCCAGCACGGCGGAATGCGGTTGGTCCACCAGCTGGCCGTTCTTGGTCGGCACGTAGTGGGCGGCGTTCAGCATGATGCCGACCAGGGCGACGCCCAGCGCGAACGAGGTCTTCTCGATCACGGCGGTGATGCTGGACAGCAGACCCTCGCGGCGCAGGCCGGTCAGGTCGCGGTCATAGGCCAGCGTGTCCGACAGCATGGAGATGGACAGCAGGATCATGCCGCCGGCGCCGATGCCGCTGGCGATGCCCCGGGTGATCAGGCCCACGGTGCCCACGCCGTCATCGCCCACGAACAGCCAGCTGAGCGCCGCCAGCGCCATCACGCCGATCCCGACCAGATAGGCGTTGCGCTTGCCGGTGCGGCGCTCCAGCCACAGCCAGCCGGGCATGGACAGGCCGGACGCGATGTTCTGCGCGAAGGCCAACTGCATCTGGCCGGTGTAGCCGATGTGCAGCACGTTCAGCATGAACAGCAGGCTGGTGCCGGCCAGGCTGGCGAAGGCCAGGAACTGGCAGATCTTGGCGCCCATCAGCAGGCAGAAGGGCCGGTTGCGCAGGACCGACAGCAGGGCGCCGGCCGTGCCGACCGGCCGTGCCACCGTGGCCGCCGTCGCCTCCACCACCGGCGCCTTGGCGGTGCCGAAGAAGGACAGGGCCATGGCGGTGCCGATGACCAGCGCCATCACCCAGCCCATCGCCCAATAGCCGTTCGGACCCGCCGCCCCCGCGCTGGATCAGGGCGGCGGTACCGGCCATGGCCAGGATCTGGCCCAGCGACACGAACACGGTGCGGAAGGACAGCAGGCGCGACCGTTCATAACGCGACGGTGTCATTTCCGACGGCATGGCCATGTAGGGCACGTTGAACAGCGAATAGCCGGTGGAATAGATCACCAGCGCCGCCATCATGTAGACGATAAGCCCCGTGTCGCCCAGGGTGGCGGGGGCGGCGAAGATCATCAGGAACGAGCCCGCCGAAACCAGGGCGCCCAGCAGCAGATAGGGCCGGCGGCGGCCCCAGCGGCTGCGCGTCTTGTCGCTAAGCGTGCCGATGATCAGGTCGGCGATGGCGTCGTACAGCTTCGACGCCATCAGCAGGTAGCCCGCCAGCTCCGTGTTCTTGCCCAGAACGGTGGACATGAAGGCCGGGAAATAGGCGGTGACGGTGTTCAGCATGATGGACACGCCGATCGTACCGACACCGAAACCGATGCAGACCGCCGCCGGCAGCCGGGTCGTGCCTGAGGTATGGGCGGTCATGCGGCTACTCCATCCAGGAAGGCGACCATGGCCTTGGCCTTGGCTTCGGCATCCGACGCCACGGCGGCCACGGTGCCGCGCTTCAGCAGTGCCGCCGCCTCATCGATGGCGGCGTTCAGCACCGCCAGTTCCCGCTCCGCCTTCAGCATCAGCACTGGGCATTCGATGACCGGCAGGCGTTCCAGCGGGCGGTAGCGGAAGGCCGCCAGATAGGGCAGGGCGTAGGTGTCCAGGGCCTTCAGCACATCCAGGGTGGCGTCGTGCAGCACGCGGGCCGGCGGCATGAAGCCGGGCAGGCGGTGTTCCGGATCGCGCATGAAATGCGGGAAGTACAGGGCCTGGTCGCGCACGAAGTGATAGGCCCAGACCATGTGGGTGCCATGGTCGTCCGGCTCCACCTTGGGCGCGTAGTGCTTCAGGATGGCGGCCTTGGTTTCCTCGTCATATTCCTTGATGCCGTCCAGCACGGCGTGGCGCACCCGGCCGGGGGCCATGGCCGCCAATTCACACGCCGTGCGGGCCCCGGTGTGGGCGCCATAGACGTCGAACGTCTCGATGCCCATGGCGTCTGCCAGGCGCAGGATGCTGTCGGCGAAATAGGCGATGTCGGGATCGGCCACCGCCGGTGCCGGGGAATCGCCGTTGCCCAGCGTGTCTGGTGCTATCACCGTGCGGCCCGAGGGCGCCAGCGCCTGCATCAAGCCCACCTGCCAGCGGGAAGAGGCGGGTGAGGCGTGCAACAGGAAAAGGGGCGGCTTGGCCGCCCCTGGTGTCACGATCTGGCGCAGGTGCACCTGGCCTTCGGCCACACGCACGAAGGCCCGTTCGACGGAATGGGCTGTCATGCCTGACCTCCCAGACCCAGATGGTCGCGCAGGGTCGGGCCCTGGTACTCATTGCGCAGCAGGCCGCGCTGCTGCAACAGGGGGGCGACCTCTTTGCAGAACAGTTCCAGTTCCTGCGGCATGAAGCCCGGCTGCAGGGTGAAGCCGTCGCAGGCGCCGGCGTCGATCCAGGTTTCCATGCGCTGCGCCAGTTGGTCGGGGGTGCCGACGAAGATGGCGTGGCCGCGCGGCTTGCGGGCGTAGTCGCGGCAATAGTCGGCGATGGACTGATTGGCTTCTACCGCCGGTGTCAGCATGCGGCGCACATCCTCGGCCGGGAACTCGCAACGAGCCACGATCTCTTCGATGGGGAAGGGCGCGTTCACCGGGTGCTGCGTCAGGTCGTAACCGATGGATTCGCTGAGGTATTCGACGCACAGCAGGTCGTCGGCCAGGTCCAGCACGTGTTTGTGCTTGGCCTGCGCCTCCTCCTCCGTGCTGCCCAGCACGAAGGCCAGGCCGGGCATGATCAGGATCTCTTCCGGCTTGCGGCCGAAGCGGCGGGCCCGCTCATGGATGTCGTCGCGATAGCTGCGGCCGGCATCGATGGTGGGCGCGGGGCAGAAGATGGCCTCCGCCGTTTGCGCCGCGAAGTCGCGGCCGTCGGGCGACTGTCCCGCCTGCACCAGCACCGGGCGGTACTGGGGGGAGGTCGGGAAGTCCAGCGTGCCGCTGAAGTTGAACCAGTCGTTGGCCATGGCGGCGGCGCGGTCGCCGGCCGGCTTGCCACCGGCGTCCTTCCAGAACACCTCGGCCGCGTCGACGAAGGCCTTGGCGCGGGCGTAGCGCTGCGACTTTTCCAGCAGTTCCGTCTCACCGAAGTTCCAGGGCGAATTCGGATGCGCGGTGGTGACGATGTTCCAGCCGGCGCGGCCCTGGCTGACGAAGTTCAGGGCGGCGAACTTGGCCGCCACTTCCGCCGGCTCGTTATAGGTGGTGGAGACGGTGGAAACCAGGCCGACACGGCTGGTGGCCCCGGCCATCACCGACAGCAGGGTGAAGGGATCCAGCGTGGGGATGGCCAGGCGTGAGGGCGTGCGCCCGGCGGCGTCGCGGCCCTGAAGCTGGTCGCCGAAGACGATGGCGTCGAAGCGCGCCTCTTCCACCAGGCGGCCCAGCCGCTCGTAATAGCCGCGGTCGAACACGGCGCGGGGGGTGGCCCCCTCATCACGCCAGCCGCCGGGGAAAAAGCCGATGCCCTGGAGGAAGGCCCACAGGTGCAGTCTACCGTTCTTGTTCGACATCAGGCCTGGGCCCTTTCCGAATAGGGGTTGGCGGGCTTGGTCAGCCCCAGGCGCGCGCGGGCGGTGGCCCCGGCCTTTTCGGCCACGGGGTGCTTGGCGCGCAGCGCTTCCAGCAATTCAAGGGCGCTTTCGCCCACCAGGTGCAGGCCATCGGCCGCACCTTCCCGGACGGCGCCCACGGCCTGGTCGACCGTGGCGGCTGTCGCCTTCACCAGGCGCACCGCGCCGGCGCCGGCCGCCGCCAGCTGGGACAGGCTGCCCAGGACGACATCGGCGGGCACGGCACTTTCGGCCACG
Organism: Azospirillaceae bacterium; assembly: GCA_028283825.1. Taxonomy (NCBI): domain Bacteria; kingdom Pseudomonadati; phylum Pseudomonadota; class Alphaproteobacteria; order Rhodospirillales; family Azospirillaceae; species Azospirillaceae bacterium. The sequence continues at coordinate 823,559 of JAPWJW010000005.1, read as the reverse complement.
TCGTCCAGGTCGCGCACCAGCACGGGATAACCCTGCGGCGGGCGGGCGGCGTTCAGCGGACCCATGCTGGAGAAGAAGGGCCCGCGATAATCGACCCGGCGCACCTTGGCGCTGTCGAGATAGACGCCGGCGGCCTTGTCGATGATCAGGGCGTCGTCATCCCAGCTGTCCCACAGGGCCTGGGTGGCACGGATGAAATCCTCATACTTGGCGCGGGTCTGGTCGTCGGCCAGGCGGTAGCCGTCGCCATAGGCGGCGTCATACCGCGCACCGCCGGCGGTCATGGGCATCCAGCCGCAGCGGCCGGCGGACAGGAAATCCGCCGCCGACAGGGCGCGGGCGATGTGGAAGGGCACGGCGTGCAGCGCCGGCAGGGCGGCCACCACCACCGGGGTGCTCAGCCGGCCGGTGATCCAGGGCAGTGTCACCACCGCCTCCACCCGGCTGGGCTGCAACCCGCCGCCGTCGGTCTCCCGCGCCAGCAGGACGAAGTCGGCCTTGGCCGCCTCGATCCGGTCGGCGCGGTGGTCGATTGGCGCCCTGTCCGCGTCCTGCGGCGAAACGTCGATATGGATTGATAGATACATGGGGCGCCTCAAATCATGATGACGTGGTTGCCGAGGTGGTGGATAGGCTCCGCCCCGTCGCGGGTGATCACCACCAGATCCTCGATATGGACCGATCCGCCGATGCCGGTGTCCAGCGAGGGACAATCGACGCTCAGGACCATGTTCTCTTCCAGCACAAGGTCGTTCTTGCCGTAGAAGCCGCCGCGCACCTCGCCCGGCTCATCCGTGTGCATCAGGCCGACGCTGTGGGGGCCGAAGGTGACGATGTCGCCGACACCGGATTTCTTCAGCGTGTCCAGGCCGATGCGGCTGACTTCGGAGAAACGCATGCCGGGGCGCAACTGCTCCCGGATGGCCTTCCAGCCGGCCACGGCGGCATCAGCGGCGCGGCGGGCGGCGGCCACCGGCTCGCCCACGAAGACGGTGCGGGCATAGTCGCCGTGATAGTTCTGGAAATGGCCGACGCCGTCGAAGAACAGCGACTGGCCCTCGCGCACCCGGTCCTGCGTCGGCAGTTCGGAGGAGACGCGGTCGATGGTCATGAACACGGCGCGGTTGGCCCGCCGGGCGCTTTCCAGGGCGAACAGCTGGCGCATCTCACGGTAATTCACGCCGGCGCGGACCTGGGCGATGACGGCATCCACCGCCGCCGCGTTGGCCTCCGCCCCCCGGCGCATCAGCGCCAGTTCCAGCGGCGACTTCACGATGCGGATCCAGCGCAGGAAATTGTCGGCCGGGACCAGTTCGCCCGGCCGTTCGTGCCGCTCGCACACCATGCGGGTGACTTCGTGGTCATAGGCGATGCGGCCCTGCCACAGGCCCAGGTCGCGCAGCGCCCGGCTCAGTGCGCCGCCGGCATCGGCGAAGACGGGGCGGCCGGCCACGGCGGCGTCGGTGCGCGACCGGCGCCGTTCCTCCACCGTCGTCAGCGGGGCGGCACCCCGGCTGGCGAAGAATCCCGGGAAGACGGGGGCAAAATCCTCCGCCCCCTGGTCGCCCGCGTCCTGGAACAGGTAGGCGGCCACCTGGTCACGCGGGCCACCGTCCACGAAGGTATAGTAATAAATGAAGTGCGAGGTGACGATGGCCGGCGGCCGCGTCGCGTCGCGGGTCAAAATGGCGAACGTCGTGGGCGGCTGGCCTTGCCGGGTGGTCCCGATCTGCGGCCAGTAACCCAACACGTGGAACACGTTCAACGGATCGCCCAGGACCAGCCCGTCGATGCCGAACCGGTCCATGATTTCATAAGCCCTGGGTAGGTTGATGGGCCCGTTCTTTTGCAGGCCCGTCAGTAATTCTTCGTCGTTCGCCATGAGGGCGGCGAGATCATCCATGGGATACCTCGGCGGTTTACGGCCTTGCCGGATGTCCGGTCACCGCCACCGAAAGGCAGGGTAGGGGGAGCGCCCCTGCCTTTCAGCGGTGTCAGATCACAGCAGGCCGAGCGGACGGGCGCGCGACTTGATGTAGTCGCCCAACCAATCCAGGTTGCGGAACCGCAGCGTGCCGCGGCCCACGGCGGCGGAGGATTCCGCCATGCCGGAGACCAGGCGGAACGCCTTGGCCAGCAGGAACAGTTCGCCATGCCGCTTTTCGTCGGCGGTGAAGGGGCGGACACTTTCGTACCCGCGCTCGAACGCCTCGCCGTAGCTGTCGGAGAAGCCGTAGAAGACGTTGCCCCAGACGAAGTTCTTCACGTCCTGCATGAGATAGTCTTCACCGGTACCATCGAAATCCAGCAGCATGATCTGGCCGTCATCCGCCACGTGGACGTTGCTGGAATGGAAGTCGCAGTGGCAGATGCCCATGGGCACGTCGTCGGACCGGATGTCGATCAGGCGCTGGGCCAGGCGCTCATTGATGATGGCATAGTCGCGCAGGTCGTCGGGCCGGTCGTAGACGAAGTTCAGCAGGGCCGGGACCGTCACCTGGAACCGCACGGAATTGTCGGTGCTGAAGGGCTTGGCGCCCTGGTAGGTGATGCCGTGCAGGTGCATCTGGGCGAAGGCGGCGCCGATGCGTTCGGCCGTGCCGATGTCCAGGCGCTCGCCGAACTTCTTGCCGGGCGCCCAGTCGTACAGGGCGATGGCGCGCGGGCCTTCGGGCGACTCAAGCTTGAAGTACAGCTCACCCTCGCGGGTGCGGACGGCGGCCGACGCCGGGAACTTCTGCTGGCGCAGGTAATCCAGGAAGTTCAGTTCGATCGCCACCTCATCGACGTCGCGGTAGGTCTTGCGCCAGACGCGCAGGGCGTAGCGCTCATTGGCGCCCTGCACCAGGTAGACGTCGTTCATGCCGCGATACAGCAGGAAGGCGGTGACCGGACCGGCGATGTCGTACCGCTTGGCCACTTCGTCGGCCAGGAAATCGGACGCCATGACCGAATGGGAAATCTTGGCCATGGGGAGGCCGCCGGGGGCGGTGGTGGGGGCGGTCATCAGCAAAACTCCTAAGGCTTCAATGTGATTGGTCGAGGAAGCGGCGCAACTCTTCACCGATGCGGGTGACCGCTTCCGGGATATCGAAAATGTCGCGGCTCCACTCCGGCATCTCCACGACGCGGTGGTCGGGGCAGAGGGCGACGGCGGCGATCGATTGCCGCAAGATCTCTTCATGGGGCTGAAGCAGCAGCACGGGCTGTTTCAGCAGGGGCATCCGCGCCTCGAAATTGAAGCTCCACACCCCGACATAGGCCCAGGTGATGCGGTCCAGGGTGCGCAGCTTGTCGATCCAGTTTTCCGCGGCGCGGGCCAGCGTGACGCCCTTGCTCCGGTTGACGACGACGAAATCCCACAGGCGCCGGGCCAGGCCCATCGCCGTCTCACCCGCCTCATCCAGGGGCGTGGGGTTGCGGGCGGCGGCCAGCCGTTCCGCCCGTTCCTCCGGGCTGCGCATGGGCAGGCCGGTCAGGGCCACGGCGCGGACCAGGTCGGGCCGGGCCAGCGCCACCTCCACCGCGATCAGCGCGCCGGTGTGGAAGCCGTAGACGTCGCAGCCCAGGGCACTGTCGATACCGACGGCGGGCAGGGCGTCCGCCAGGATGCCGGCGTAACCCGCCATGCTCAGCGGTTCCGACGGGCCGTCGGACATGCCGTAGCCCGGCGTGTCGAAGGCCAGGACCCGGCGGTCCCGCGCCAGTTCCGCCATCAGCACCTCGAACTCGAAAGAGGAGGACGGGTTCTGGTGGAACAGGACCAGCGGGCGACCGGCAACGGCACCCTGCGGACCGGCCTGGCGGTAATGGAGTTGGCCGTGGGGGCCGGGCACATAGCCGCGCGAAATGGCCTGCGTCATGCGGCGATGTCCTTCTGCGCTGTGGGCGGCAACGACCGATCCTGGTCGAAAGCGATGTTCGACACGGGGGCGGGCGCGGCTCCTGATGTCCGGATGGGGCGATGCGGGTTCGCCGCATGCCCAGATTTTCTACATGACGGATTTTTGGCGCACACGCGCGCTTGTCAAATGACAACCACCAGGTGGTCACCACCTGGTGGACAGGCGCCTTTCACCCATAAAGAAATGGCGAAGGGCATGCCTTCGCCATTCCGGATAAGCCCTTAAGGATTAGTCGCTTACTGGAAAAGCTTGGGCGCGAAGAGGACCAGGTAATCGCGCCAGTTCTGCCAGGTGTGGCCGCCCTCGCTCTCATGGAATTCGTATTTGATGCCGTACTGGTCGAACATCTTTTCGGTCGGTTCCACCAGCTTGCGGAAGGGATCGGCCTTGCCGATGGCGTAATAGACCAGGCCGTGGGCTTCCCCGCGTTTCTTCAGGCCGTCGCCGTGCGCGGCACCATAGGCGGGCAGGGGATCGTCGCCCAGCAGGCCGACGCTGAAGACGCCGATGGCGCCGAACACCTCCGGGTGGGGCAGGCCGAACTGCAGCGTGTGGGCGCCGCCCATCGACAGGCCGGCCATGGCCCGTTTCGCCGGCTTGGGGGCGGTGCGGAAGTGGGCATCGACATAGGGGACCAGATCACCCAGCAGGTCGGCCCCGAAATCGGTGTTGTTCATGCGCTCCACGCCCTCGCGTGCCGGGGTGTGGCCGAAGGGCATGACGATGATCATGGGCTTGGCCTTGCCTGCCGCGATCAGGTTATCGAGGATGTATTGCGCATGCCCGATGGACGTCCAGCTGTCGTCGCTGTCGCCGGCGCCGTGCACCAGGTACAGCACCGGCAGGTGGGCGCCCTTGCCGGCCTCATAGCCCGGCGGGGTGTAGATGTGGGCGCGGCGCTGCATGCCCAGGGATTTCGACCAATAGTCCAGGGTGGACACCAGGCCGTGCGGCACGTCGGCATGGAAGGATTCGAACGCCGCCGACGTGCCCGGAATGTCGATGGTGGAGATCACGCCCCGGAAGAATTGCGAATAGTGGGTGACCTGCGGGTCGGCCACCCGGATGCCATCGACCTTGAAACCGTAGCGGTAGGGGCCCGGCGCCACGGGCGTGGGCGTCGTGACGCTCCAGTACCCCAACTCATCCTTGGCCATGGGCAGGCCCTCGGGCTTGCCGTCATAGCCGGCGGGCACGGCCTCTATCTCGCTGCTGACCAGCTTGGCGGCCGTCGCCTGTGGTGCGCACAGGCGGAAGGTCACCCGCCCATCCGGCAGGATGTCGGTGGAATCGTACTCGATGGGCCGTTGCAGCGGCGTCGTTTCCACGCAAGCCGGTACGGCCGCCCTGGCCACGCCTGGGGCCATGCCGACGGCGATTACCCCTGTCACCGCACCCAGAAGGGCGGTGCGCAGTAGATTTGTGCTCATCCCTGCTCCTTATTTTTTCGATATATCCTTAAGGGCGGACACGGGCTAAAAAGCCCAATGAAAGCCGCGCTTTCCTTGTCCCACCCCATAAAATTCCGTGGTTAACCCTGCGAGGGTTCTGTCCATCACGTGGATAGAAATTTCCGGCCGGCATTGTCATTCGCGGCAAAATCGCCCAAATCACCACCCATCAAAAGCGCGGATAAGACTCAAATAAATCCGCTGATGTTTACTGGTTCTCCCCAGTTTACAAGACAAAAGCCTGGACTCTGTCCGGTGCTAAAAAAGAACATCTGCCTAAAACACTACAGAATACAGGGGCTTCAATATGGCTGTTTTTCATGCACGTGGACGAATCCGCCCGGCGACGTCCATTCTGGCTATCGTGGTGGCCTGCGCCGCGTCATCCGCGAATGCCCAAACCGCCATTCCCGACGGCAAGATCGCTGCTCCCGCGGCTGCCGACCAGGGTGCCGCCGACCAGGCGGGTGGCGATGAACTGACGGAAATCGTGGTCACCGCCCGTAAGGTCGGCGAAGACATCCTGAAGACGCCGGTCGCCGTCTCCGCGCTGACGTCTGAGGATATCGCCGCCCGCGGTATCGTTTCCGTCCAGGACATCTCGGCCTTCACGCCGGGCATGAAGGTCGTCAACAACGGCGCCGGCCGTAACGACCGCTCGTTCCAGCAGATCATCATCCGCGGCTTCACCCCGGCCAACGCCACCTCGCAGACCACGTCGATCTTCCTGGACGGCGTGCCGGTGTCCTCCGCCACCGCCATCAGCAACGTCACCGATCCGGAACGGGTCGAGGTGCTGAAGGGCCCGCAGAGCGCCTATTTCGGCCGCCAGACCTTCGCCGGCGCCGTCAACGTCATCACCAAGGATCCGACCGACGATTGGAGCGGTTCGGTCAGCGGCATGCTGGGCACCCGCAACAACCGCGACTTCCAGGCCGAACTCAGCGGCCCCATCGTCGCTGACAAGCTGGGCATCCGGGTCGAGGCGCGTGAGTTCGCCAAGGACGGCTCCTACACCAACGCCGGCGTGCCGGGCCAGACCCTGGGCGACCAGGAAACCAAGTCGGGCAGCGTCTCGCTGAAGTTCACGCCCAGCGAGCACTTCACCGCCAAGCTGTACGGCATGATCACCGCCGACGATGACGGTCCGTCCGCCCAGGGCCTGATCGGGGCCTACCAGGTCACCGGCGCCAACGGCAATGTCGTGGTCGCCGACCAGTCCAACTGCACCCTGAACGGTGTCAGCGCGCTGGGTGTGGCCGTCAGCAACCGCTACATCTGCGGCACGGCGCCCAAGCTGATCGGCTCGCCGTCGGCCAACACCACCAACGACGCCTATATCAAGAGCTTCCTGGCCAACCCCAAGGGCCGCCTGATCGACCCCAGCGACGGGACGCAGGGCTATGGCCTGGTCAGCCAGTACTACCATGTGCACCTGGCGATGGATTATGAGGTGCCGGACACCGACCTGACCATCAGCTCGCTGACCGGCTACAACCATGAATATTATAGCCAGCTGACCGACCTGGATAACTACTTCGACACGTCGCAGACCAACCCCTTCGGCGGCACCGGTTCGCGCAGCTACTTCGACTATCCCTATCTGGTGGAACGCAAGAACGAGGACGTGTCGCAGGAACTGCGCGCGACCTACAACCAGGGCCCGTTCAAGGGCACGCTGGGTGTCAGCTATCTGGACGCCAAGAGCCAGAACGGCCTGGGCGGCGGCAACGGCGCCCTGGGCACGACGGTGTTCTCCACCGTCAACGGCATGACCCGCAGCAAGACGGCCGGTGTGTTCTACGGCCTCAGCTACCAGGTCACCGACAAGCTGACGGTCAGCGTCGATGGCCGTTACCAGGTCGATCACCTGTACGCCTACGCCCCGCCGAGCGGCCTGACGGTCACCTCCAACACCTTCCTGCCGGCCGGCACCTATGCTGGCGGCAGCCAGATCGCCAGCCACGAGTACCAGAGCTTCCTGCCGCGCGCGATCGTCCAGTACGACGTCACGCCCGACACCATGGTCTACGCCTCTTATTCCGAGGGCGTGAACCCCGGCGCCTTCAACACCGCCTTCCTGTCCGGCACCGCGCTGGTGCAGCAGACGGCGGCCGCCGACGGCTACAAGATCGAAGTGCAGCCCGAGCAGATCGACAATTATGAGATCGGCATCAAGGGCAAGCTGTTCGACAACAAGCTGCGCTACACCCTGGATGCCTACCGCGCGGTCTGGAAAAACCAGATCAACACCGCCTCGCTGGTGGTGTTCGACCCCAGCACCGGTTCCACCCAGACGGTGTCGGCCAACCTGAACGCCGGCCGGGTGAAGATGACCGGCGTGGAAGGCGAAATCACCGCCGTCCTGATGCATGGGCTGGAACTGAACGCCAGCGGCTCCATCAACGACAGCTATATCGAAAGCCTGAGCTCGCCCTCGGTGACGCAGTTGACCGGCGTCACCAACTTCACCGGCAAGGAAAACCCGCTGACGTCGAAGTACTCCGCCGCCATCGGCCTGCAGTACACCCATGATCTGGATCTGATCGAAGGCTCCACCGCCTACATCCGTGGCGACTTCACCTACAAGTCCGGCGTCTGGTCGGATGCCGCCAACATCCTGAAGTCCCCGGACCTGACCAACGTCAACCTGCGGGTCGGCCTGAACACCGGCAACATCAATGCCGAAGTGTTCGTGACCAACCTGTTCGACAACCACAACTACACCAGCGTGGCCGACGGCACCTTGTTCAACAACACCTTCAGCCACGCCACCTACAACTCCGCCGCCATCGCGGCCTTGCCCGACCTGCGGACCTTCGGCGTGAAGGTCAAGTACTCCTTCTAAGGGGCCGGACCGGCGACAGCGGGTCTGCATCAACGATTGGGGCGGTGGTCTTTTCAGGCCGCCGCCCCAATTGCATGTGAAGAGGGCGCCGCCCCCTGGTCCCGTGCCCGTGGGCCGTGCTTTTTTCCCGGCATCCAGCCCATGCAGGAAGAACACGGGTCCCGCCGCGTGATTCCCGATATATCCCAAAGTATGGCGCTGGCGAAAAGCCCAATGAAAGCCATGCTTTCCTTGTCCCACCCCATAAATTTAATGATTACCCCTGAGAGTCATCTGTCCATCACGTGGATAGAGATTTCGGCTCCGCATTGTCATTCGGCAACAAAACCGATCAAATCATGATCACCGAGGGTTGCGGCGAGATTTTAAAATAAATCCGCCGCCATTTCTTGGCGGGCAAACGTTACAAAAATAAAGTCCTGGATTCTGTCCAGCGATAACTAAAAACACCTATTAAAAAACACAAAGACAGGGGCTTCATCATGGCTGTTTTTCGTGCTCGGGGACGAATCCGTCCAGCGACATCCATTCTGGCTATCATGGTGGCTTGCGCCGCGTCGTCCGCGCATGCCCAAACCTCCGCTCCCGCCAAGGCGGCCGACCAGGCCGCTGCCGATCAGGCGGGCGGCGATGAACTGATGGAAATCGTGGTCACCGCCCGTAAGGTCGGCGAAGACATCCTGAAGACCCCGGTCGCCGTCTCCGCGCTGACCAGCGCAGACATCGAGGCGCGCGGCATCGTGTCGGTGCAGGATATCTCCGCCTACACGCCGGGCATGAAGGTCGTCGACAACGGCGCCGGCCGTAACGACCGGTCGTTCCAGCAGGTCATCATCCGCGGCTTCACGCCTCCCAACGCCATCGCGCAGACCACCTCGGTCTTCCTGGACGGCGTGCCGGTGTCGTCCGCCACCGCCATCAGCAACGTCACCGATCCGGAACGGGTCGAGGTGCTGAAGGGCCCGCAGAGCGCCTATTTCGGCCGCCAGACCTTCGCCGGCGCCATCAACGTCATCACCAAGGACCCCAGCACGGATGAGTGGGGCGGTTCGGTCAGCGGCATGCTGGGCACCCGCAACAACCGCGACTTCCAGGCGGAACTCAGCGGCCCCATCGTTCCCGACAAGCTGGGCATCCGCATGGAGGCGCGGGAATTCGCCAAGGACGGTTCCTACACCAACGCCGGCGTGCCGGGCCAGACCCTGGGCGACCAGGAAACCAAGTCGGGCAGCGTCTCGCTGAAGTTCACCCCCAGCGAACACTTCACCGCCAAGTTCTACGGCATGATCACCGCCAATGATGACGGCCCGTCGGCCCAGGGCCTGATCGGCGCCTACCAGGTCACCGGCGCCAACGGCAATGTCGTGGTCGCCAACCAGTCCAACTGTACCCTGAACGGCGTCAGCACCACGGGTGTGGCCGTCAGCAACGCCTATATCTGCGGCACGGCCCCCAGCCTGCTCCACTCCCCCTCGGCCAACACGGCCAACGACGCCTACATCAAGGCCTTCCTGGCCAACCCCAAGGGCCGCCTGATCGATCCCGATGATGGCGCCCAGGGCTACGGCCTGGTCAGCCAGTACTACCATGTGCACCTGGCGATGGACTACGAGGTGCCGGACACCGACCTGACCATCAGTTCGCTGACCGGTTACAACCACGAGTACTTCAGCGAACTGGCCGACCTGGACAACTACTACGACACCAGCCAGACCAACCCCTATGGCGGCACCGGTTCGCGCAGCTATTTCGATTTCCCCTTCCTGGTGGAACAGCAGACCGAGGACGTGTCCCAAGAACTGCGCGCCAGCTATAACCATGGCCCGTTCAAGGGCACGCTGGGCGCCAGCTACCTGGACGCCAAGTACCAGAACGGCCTGGGCGGCGGCAACGGCGCCCTGGGTACCACCACCCTGTCTTCCGTCAACGGCATGACCCGCAGCAAGACGGCCGGCGTGTTCTACGGCCTCAGCTACCAGGTCACCGACAAGTTCACCGTCAGCTTCGACGGCCGCTATCAGGTCGACCATCTGTACGCCTACGCCCCGCCGGCCGGCCTGACGGTTACGTCCAACGCCTTCCTGCCGGCCGGCACCTACGCCGGCGGCAGCCAGATCGCCAGCCACGAGTACCAGAGCTTCCTCCCCCGTGCGATCGTCCAATACGATGTCGCGCCCGACACCATGGTCTATGCGTCATACTCCGAGGGCGTGAACCCCGGCTCGTTCAACACCGCCTTCCTGTCGGGCACCGCCCTGGTGCAGCAGACGGCGGCCGCCGACGGCTACAAGATCGAAGTGCAGCCCGAGCAGATCGACAATTATGAGATCGGCATCAAGGGCAAGCTGTTCGACAACAAGCTGCGCTACACCCTGGATGCCTACCGTGCGGTCTGGAAGAACCAGATCAACACCGCGTCGATCGTGATTTTTGACCCGGTTGCCAATACAACCCAGACGGTGTCGGCCAACCTGAACGCCGGCCGGGTGAAGATGACCGGCGTGGAAGGCGATGTCACCGCCGTGCTGATGCATGGCCTGGAACTGAACGTCAGCGGTGCGTACAACGACAGCTACATCGAAAGCCTGATCTCGCCCTCGGTGACGCAACTGACCGGCATCACCAACTTCACGGGCAAGGAAAACCCGCTGACATCGAAGTACTCCGCCGCCATCGGCCTGCAATACACCCACGATCTGGACCTGATTGAGGGCTCCAGCGCCTACATCCGCGGCGACTTCACCTACAAGTCCGGCGTCTGGTCGGACGCGGCCAACATCCTGAAATCGCCCGACCTGACCAACGTCAACCTGCGCGTCGGCCTGAACACCAAGTCGATCAATGCCGAGGTGTTCGTCACCAACCTGTTCGACAACCACAACTACACCAGCGTGACCGACGGCTCGCTGTTCAACAACACCTTCGCCCACACCACCTACAACGCCGCCGCGGTCGTCGCCCTGCCGGAGCTGCGCACCTTCGGTGTCAGGGTTAAGTACTCCTTCTAATGGACTGGGGTGGCATGTTTTTTATCCCGCCACCCCATCTTCTTCGCAAAGCCAAACCGTTCTTCCGGCGTATCAAATTGACCACTGTGTGGACGCTTTTTCCACGTGGTGCTTATCGGCGGGCCGCCCTGCGCTTAAATGTTGGGACTGGGGTTTCCTTGGGACCAAAGGGAAACCCGGCAATCGGGCGGCAAGGGACAGGCGAACGGCGAATACGGATTTCCGTTTGACGCCAATTGGTTGCGACAACAATCTATTGCCGGGAATGAAATTTCCGGCGATGCCCATGACCGGTCGCTCCAGTCGCCCCCACCGCCATTCGACGTGAGGTTCATGTGACAAGTCGCCGGCTTCCCCGCACCCCCAATCGGCTCGACCCTATTCCGGGCAGCCGCACGTATGATGAGCAGACGCTGGCGATGATCGTGTCGCTGGCGTCGGAGGCCACGATCCTGCGGGCCCGCCTGGATGCCTGCGAGCGGCTGCTGGTGGCCTCCGGTGTCCTGGCGCCGGGTGCCGTCGACGAGTTCTCGCCCGACGCGGCCGCCCAGGTCGAGCGCGATCGCATGCGCCAGCACATCCTGGCCAAGGTGTTCCGGCCCTTGCAGGAGGCGGCCCAGGCCGACCTCGCGTCCGTATCCAACCCGAGCACTGGGGAGAAGTGAGCATGAGCAACGGCATTGTCGAGGCGCGCGCCGCCCAGGCCCATCCCATGATCGCCCTGCCGACGCATGACGAGCTGGTGGAACAGCTGTTCGTGCGCGACCTGAAGCTTTTCGTCATGCAGAACCTGGAAACCGCCCAGCGCGACATCGCCGGCAAGATGGTGGCGGCCATGGACGGCCGCGCCACCAACAGCCCGGTGGACGATCTGCGCGAGCGCATGCAGGATTTCGGCAGCTTCAAGACCTGGCTCAGCCTCAAGCGTGAATCCCAGCGCCAGCTGTGGGCGGCGGTCGAGGACAGCGTGGAACGCCAGGCGGGTGAGCTTGAGGCCCTGGCCGCCGTCGAAGCGCCCAAGGGCAGCGTCACCCTGGACCCCGACTTCAAAGCGCCAGACTACATCCTGCGCGGCGACATCCACCTGATGCCGGGCGGCAACGCCCTGGATGACGGCTCCGTGTTGCAGGGCGCCGTGATGGATCGCGGCGGTGCCGTCTACATGCTGGGCCGCAACGGCGGCATGCTGAACGATTTGCGCGGCCACACCGCCATGGCCCATCTGCTGACCATCGCCCCCGACATCCAGCCCAAGCGCATCCTGGACATGGGCTGCGGCATCGGCACCAGCACGGTGCCGGCGGCCGTCTGCTTCCCCGATGCGGAGGTGCACGGCATCGATGTGGGCAAGTCCATGCTGCGCTACGCCCATGGCCGTGCGGAGCACCTGGGGGCCGCCGTCCACTTCTCCGAACAGAGTGCGGAGCGCACCAACTTCCCCGACGCCTCCTTCGACGTGGTGTACAGCTGCGTCGTGCTGCATGAGACGTCGGAGGCGGCAGCCGTCAACATCCTGGCGGAAAGCCGCCGCCTGCTGCGCCCGGGTGGCATCGCCATCCACCTGGAGGTGCCGTTGCTGCACACCCTGGGTGATCTGTGGCAGGAGCTGTCGTCGGAACTGGAGGCCCAGTTCAATAATGAGCCCAACTGGCGCGGCGCCCTGTCGGCCGACTACGGCCAGCTGATGAAGGCGGCCGGTTTCACCGACATCCGTGTCGGTTACCAGTCCACGGCCTTCCATGCCCGTACGGCACCAAAGAAGTTCACCGACACGTCGGAAGGCGTGTTCCGTTCCTGGTTCGTCACGTCGGGCCGGGCCTGATCCATCACAATAAACAGGGGGTAGTCTATGGGGGGTGCAATGATAGGCCGTATCGCGGGTCTGGTTGTGGCGGGCGTCCTGATGATGGCGTCCGCGCCGCATGCGGCGGAAAGCACCCCACCTGAGGCCGCCCCACCGGCGGTGCAGCGCCCGAGCCTGGCGGAAATCCGCCAGCGCTTCGGGGCACCCGGCGACAAGTACGCGGATCTCGGCGGGGTCGAGGTCCGCTACCGGGATGAGGGCAAGGGGCCGGTGCTGCTGCTGCTGCACGGTTCCACCAGCAGCCTGAATTCCTGGGACGGGGTCGTCAACCGGCTGAAGGGCCGCTACCGCATCATCCGCTACGACCAGCCGCCGGCCAGCCTGTCCGGTCCGGTGAGCGATGAGGCGGCGAAGACCATCGGCGCGCCGGAGGCCCTGGTGGCCCGCCTGCTGGACAAGCTGGGCGTAGACAAGGCGGCGGTGTTCGGCACCAGCAGCGGCGGCACCCTGGCCTATTATTTCGCGGCCACGTATCCGGACCGCGTGACGCAGCTGATCCTGGCCAACACGCCGGCCAACTCGGTGGCCGACGCCAAGATCAAGACCACGCCCGAGTTGGATGTGGAGATCGCGCGGGCCCGGAAGATCGGCTACCAGGACCGCGAATACTGGCGGGTCTATCTCTCATATCTGTACGGCGAGCCCAAGCGCCTGACGCCCGCGACCATTGATTATTACTACGGTGTCAACATGCGGGCGCCGGAGAAGAACTATCTGGCCCTGATGGCGCTGACCGCCAACAAGCAGGCGACGGCCGAGCATCTGGCCGCCGTCAAGGCGCCGGTCCTGATCATCTGGGGCATGCGCGACCCGGTGCTGACCCCGCCGTCCGAGGTGGCGCTGTATGACTACCTGACCGGTGCCGCCAGCCGCTCGCTGGTGCGCATGGACACGGTGGGCCATTTCCCGGCGCTGGAATCGCCGGAACGCGTGGCCGACCTGGTCGATGCCTATCTGAACCGGGACAAGTAAGCGGCCCGTTGCGGTGCTCAAGTCCAAAATGATTTCCCAAGTTGAAGCAACGGCATGGGCTCTTTGCTCATGCCGTTGTAGGCCCCGACTGGGGCCGCCGGAGCTTTCCGGGGAGCCGTAGGCGGACTGGAAAGCGAGGATGAGGCAAGCCGGCGGATGCCGGCGCCCGCCGATTGAGGGGGCATTTGAGCGGTTACGATCAAATGCCACGCGTATGAGACAACCGCCAAGGAGGCGTGGGTGAGGGTGCGAACGATCGCGGGGGGGCTGCTTGGCCTCATCCTGCTGCTGGCGGTGGTGTTCCTGGTGTGGTTCGTGCCGGCCAAGCTGGGTTGGCTGGCGTCCGACCGGGCCCTGATGGCGGAACGCTACGCCCAGGCGCCATCGCGCTTCATCACCGTGGACGGCGTGCCCATGCACGTGCGGGTGGAGGGCAAGGGGCCGGCGGTGCTGATGCTGCACGGCACCGGCGTCAACATGCGCGAATGGGATCCGGCGGTGGAGCGCCTGCGCGACCACTACACCATCGTGCGGGTGGATTGGCCGCCCTATGGCCTCAGCGGTCCCGACGCCAAGGGCTACACCACGGCGGAGGCCGCCCGCCTGGTGGGCCTGGTGCTGGATGAGTTGAAGTACGACAGGATCATCGTGGTGGCCACGTCCAACGGCTGCAACGTCGCTTTGCAGATGAACATCGATAATCCGGACCGTTTCCGGGCCATGACCTTCTCCATGCTGCCGCTGGAACGGCCCAGCCAGACCCGCAAGGTCGACTGGCGCATCCGCTGGATGCTGAACTTCCACAACGCCGTGCTGCCCGATTACCATCCCAAGTTCTATTACCGCTGGGTGTTCGAGGACACCTCGCACCCCGGCTGGGTGGTTCCGGATTACTTGCCGCAGATGATGTACGACATGGGCAATCTGGCCGGCGCCATCACCAACCAGCAGTCCTTCCTCAAGTCCAACGCCCGGCTGTTCCAGACCACCGACATGGGCGCTGTGGCCGAACAGGTGCGGGTGCCGGTGCTGCTGCAATGGTCGGATGAGGACACGGTGATCTCGCAAGGTGCCGACGCCTCGGTGAAGCGCTTCACCCAGACGCAGGTCAAGCTGATCCACTATCCCGGTGTGGGCCACTGGCCCATGTGGGAAATTCCCGACCAGTTCGCCGCCGACCTCAAGGCTTTCCTGGACGCTTTGCCGCCGGCCGACGCCGCGCCGGCCCCCTGATAGGGAGAACATCCATGTCGTTCCTGATCACCCGCCGCGCCATCCTGGCCAGCGCGCCCATGGCCGCCCTGATCGCCAAGGCCGGCCTGGCCGCCGGCTTCGATCCGGAGAAGTCCACCCTGACGGCGGCGGATGGCCACACCATCCCGCTGTCGACCTGGCGGGCGCGGGGGCGCCGCATCGGCATCATCAGCTTTTCCCACGGGGCGGCGTCGGCGCCGTGGAAGTATCCGGACATGATCGGCGCCTGGGTCGGCGCCGGTTATGATGTGGTGGCGCCGCTGCACGTGGATTCCACCGACCATCCGCAGCATGACAAGTATCCCGGCCTCGCCACCTGGAAGGCGCGGATCGAGGACATGCGCGCCGTGTCGGCCCATATCGGCGGTCCGCACATCGCCGCCGGTCACAGCTATGGCGGCCTGACCGCCCTGGTGCAGGGTGGTGCGCAGGCCGTCGTGCCGGAGGGCGTCACCGGGTCCCTGCGCGATGCCACCGCCACTTGCGTCGTGGCCTTCTCCCCGCCGCCGCCCATTCCCGGGCTGATCACGGCCGAGGGCTACGCCACGTTGGAAACGCCGGCGCTGGTGGAAACCGGCACCATCGATATCATGCCCGGCGGCACGCCCGACAGCTGGCACGGCCATTTGGCCGGCTACGACAACGCCGCCCCCGGCGGGCACCGTTATGGCCTGGTGCTGGACGGCGCCAACCATTATTTCGGCGGCTTGATCTGCGACGCCACCCAGCCTGGTCCCATCCAGGCGGCGCAGCTCAAGACCGCTATCCGCCTGTCCCTGGCCTTCATGGCGGAATGGGGAACCGGCAGCCAAGTGAAGGGGACGCTGGACCAGGAAGTGGGCACGAAGGACGGCTTCACGCTGACGACCAAGTGATCATTGCGATATCGCAATGGGGCAGGGGCGGCGCCGGATACCACCGGCGTCGCCCTTCTTCTTTTCTATAGGACGCGACCGCGTCCGCCGCAGATTTCCGGGGAGCCGTAGGCGGACTGGAAATCGAGGAAGCCAAGCCAGCAGATGCTGGCGCCCGGCGCTTGAGGGCATACGACTAAGCGTAATCCAATTCAGGCCGGGTGCGCTCCTGCTGTGCCGGGTCGGTTTCCACCAGGTTGATCAGCACGCCGTCGCAATCGCGCAGGCAGACCTCGGCCTGCTGGCGGTGGGCCATGCGGAAGATGGCGGGTTCCGGTGACCAGGTGGCACCGGCGGCGCGTAAGGCGCCCAGCGTGTCGGCCATGGAGCGGACGTAGAAGATGATCGCCACCTCGCCCACGCGGGCGGGGCCGGTGGCCATGGGCACGACCTCGGCCCCCAGGGCGTCGTCCATCTTGAACAGGCCGATCATGCCGAAGTTGGGCCCCGGCCGCTTGATGATGCGCACGGAAAGCGGCCCCGGCCGATCATAACCGATGATGGCATTGGCCGACGGGTCGTCCAGCACGCCCTCGTAATAGGTCTCGCTCAGGCCCAGCGCCCGGTAGAAGGCGGTGGCCCTATCCAGGTCACGCACGAACAGCGTGGCACGGATGAGGGATGAGACGGGTGCCAGGTCCATCGGAAGGCTCCTTTACTGGTCCAGGGTCGCCAGTTCGTACCAGCGGTCGATCATGCTCCAGCGCATCAGCAGGAACACGCAGTCCTCCGCCCGCACCCACAAATCGGCGGGCGGCCAGTCGGGGTGCCAGCGCAGGGCGTAGCGGCGGGCCTGGAAGGTTCCGGCGGCCACGGTCACCGTCTCCGCCCCCATGAACGCCACCTCGATGGCCAGGGCGTGCAGGCCCACATTCCGCTCCCCATCCGGGGAGTGGGAATTGGTGATGGTGCTGACCGGCACGAACACGCCCGGTGCGGCGTCCGGCACGCAATTGGTGATCAGCGCGTCGCCCTGCAGCGGGTGCAGGCCCAGATAGGCGGGCGGGGTGGGGCAGGTCATCACCTCGTTCACCACCGCCAGGCGGTCGTCGCGCCGCACCAGGCCGCTCATGCTGGCGCTGTTCGGCCCGATGATCAGGTGGGTGGCGGCGTCGATGGCGCCGTCCTGGGTGATGCGGCAGAACCCCTCCAGCGGTCGCCAGGCGCCATCCATGGACAGCGTCACGTCGCGGATCAGGGCGATGTCGTCCATCTCACACAGGGCGCGCAAGCTGTGGCCGCCGGCGTGGGACAGCAGTTCGAAGCGTTCCCGCCCGACCTCATTGCCGGCGTTGTCGCGATAGGCGATGCGGCCGGACAGGCGGGACGCGGGCGGCGACAGCAGCGGCATGGGCTTTCTCCTGATTGCCGCCAGTATCCCGTCCACCACCGCCGGGCGTCGTCCGCCGCGGGGCGGCGTGACCGGCTGGCGGACAGAACGGTTCGCCGACTGATCCCCCAAACACGCACCGCATTGTTGCGTGTTTGGTTTTTTACTTGAGGTGGCCGCTGCGCTTACAGTGCGCCCCTGTCTTCAGGCGTTCAGGAACCGATGATGCGTATTCTACGGGGTGATGTCGTGGCGGCCGATCTGTGCCGCGCGGTGGCGGCGGATGTGGCCGCGCTTGGACTTGAGCGGGGCGTCACCCCCGGCCTGGCGGTGGTGCTGGTCGGCAACGACCCGGCCAGCGAGGTCTACGTCCGCCGCAAGATGGCCAAGTGCCAGGAGGTCGGCATCCATTCCATCGAGCACCGGCTGGACGCCGACACGTCGGAGGAAACGGTGCTGGCGCTGGTGCGCGGCCTGAACCGCGATCCCAATGTCCACGGCATCCTGGTGCAGTTGCCGCTGCCCAAGCAGATCCGCCCGGCCAAGGTGCTGAACGCCATCGACCCGCGCAAGGACGTGGACGGTTTCCACCCGGTGAACGTCGGCCGCCTGTCCACCGGCTCCGGCGGGCTGGTGCCCTGCACGCCGCTGGGCTGCATGATGCTGCTGGACCAGGTGGTGGACGATTTCCGCGGCCTGAAGGCGGTGGTGATCGGCAAGTCCAACATCGTAGGCAAGCCGGTGGCCCTGCTGCTGCTGGAACGGGAGTGCACGGTCACCGTCACCCACATCCTGACGCGCAACCTGCCGGCCATCGTGGCGACCGCCGACATCGTGGTGGTGGCCGCCGGCAGCCCCGGCCTGGTGCGCGGCAGTTGGGTGAAGGAGGGGGCGGTCGTCATCGACGTCGGCATCAACCGCATCACCGACGCGTCGGGCAAGACCCGCATCGTCGGCGACGTGGCGGCGGATGAGATGGAGCATGCCGGCGTGCTGACGCCTGTGCCGGGCGGCGTCGGCCCCATGACCATCGCCTGCCTGCTGTCCAACACGGTCAAGGCGGCCCGCCAGCTGACGGACGCGCCCGACCCGGATGAAGCCGAAGCGTTCTAACCCTATCCCGTGACGTTAACGGTCTGGTTACGTCCCTCCGTCAGGTAGGGGAAACGCTCCACCCGGGCGCGCACCTCTTTCAGGCGGCCGCCGAAGTCGCCCCACAGCACCGTCACCTCATTACCGATATGGTCCTCTTCCACGTCCAGCGTGGCGTGGGAGAGGACCTGGCGGAAATGATAGCTGTAGACGCTGCCGGAGGAGACGCCCACCGGCCGGCCGTCCTTCAGGACGTGGTCGGCATGGGCGTAGGTGCGGCGGTGGGTGGGGCTGGCCGGCAGGTCGAAATACTTGAACTCCTGCCCTGGCCGGAACAACGAAGCATAGATGTCGATGACGTCGTCGGCGTTCCACACCAGCGTGGCGATGGTGCGCTTAGGTGCGGCCATCTCCCGCTCCAGCGCGCTGCTACCGATGAAATCATGGTCCAGGCGGATGGAGCGCTGCCAGCCGACCTCGAACGGGGTGCGGTAGCGGGCACGGCGGTCGGCCGGATCGACGCTGCCCACGAACTGGGGCAGGGGCGGCGTGGAGTAAGGGTTGGCGCGGCCATAGGCCTGGTAGCCCGGGTCCCCGTACATCGCCGAGGTGAAGGTCCAGAACTGCTGGGGGAAGCCACCCTCCACATGATTGACGGGGAAGGTCTGCCAGCCCAGGCGCTCGATGCCGAAAGGTTCGCCCGCCCGCACCACGGCGTCGAAGATCTCCGGTCCCTGGTCCAGGGGGCCATGCAGTTCATAGGCCAGGGTGCCGGCCATGCCCACCCGCATGATCTGCACCGGATGGCCGTTGATGGCGGTCTGGCGGAAACGCAGGAAGGCGATATCGCGCAGGCTTTCGCCCGTCACCGCCTCCAGGGTTTGCAGGGCGGTGGGGCGGGCGACCTGGAAGAAATAGTTGTTCAGCTTTTCCTGCCGCACGTCCAGGCGGGTGAGGCCGTGCTGGTAGGCCGGCCACGGACCGGCGCCGAACAGGCAGAAACGGTCATTGGCCAACCGTTGCAGCACGCCGTGGGCGGTGATCAGGCCGTTTTCGTCACAGGCGATGGCGTGCTTGGCGGCACCGATCTTGAAGGTCTTGAAACTGTTGACGAAGATGCGGGACAGGAAGGACTCCGCCTCCGGCCCCTCATAGATCGTCTCGCCCACGCCGGACAGGCCGCCGTGGATGTAGCAGGTCTTTTTCCAGGACAGGCTTTCGGCTTTCCAGCCATTGAATTCCCACTGCCGCAAGGCGCCGTCGCCGACGAAGTGCAGGTTGTAGCCGGGATAATAGGGGATGGCGGAGGGGGCCGTGAACGGCGATGGGGCGGGCATGGGGCGTTCCTCTTTTATTATGGCCGCTTTCAGTACGGCCACTCAGGGTAACGCCCGCCCGCCCCATCGATTTCGGCGCAAGTCCGCAACAATGGGGTGCATCCTCCGGACTTGCCGCCACGCGAAAATTCGTGGCAATCAGGATCGGCGCAGCTTGCCCGCCACCGTTTCCAGGGGGCACAGCTCGGCACAGCCCGCCGGCGTCAGCACCTGGCTGGCCGGTGGGGCCGCCAGGGTCAGCGGTGCCAGGTTGCGCACCTGGTCCGGTGTCTGCGCCTGATAAACCACCCGCACCAGCCGGTGGCCGGCATTGTCACGCCATACCTCAAGCATCAGGCCACCGCCCACCGGCGGATCGTCCTGGCCGTAGCCCTCCACCTGGAAATGCACGCCCAGCAGGCCGGCCAAGGCGGCGATGTTGTCATCGTGGCCGACGATCAGGGTGACCGGCGGCTGCCCTGCCTCCGTCAACGCCCGCACCAGGCGGGGGGCCAGCGCCACGGCCTTGCGCGGCGCCATATAGGCGTTGCGGGTGAAGACATCGAATTGCAGGCCGTGCAGGCGGGAGATTTGGGCCAGTTCCTCAGGATTCAGCCGCCCCCATGCCACCTGGTCCAGGGTCATGCCCTCCTGATATTCCAGCAGGAAGATCTGGGCCGCACCCGCCGTCTGCGCCACGGGGCCGCGCAGATCCACGCCCCGGTTGTCGGCGCTGGCGGTGATGGTGGTGGGCTGGTCGGCCAGGTGACAGGCGGGCGTCGCCCGGTCGCAGCCCAGGCCCCGTTCCACCAGGGCGATGGCCGGCGCCAGGTCGCGGCCGGCGTCACGCACCGCGTCCATCTCCGGCGCCATGGCGGCCACCGCTGCCTTGCCATCCACGGTGGCCGCACCCGCCTCGAACGGGTCGAACAACGGATCCAGCGTGCCTTGCGGCTGGTGCCCTACGGGCAGGGCGCAGCCGGGGGCCAGGCCCTGGGCCATGGCCTCACCCGTGCGGATGGTGCGCTCAGCCGAATTGGTCCAGATCGCCACTTGGGGCGCGCCTAAGCAACCGGCGGCAGGCAGCAGGCCGTTGGCCGCCAGCCACGACCGCTGGTAGGCGCCCATCAGGCGGGCGGCCTCGCTTCCGTGCGGTGTCAGGTGGCTGGGCGCCACCGGCCAGGCGGGCCATTGCCCTTGGGCCAGGCCGGGCGCCAACTCATCCGTCAGCGGCGCCCGCACGCCATGGCGCACGAACATCACCACCCGCTCCAGCCGCAAGGGCTGTCCCGACGGGCTTTGAGGGGCGGCGACGGCGGCCAGGGTGGTGGGGCTGGGATTGGCCAGCGCCGAGGATGCCGACAAGGCCGTTATCAGGAAAACAACAAGGCGTTTCAAAATATTATTGCCTTTCTTTAAACTTGATCAGAAGGCGCCTTTGGCGCGCAGCTTGGTCAGGGTGTCGGTCAGGCGCCCTTGCGCCGCTAGGGACTGCACGCCCTGCGCGCCAAGCAGGCTCAACACCGGATGGCGGAAACCCCAGGCGTATTGGGAAGGCTGGGTCGGATCGAAACCGAAACGGGGTGCCAGTGGACGCAGCAGGCGGTCCGCATCCTCCACCGCCGGTTCGGCATAGACCCAGTTGTGGTCGGACTGGGCATGGATCAGGCAGGCGGACCACCAGCGCGGCACGGCGCCATCGGCCAGGCCGGACAGGGTCAGGGCGCCGTCACCGCCCGGCGCCAGATATCCCGCCGCCACCGGATCGACGCGGGCGATGACGGCGGCGGCGCGCAGCCAATGGACCAGGCCTTGCGGCTTGTCGCGCTCCGGCGCCTGGTGGGCGCAGGCCTGGACGATGACCAGGTCGGCCGGCAGGTGGCGGGCCATGGCCTCCGCCAGGCCCAGGATGTGGTGGGCGCCGGTGCGGTAATCGCCGTCCTTGTCATGACCGCCGATGCTTAGTTCCGGTGGCAGGCCGCCATCGGCTTTCCAGACGAAGACCAGGGCCTTGGCCCAGTCGTGCCACAGCGGGGCGGCATTGATCAGATCGTCCTGGCCGTCCAGAACCACGCCGTCGATGGCGCGATAGGCCGCCGCCATGTCCTTCGCCATTTGCGCATTGAAGGCGGTGTGGACGGGCAGGCCGCCCGGCCAGGAATGGTGGCTGCCCTGGTTGCCGCCGGGGGCGGCGGCGAACGCCTGGGGTAGGTGCGGGCAGGGACCGCCCTCGCCCGGCAATGCCGGGAACAGGCCGGCCGCCAGCCCGCCGGGAAAGCGGTTGCCGTCAGCCGGATCCACCAGGCCTTCCGCCATCAGGCGGACGATGATGTCGCGCTGCGCGTCGGCATCCAGGTTGGCGCGATGGACCACGCAGGTGTCGCGGTTGAACAGCGCGTCCCGCGTCGCCGCCTTGATCGCCGGGTCGTGCAACCCCGCGACGCCCGCGCGCAGGCGGGTCATCGCCGTCTGCACCTGGGGGGAATGGGCCGCCAATTGCTCCGCGTTCGCGGCCAGGGCCGGTGGGGCCAGCAACAGGGCCGCCGCCAGCAGTGTCGGGGCAAGGATGTGTTTCGCCATGTCAGAAATCCTGTTGCAGGCCCAGCTCGAAACTGCGGCCGGCGTCGATGGTCTGGAGGACGGCGTCGCTGTGCCGGCCGATGCTGGTACGATAGGCCAGGTTGCCGGCCAAATTGCGGACGGTCAGGCGGGCGCTCAAACCACCGCCGGCGTCATAGGCGGTGCTGAAGTCCAACCGGCGGGACGGCCGCACCCAGGTGTCCAGCGCGCTGCCGGCCATGGTGACACCCCCGCCGGAGACGGAGGCGGTGCCGTAGGACTGCACATAGTCGTCAGCCCAGCGATAATCCAAGGCGGCGTGGACGCGGTCCTGGTCGTAGCGCAGTTGCAGGCTGGCCAGCCAACGGGGCGCGTATTGCACCCGTTCCACCGTGTCCAAATCGGCGTTGTCCAGCCGCACCGCGGTGGTCTCCCAACTGAGCGTGCCGGCCACGCCGAAGCGGGACACCACATCGGCGATGCCCGACGGCAGGGCGGGCGCCAGCACGGCCAGTCGCTGCTCCAGCGACAGTTCGGCCCCCGTCAGCTTGGCCGTGCCGCCGTTGGCCGGGATGCTGAGATGGGTGGTCTGGTCGCTGGTGGATGAGTCCACCGCCAGATTGCCGCCGGCATCGTACAGGTAATGCATCAGCCGCTTGTGGAAGAGGGCCAGTTCCAGGTGGCCGCCGCCCTCCGCCCCCATGCCGGTGGCGCCGATGCCGGCCCCCGTCCATTGCCAGGTGCCGGACAGGTCGAAGTTCACGCCGTCCACCGCCTGCAGGTTGGGATTGCCCTTGGTGATGGTCAGCACGCCGTCGCCGTCCTGGGTGACGGTGGCGTTGCCCGCCAGCTGATAGGGGGCGGGGGCGCTCTGGCTGGTCCAGATGGCGGCGCGATAGGTGGATTGGACGTCGGGCTGCCAGCGGGCCAGCACCCGGGGCAGCAAGGCCGCGAAATGGCTGTCGCTGCGGTTCCAGCCATAGTTCACGCCATCGGCCGGCACGCCGTTGTTACCCGAAAGCCAATAGGTGCTGTCGATGTCGGAGAATTCCGCCCGGAACCCGGGCAGAACCTCCCAATCCCCGAAGGTCAGCCGCGCCTGGGCATAGGCCGCCACCGTGCGTTCACCACCGCTCAGCGTGTTGGCGTTCCAGTCGTCGGCGGTCCAGGTGGCGCCGGCATCGCGCGCCTTGTACAGCGCGGCCAGCCGGTCGGCGTTGATCAGGGGGAAGGCGTAGTCATAGACGCCGGCCAGGGTGGTGGCCAGCGTGCCGGCGCGCAGGCCCACCCGCGCCAGGTCGGCCACGGTGGTGCCGGCGTCCACCGCACCCAGCCCGCCCACCAGCTGCCCCTCCTGGTCGCGGCGATAGCTGTCGCGATGGCTGTCGGTGATCTTGAACCCGGCCTCCAGCACGGCGTCGGGGCCCAGTTTCAGCTTGCCGTCCAGGGCGCCGCCCAATCGCTGCTGCTGGCTGGACAGGCTGGTGATCTGCCCCTGGTTGGAGACGGGCAGGTTTTCCACGTCGCGGGCCAGGGCCTGCGCCCCGGCCGGCCCGGTGATGACGGGATAGCCGTCGCGATTGCTCAGGCTCAGCCCCTGCGCCACGGTGGTGGTGGTCGGGTTCCAGAACGACATCTCGATATGCTGCGGCCGGCCGTTTTCGCCCCAGGTGTAGAACAGGCGGGGCGACAGGGTCAGGGCGCCGTCTCGCCAGTCGCCGCCCAACTGCGCCGTGCCCAGGGTGGCGGTGTCGGGGTTGGTCTCGAACCAGTAATGCACCTGGGTCTTGACGCTGCTGGTCTCATACAGGCCGTCGCCCAAGGCGGTGCGGGTCAGGAAGGTGGCGTCGCGCCCACCCTGGAAACCCATCTGGTAGACCTCCTGGTCCGTGTCGGCGGTCGCCACCGTCACGTGGGCGAAGGCGTGGAAGCTGTCGCTGGGCTGCCAGTCTCCGGCCAGGCTGCCGCCCCAGCGCCGGGTTTCCCCTTCCGAGTATTGGATGTTGAGGGAGGTGGGCAGCAGGTCATTGGCCGGATCCATGCCGGCCGGCACATGGCCGCTGGCATCGGTGATGCGGTATTCGAACTGGGTGGACTGATAGGACTGCTCCACGCTGGCGAAGCGGTTGCGGCCGTAATAGGCGTTCAGCGCCAGGCCCAGGCTGTGGTCGGGCCCGAACTGCCGGGCGATGTCCAGGGTGGCCAGGCCGCCGGCGCCGGGCCGGCCCAGTTCCAGGGATTGCTGGTCCGCATTGCCCTGCACCAGCAGGCGGGTGTGCTCCCCACTTTCCAGGGCGGAGGCGAGATGCAGGTCGAACTGGCCGGCGGTGGCATCGCCGTCGTCGCTGGCGTCTGGCGTCTTGGTCAGTTCCACCCCCTCCATCGCCAGCGGGGGCAGCAGGCTCAGTTGCACCGCCCGGCTGTAGGGCATGCTTTGCGCCACCGCCACGCCGTCCAGCCGGGTGACGCTATAGGCGCTGTCCAGCCCGCGTACGGCGGCGAACTGGCCCTCGCCGCGCGCCGCCCGGTCGATGCCGCCCAGATCCCCTTGCAAGGATGTCACCAGCACGTTGACGCCGGCCAGCCGGCCCAGACTTTCCGCCAGGGTCTGGTCGGCGTGCTCATGCATTTGGTCGCCGCTCAGCACCTCCGTCAGGCCGGTGATGCCGGATGCCGGCAGGGCGATTCCCCGGGCCGGCGCCCTGATGATCAGCACTTCCGGTGCCGGGCCGGTGGACATTGCGGGCAGGACGGTGGCGGCCACCGGCTGGCGTTCCAGCTCAATGGCGCCGCCGTCGCCCAGGCGATAGCGCAGATGACAGCCGCCGATCAGCCGGGCCACCGCCGTCTCGAAATCATTGACGCCGCTGACGGCCGGCGCCTGGCAGCCCTGCACCAGTTCCGGACGGAACAGCACGTCGCGGCCGGCCTGGCGCGCCAGGTCCAGCAGGGCCGCCCCCAGGGGCTGGGCCGTCACGGCATAGCCGGCCGCCGCCATCGCGCCCTCGGGCCGCAGGGCCAGCAGGCTGCACGACAGCATCAGCGGCACCGCCGGCCACCGTGTGACGCGGCGGGCGGCATCGGCGTGGATGGGCTTACCGGCGGCGGGCAATCCGGTAATCCCCATTCGCATCCTGTTTCCAGGTGATGGGATGCAGGCGGGCCAAGGCGGCCAGGAAACCGGTGATATCGTCGGTGCGATAGCTGCCGCTGACCCGGATGGCGCCCAGGGCCGGATCCTCCAGCCGCAGGATGATGCCGGTGCGGGCCGCCACCTCCGGCAGCACCTGCGACAGGGGCATGTCGTCGAACAGCATGCGGCCATCCTGTTTCGCCGCCACCTTAGCCAGGTCGGCCTGGGCCAGGCGCACGGGGCCGGCGCCGTCCTGCTCCGCCTGCTGCCCCGGTTTCAGCTGCAACAGTACCCGGCCGCTGGCCCGGTCGCGGATCTCGGCCGCCCCCTCCTGCAACACGGCACGCACCTGGGTTCCGTGGGCGGTGACGGTGAAGCGGGTGCCGATGTCGCGCACCTCGATGCCGCCGGCCAGGACGTGGAAGGGGCGCATGGCCTCATGCGTCACCTGGAACTCGGCCTCGCCCTCCGACAGGTCAACCCGGCGGCCCAGCGGGTCGATGCGCACGTGCAGGTGGGTCAGGCCGCCCAGGCGCATCACCGTGCCGTCCGACAGCGTGACCTGCGGCCGGTCGTGGGCGGCGGTGACATAATCGGCCTCGCTGACCGCGCCGTTCCACAGCCAGACCAGCACCACCGCCAGGGCGGTGGCGAGGCCAACCGCCGTCGGCATCCACACCAGGCGCCGCCGGGGCTGCCGGTGGGGGCGGGTGCGGCCGTCGGCCAGGCGCAGGCCGCGGGCCCGCATCAGGTCCGGCCGCAGGGGGCCCTTATCGTCGATGGCGCCGCTGACCGTCCAGGCCTGGGTCACCAGGTCCAATGCTGCGACATGGCGGATGTCCGCCGCCAGCCAGGCTTGCAGCGCCCGCTTGTCCTCAAGGCCCAACTCGCCCTTGCGGATGCGGCGCATCCAGGCGGCGGCACTTTCCAGGATGGCGTTATCAATGTCCGTGGGCGTCAACGCGTCGGCTCCACCAACGTGCGGGCCAGGTGGGCCAGGACGCGTTCGATGTGACGGGATACCATTTTGACCTCAAGGCCCAGGCGGCCGGCCACCTCGCGGTGGCTCAAGCCATCGACGCGCACCAGCAGGAAGGCGTGGCGGGCCAGGGGATCGACGGTGCGCAAGGCAGCCTCCAGGCAGGCCAGTTCCTGGCGCATCATGGCGGTGTGTTCGGGGCTGTGGCCGTTCTCATCCGTCAGTTCACCGACATCGTCCAGCGCCTGGTGGGCGTCGTGATGGCGGGTGGCGTTGCGGCGGAAGCGGTCGACCAGCAGGTTGTTGGCCACGCGCAGCAGGAAGGCGCGCCAGTTCTCCACCCCGCGTGAGGGGGCGGCGGCCAGCGCGCGCAGATAGACGTCCTGGACATAGTCGTCCACGTCCTGCGTCTGCCGGATCCGGCGGGCGAAATAGCCACGCAGCAGCGACTGGTGCGCCTCAAGGTCGGCGCTGTCCGCGTCCTCGAAGGCGTGGTTCTCGGCGTGCCTGTCCATCTGTCCTCTCGACCGGCCGGCGGGGCCGGTTGCCGTGAAGGTCATAGCGGCGCTTGGCTTCAGATTTATGATGGTGGGCTGCGCCATGTGCAGGGTCCGGATGACAGGGACGCGGGGGTGGAAAGAAAGGGCGGGGACGGGCGTGCCTGTCCCCGCCAACCCCAGGTTATGCCTGGGGTTTCGCGCGCCGCTTAGTAGGTGTACTTGACCGTCAGCAGCGAGGTCGTGCCGCTGTCGACGATGTTGGACAGGGTCAGGCTCTGGCGCCCGATGTGCGCCCAGTAGGTGTAGTTGCCGGTCAGGTTGGACACGGATCCATCGACGCTGAAACCGTTGTCGAACTTGTACCCGACATGCAGGTCCAGGCGGTTGGTCGGCCGCACCCACATGTTGTCCCAGCTGCCGCCCTGGCCCAGGTAATCGTAATAGGCCAGGTACGATCCGGTGTAGTTGTAGGTCAGGTCGGCGGAGAAGCCGGCGATCTCATACGACAGGGTGGCGTTGGCCAGCCAGTTGGGCGCGTTCTGGATGGGCTGGTCGGTATCCAGGCCGGTGATGCCGGTATCCACCATCGACCACTGGCGGGTCAGGTTGCCGCCCACGGCGAAGCCGGACATCCAGCCGCTGAACACGGTGTTCATCTTCTGCCGGAACGACAGTTCCATGCCGTAGACGTCGCCGCTGCCGCCGTTCTTGGGCTGGCTGATGCTGACCAGGTCGCTGGTGGTGGTGTAGGGGTTCACCAGGGTGGAACCGTTGTCGAACAGGTAGTTCGACAGCCGCTTGTAGTACAGCGCGACCGAGGCGACGCCGCCCTGGTTGCTGTGCCATTCGCCCGAGACGTCGAAGTTGGTGCTCTCGATCGGCTTCAGGTTGGGGTTGCCCTCGGTGATGGTCTTCACGCCCGTGTCGGCGCTGGTCGATACGGTGGAGGAGGCGCCCAGCTGCACCAGGGCCGGCGGGGTGTAGGACCGGGTGACGGAGGCGCGGTAGACGCTGTCCTGGTCCGGACGCCAGTTCACCAGCAGGCTGGGCAGCGGCTCGTTATAGGTGGTGGCGCTGTTGGCCCAGTGGCCGACGGTGACGCCATCGCTGTTCAGCTGCCAGAAGGTGTTGTGGATGTCCATGTGCTCAAAGCGGATGCCGGGAATGACCTCCACCTGGCCGAACTGCATGTCGCCCATCAGGTAGGCGGACGTGACCTGCTCACGCCCCTTCAGGGTGTTGCAGTTCTCGTTATCGACATAGTTGCTGTTGCAGGTGTCGAAGCTGCTGGCCGTCTGGTTGGCATAGAAATACTTCAGCAGCGCCTGCTGGTTCACCTTGGGCACCGACCAGTTGTACTGGCCGGGGAAGACCGAGGAATAGCTGCCGTTGCTGATGCCCAGGCTGGACCAGGTGCTGTTGGGGTAACCCAGGTCAGAGAAATAGGCGTTGGTCCAGTCGCGGTTGGTCACCTGGCGGGTGTCCTCCACATACTTCACGCCGGCCTTGATGAAGGATAGCGGGCCTTCGTCGCTGAAGTCGTAACGGCCGTCCAGCTTGGCGCCGTACTTGTCCTGGCGGCTGCCCTGCTGGGTCAGTTCACCGGCGCGGCGTGCCCACAGGGTGTCGCCGGCGTTGTTCAGGGCGTTGTACATGGCGCTGCTGAGCACCGGCACCGGGAAGCCGCCGCTGGTGCCCATGCCGGCGATGCCGCTGCTGAACTGCGCGGCACTGCTGTACTGGTCGTTGCGGATCGACGCCTCGATATGGTTGGGGCGGTCGTTGTCGGCGGCGCTGAAGAACACGGTCGGCGACAGGGTGAACCCGCCCAGCTTCTTCTCGCCACCCAGCTGGATGGTGGACAGGTCGGCGCGTTCCGGATTGGTCTCATACCAGACCGACGTGCGGTACTTGTCCACGCTCAGGCCGTAGAGGCCGCTGGGCAGGGCGTTCCAGCTTTTGCTGGTGCTGATGATCTGGCTCAGCGTGCTGTCCTGCTCCGCGTTCTCGCGCGCGAAGGACCCGCGCAGGAAGATGGACGTGGTGTCGTCCGGATGCCAGTCCAGCGACAGGTTGCCGCCGTAGCGTTCGGTGAAGCCGTCGGACACGCCGACGCTGATGCCGGTCTGGCGCAGGTTGGACGCCGGGTCCACGCCCTTCGGGTTGGTGGAACCGTCGGCCGTGCTGCTGACGGCGAAGCCCCAGCCGCCGTCGTTGTGGGCGCTGTCGATGCCGGCCATTTCACTGTTGGTGAAATAGCGCTTGTCGTAATAGCCGCTGACATAGATGCCGAACTGGCGGTCACGGCCGAACTGGCTGGCGATTTCCGCCGCCGTGTTGCCGCCCAGGCCATTGTTGCCATAGTCGCGGGCGCGGCTTTCCAGGCGGGCGCCGCCCTGGACGCTGAAGTGCAGCGGCTGGTCGAAGTCGAAGGCGGTGGGGGTGCGGAAGTCGACGGTGCCGGAAATGGCGGCCCCGCTCATCGACGCGTCCAGCGTCTTGTTGACGACGATGGTCTGCAGGCCGGACGGCGGCAGCAGATCCAGCTGGACGCTGCGGCTGTAGGGCAGGCCCTGCGCCACCTCCACGCCGTTGATGGTGTCGAGCGCGAATTCGGAGTTCATGCCCCGGATGGCGACCAGCATGCCTTCGCCGCGCGAGGCGCCGTCGATGCCGCCCGCCACCGACTGGCCGGTGTTGCTGACGGTGATGCCGGGCAGCAGGCCCAGCGCTTCCGCCACGTTATGCACGGCGGTGTGTTCCAGATCGGCGGCGGACATGATGTCCACCGTGTTGGACGCCCGCATCTTGCCGTTGTCGGCTTGGTCGCGGTTGGCGAAGACCAGGATTTCCTGAAGGTCGCTGGCGTCGCCGGCGGCCGCCGTCGCGGCTTCGGCTGAGGCCGGGGTTGGGGTGGCGGCGTCGGCGGCATGGATGGTCGGTGCGGCCAGCAGGGCGGCGGCCATGGCGCCGCACAGCAGGACGTCCTTGAGCATCGGGTGTCGCATGATCTTATTTCGGCTCCGTCATGGACGCCCACGACGGGCGCCCTCGCAAAGCCAAGACGCAGGCGAGCCCGAGATTCCGGGCTGTCACGGAACTTTAGTCCCACTCCCCCAATGGTTGCGCCGCCAGCCCCGTTTCGCTTCGGCCCCCATCCCGTCAGCCCAGGGCCGGGTCGCTGATGCTCGGCCGTCCGGTCTCCATATGGCCGGCCAGGCGCCGGCGAAAGTCCGGATGCTCGGCGCAGGTGACCTCCAGGTCGTACCAGCAACCGGCGCCGGCGATGTCCCAGGCGTCGGTGACCATGGCGCCGGGGGCCAGGGTGTGACTGCGGGCGGACGCTTCGCCATAAGCGTTACGCACCGTCAGGGTCAGCGGCACGGTGCCGGGATTGCGCAGTGCCAGGCGCAAATGCTGGCCGGCGACATCGTACGCGGCCTCGGCGATCACGCCGTCGCCATGGAATTCCCGCAGGAAGCCGTTGGGGCCGTAGACCGCCAGCCGGCCGGCCTCGGCGGGCCAATGGCCTTCCAGCCGCTTCCCGGGCTCCACCGTGTAGTGCCAGGGCCCGGCGCTGCCGGCCAAGTCGCGCACGGCGAAGACGGCGCCAGCCTTGCCCTCGTTGACAAAGGCCAAGGTCAGGCCGCCCGATTCCGTCCGGCTGTGCACGTGCAGGACGTAGGGCAGGGCGCGGGCCGGCCGGGCGCCGGGCTCTTGGCGGGGCATGGCCTGGTCGGCCGGCACTTCCGGCGGCGCCAGCTTGCAGGACGCGTCGCTGCGCCCGCGATAGGCGCTGGTGTCGGGCAGGGTGTCGGCCTGGAAGGCGTTGGGATCGTGGAAATCGAACAGGCTGGTCAGGTCGCCGCAGACGGCGCGACGCCAGGGGGTGATGTTCGGATCCTTCACGCCGAAGCGCGCCTCCAGAAAGCGAATGACGGAGGTGTGGTCGAACACTTGCGAATTGATCCAGCCGCCCCGCGTCCAGGGGGAGATGACCATCAGGGGCACGCGGGGGCCCAGGCCGACGGGCGTGCCCTGATAGTTTTCGCCCTCCACGCTGACGGTGCTGTCGCCCTGAGCGCGGTCCAGCGCGGGCAGGGGTGGGGCCACGTGGTCGAAGAAGCCGTCGTTCTCGTCATAGTTCAGGATGAAGGCGGTCTTGGCCCAGACCTCCGGATTGGCGGCCAGGGCGGCCACCAGTTGCGCCGTCAGCACCTCGCCATAGGCGGGCGGGGCGTCTGGGTGCTCACACATCTTGAACGGCGCCACGATCCAGGAGACGGAGGGCAGGCGGTCGGCCATGACATCGTCGGCGAATGCCTTCACCAGATGCTCGCCATTGGTGCCTTCGGCGTTCTCAGGGGTGGAGCCCGGGACCCAGGCGCGGGCGCAGGCGTAATCTTTCGAGGCCTTGTCCAGGCCACGGTAGGTGGGGAAGCAGCCCAGCGGGTTGTCGCCGAAATTGTCGTATTCCTGATAGACCTTCCAACTGACGCCCGCTGCCGTCAGGCGCGCCGAATAGGGCGTCCAGCCAAAGCCGGGGAAGGTGGGATCATCCTTGCCCATGTCGGCCGTCCAGTTGCCGTCATCAATGTTGCTGACGGTCTGAAGGCCGGGATGGCCCGCTGCCAGGCCGCTGGTGCCGGAGAACAGGTACAGCCGGTTGGGCCCCGTGGGCCCATGGATGGAACAGTGGTAGGCGTCGCACAGGGTGAAGGCGTCGGCCAGGGCGTGGTAGTAGGGCAAATCCTCACGCGTCAGGTGGCCCATGGTCAGGGGGCCCTTCACCGGGATCCAGGCGTCGTGGTGCTTCCACAAATCGTGGCTGCCCTTCCAACTGTGATCCAGGCTTTTCATGCAGTCGGCGCTGGTGGTGCCGGTGTTCAGGCGGAAGGGCAGGATGGCGTCGGCCGATCCCGCCGTCACCGGCTGGTGCCATACGGCCTTGCCCGTGGGCAACTGGATGGCGCGGGGGTCGTTGTACCCCCGCACGCCGCGCAGGGTGCCGAAATAATGGTCGAAGGACCGGTTCTCCTGCATCAGGATGATGACATGCTCCACATCGCGCAGGGTGCCGGTGACCCGCCGGGCGGGCAGGGCCAGGGCCTGGCGGATGCCGGCGGGCATCAGGCCGACGTTAAGGGCGGCGGCCGAGGCCGCCTTCAGGAACAGGCGCCGGTTGCTGGTGGGCATGTCGATCATCACTTCAGGAGGGACGGAAGCCGGCATTCATAAAGGCGGCATATGTCAGGCGTGTGAACACCTGTGCGGCCGCGCCACCCATTCCGATATCTTGAGCGCCGATCCATCGACACTCATATCGATGGCATGAACGTCAGTCGGGGCATGGGATCGGCCCTGAAGGTGGGGAGAGACGATGTATTTGGACCAGAAGATCATCGCGGTGCTGCAAACCTATCACGACCTGATCGGTGAGGAACGCGCCCGGCCGCGTGAGGAGGTGCCGGGCGGCCGCGACGGCGGCCAGGACCGGCGCATGCGGGCCGTGGGGCCGGAGACCGGGCGGGTGCTGAACATCCTGGCGCGCAGCCTGAAGGCGCCCACCATCCTGGAACTGGGCACGTCCTTCGGTTATTCCGGCATCTGGCTGGGGGAGGCGGCGCGCGCCACCGGCGGCCGGCTGATCACCATGGAGTTGCACGACTACAAGTCCGACGTGGCGCAGGAGATGGCGGGCAAGGCCGGCCTGTCCGACCATATCGACTTCCGCGTGGGGGATGCCGTGCAGATGATCGGCGACCTGGCGCAGGGCGTGGACTTCGTGCTGGTCGATCTGTGGAAGGATCTCTACGTGCCCTGCCTTGAGGCCTTCTATCCCAAGCTCAATCCCGGCGCCATCATCGTGGCCGACAACATGCTGCGCCCGGGGGATGAGGGCGTGCGGGCCTATGGCCGCGCCATCCGGGCCAAGCCCGGGATCACCAGCGTGCTGTTGCCGGTCGGCACCGGCATCGAGGTCTCACGGTTCGAGCCCTGAGGGAGGGCTAGTCCCGCGCGGCGCGGCTGGCCAGATAGGGTTTCAAGCCGGCCAGGCCGAACAGGACGGACACGGCCAGCATGGCCGGCGGCGCCACCGCCAGGGAATACCCCACCAGCCGGGCGTCGCCCAGGACGTAGTCGGTCACCAACGCCACCAGGGTGGGCCCCAGGCCCAGGCCCAAGGGCGTGATCACCAGGATGGCAAGCGCGGCGCCGATACCGCGCATGCGGGGCGGCAACATCTCCTGCAAGGCGGCCGGGCTGTTGCTGATCATCATGGTGCTGAAGAACAGGCCGGCGGCGATCAGGACCAGGGCCAGGGTGGGATCGGCCACCAGCGGGGCCGCCATGGCGAAGGGCAGGGCGGCCAGGCTGCTGCCCACCATGGCCAGCAGGCGGCCGTTGGCCCGGCCACGGCTGACCAGGAAGTCCCCCACCACGCCGCCGGCCACCACGCCCAGGGTGCCGAACACGATCAGCAGGCTGCCATAGGCATGGCCCGCCTGCACCGCCGTCCAGCCATGAACGCGGATGAAGAAGCTGGGAAGCCAGGCGGCATGGGCATAGGCGCTCATGGTGGAAAAGGCGCCGCACAGCAGCAGGCAGACCAGCGTCCCGGCGTGGCCGCGCAGATAGGTCGCGACCTCGGCCAGGGGCGGGGCGGCGACGGGCGCCTTGGTACGGGTGGGCTCGCGCAACGTCGCGACCCACAGCGCCATGGCCAGGCCGGGCAGGCCGACGATGACGAACACGCCCTGCCAGGGACGCAAATGGCCCAGGGCCCCCAAGTCCAGCCCACCGTTCGCGGCCAGGGCGCCAATCACGGACGCCCCGCCCATCAGGGCGGCGCCGGCGCCCAGATAGACACCCATGCTGAACAGGCCGAAGGCCAGGCCCAGGCGGCGGGCCGGCACCAGGTCGGTGATCAGGGAAAAGGCGGCGGGCAACAGCACGGCCTCACCCACGGCGACGCCCATGCGCGCCACGGCCAGGCCGATGTAGCCTTGCACCAGGCCGCAGGCGATGGTCATGACGCTCCAGAACGCGATGC
The DNA here is from genome assembly GCA_028283825.1 of Azospirillaceae bacterium. Taxonomy (NCBI): domain Bacteria; kingdom Pseudomonadati; phylum Pseudomonadota; class Alphaproteobacteria; order Rhodospirillales; family Azospirillaceae; species Azospirillaceae bacterium. The sequence continues at coordinate 789,380 of JAPWJW010000005.1, read as the reverse complement.
CCAGGGCGATCAGGCGGATGCGCGACCCCCGATCCACCAGGCGCCCGATGGGCAGCCCGCCCAGGCCCAGGACCAGGGCGAAGGCCAAGCCCTGCAACAGGCTGATGCGGGTGTCGTTGAGATTCAGGTCGCGCTTTATGGGTTCCACCAGCAGGCTCAGGATCTGCCGGTCCAGGAACGAAAAGGCGTAGGCGAGCAGCAGCACGCCGATGCCGTACCAGGCCCGACCGCCCATCACCGAATTCTCGCCGTGTCCACGTGCCATGCTCATCCCCCATTCGCGCCGGAAGGGGTAGGCTGAAGGGGAACAACGGTCAAGCGGACAGGGCCGACGCCATCCGAATGGATTGGGCTTGATCGGCGGGGGCGTCGTGCGTCGGGGCGGCGAAGCCGTACAGGATGGCTTCGCTCATGCGGCGATAGCGGTAGGCGATCTGGTTGGGCGACAGCGTCGGCAAGGTCTGATTGATCCCCCGCGCGCCGTCGGACAGCAGTTGCACTAGTTCCTCCACGGCATAGCCGGGCCGCAGGGCCAGGTGCCCATGGGCCACCAACTCCATCATGAAGGCGGCGAAATCGCTTTGGAACTGGGTTGCCGCCTCCACCATGATGTCGCGGCAGCTGCGGAAGGCCTGGTCGTTCAGTTCCTGGGCGTGCGGCGACTGGCTGAGCCGCCGCCGGGTGTTGCCGTACCGCACGTCCAGCAAACCGGCCAGGATGTCCAGCACGCCGGCGCCGTCGGCCAGCAATTGCCGGCCGGCGGCCAGGCTTTCGGCGCGCGTGCGGTCGTTGCCCGCCCGGATGGTGGCGCGGAACGCCTCTTCCTTGTTGCTGAAGTGGTGATAGAGACCGCGCCGGGTCAAACCGCACAACTTCGCCAGCCCACTCATCGTCAGCTGGTCATACCCGTGGTCCAGGAAAGCCTCGGACAGCCGACGCATCACGGGTTCACGGACTGTCATGCGGCAATACCCCCTCAAAACTGCTCAGGCCCACATCATATGCGCAAACAACGATATGCGTATCAGGAATTGATGTTTGTCGATTGCTGCAATCAAAAGTGCGATCGGCGGCCCATCCCCATGTGTCCACCATAGACAGGTGCCAGGCCTGATGGAAATGGACAGATGGTCCAAACTGCCCGGATATGGCCTATTGGGGAACCAACGGCGCCCTTCCGGGTTCAAAGGTGATACGGAAACTCCGGAGCCACGGGGGACCGCGATCATGCGACGGGCATACAGGATCATCGGCTGGACCTTGGGCGCGATCGGGCTGGCCATCGGGCTGGTCGGCGTCGCCGGCTATCTGTTCATCACGTCCGATTATGTGCGGGCCCAGCTGGAGAATCATGCCGACGCGGCCTTGGGACGCAAGACTAGGATCGGCAGGATATCGATAGATTGGGGCTGGACCAGCCACGTCCGCCTGGACGACGTGGCGATTTCCAACACCGACTGGGGCAAGGCCGACCACCTGTTCAAGGCGGACCGGATCGAGTTCGACATCCGGCTGCGCCCGCTGCTGCATGGCGATCTGGTGCTGCCGACGCTGACCTTCCAGAAGCCCGATGTGTCGCTGGAACGCAGCCCGGAGGACCGGTCCAACTGGAGCCCGGAGGAAAGCCCGGTGGCCCGGGGGGCGGTTGAGCAACTGGCGCCCAAGGAACGGCATGAAATGCCGCTGATCGGGCGGCTGGAAATCAACGACGGCCACGTCGGCTATCGGGATATCAAACGCAAGCTGGACCTGGACGGCACGGTCCAGACGGCGACGGGGCAGGCCAGTGCCGACCCGCAGGCGGAACTGTCCCTGACCGGAAAGCTGGAAGACCAGCCGCTGACCCTGCATTTCATTGGCGGGTCCGCCCTCATGCTGCGGGAAACGGACAAGCCCTATCCCGTGGACCTCAATGTCAGCTACGGCACCACCAAGCTGTCGCTGAAGGGCACGCTGCAGGATCCCCTGCAATATACCGGCGCTAACGTCCAGCTGTCGCTGTCGGGGCAGGATCTGGCCGACATCTTCCCCTTGCTGGGCATCCCCGGGCCGCCGACGCCGCCCTACCGCATCGTGGGCCAGTTGCATCACGAGCCTGGCGTCTGGCGCCTGGTGGACATGACCTGGCATGCCGGCGACAGCGACCTGGCGGGCGACGTGGCGGTGGACCAGCGCCCCAAGCCGTCGCACCTGACGGCCCACCTGGTGTCGCAGAACCTGTCCTTCGTCGACCTGGCGCCGCTGGTGGGCGCCACGCCGGGCAAGACCGGCAATGTGTCGGCGCAGCAGAAGCGCACGGCCGAACAGATGGAAGCGAAGGACGAACTGTTCCCCGACGTGCCGCTTAAGATGGAACGGCTGCGCGCCATGGACATGGATGTCACGCTGGACGCCAAGCGGGTGGTGGCGCCCTCCTACCTGCCGGTCGATACCTTATACACGCGTGTCGTGGTGCGGGACGGCGTGGCCCGGGCCCAGCCGCTGGTGGTCGGCCTGGGCGGCGGCAAGCTGGAGGGGCAGTTGGCGGTGGACGCCAGGACCGATGACCCCAAGACCGACGTGAACGTGAACTTCCAGGATGTCGACCTGGGGGCGTTCTTCCGCGGTTCCCGGTATTTCGATACCACCAAGGGTAAGCTCAGGGGCCGCGTCCTGCTGGCGGGCGAGGGGCATTCGCTGGCCCGGGTGATGGGCTCGGCCACGGGCAACGTGGCCGTCGCCATGACCGGCGGCACGGTCAGCAGCCTGATGGTCAGCCTGGCCGGTCTGCAGATCGCCGACGCGCTGGCGCTCTACATCCTCGGCGACGACCAGATCCCCATCCGCTGCGCCGTGGGGCGCCTGAACATGAACCATGGCCTTGTCGCCTTTGACCGCACGGTGGTGGATACCCACAAATCCGTCCTGCATGTCGACGGCCAGGCCCAGTTGAAGACCCAGCAGGTGGACAGCCGGATCACCGCGGACATCAAGCATTTCGACCTGCTGGACCTGCATGCGCCGGTGGTCATCAAGGGCAAGATTCGCTCACCGGACATCTCCATCGGCGGGCGTTTTCCCATTCCCACGCCCGATTTCGGCGGCGCCGACGACGTCAATTGCGACGGCCTGATCCGGCAACTGATGGCGGCCGACTGAACCCGACATCATTTCATGGGCGGCACCGGCGCCATAGAATGGCCACAGACCGGGGCTCCATTCCCCCATGGCCGGGGCGGCATGGCCCATCGACCACGAGGTCGGGATTTGCGGCGTGGGAGGCTTGAGGTTTTAGGATAGAACAGCACGGCGGGGTTATGGTAACCCCTGTGCGATTGAGGACGGACCATGCAGCCTCGTGGGCAGCCCCATGGGCGGTTGCGTGGCGGTTCGTCCGAACGGACCAGCATCGCAGCCCTTTAACCGGTGCTACGGTAGATTTCTCCCGCGCCTCCGGCGCCCGCGACAGACGTTAAGAGCGTGGTGATATTATTTTGGAGCCTTCTTCCACATGATGGTCACCGGTAAGCCCCTCTCCGCCCAAGCGGAGGCCGCCCAGACGGGCACCCCGCAGACCACCAAATCATCCAAAGCCAGCAAGGGATTGTTGGCCTTCCGTGATCTCAGCAGCGGCCTCGGTCAGCATTGGCTTTGGCGCTCTCTGGCCATGCAGGACATCATCCTGCGCTATCGCGGTTCCATCCTGGGTCCGCTCTGGCTGACGCTCAGTTCGGCCATCATGATCGCGGCCATGGGTTTCCTGTACTCGCAGATATTCCATCTGCCTGCGGCTGAGTATGTGCCCTTCCTCGCGGTGGGCCTGCTGACCTGGCAGTTCATTTCCGCCATGATCAGCGACGGCTGCACCGTTTTCATGTCGGTGCAGCATGTCATCCAGCAGGTGCGGCTGCCCTACATGACGCACGTTTTCCGCAGCGTGTTCCGCAACGTCGTGATCCTGGGCCACAATGCCATCCTGATTCCCATCGCCTTTGCCGCCGTGGGGCATCCGGTGGGGTGGGAAGCGCTGCTGTGCATCCCGGCCTTGCTGGTGCTATGCATCAATGGCGTGTGGATCAGCCTGTTGCTGGGCATGGTCAGCGCCCGCTATCGCGACGTTCCTCCCATCGTCGCTGCGCTGTTGCAGGTGGTTTTCTTCGTGACCCCGGTATTCTGGACCGTTGAAACCCTGGGCAAGTACCGCCATGTCGGTGAGTTCAATCCCCTGTTCGCTGCCATCGACATTGTCCGGGCGCCGCTGTTGGGCCAGCCCGTGTCGGCGCATTCCTGGGCAATTGTCGGCCTTCTGACGGTGACGGGATTGGTGGTGACGGCGGAATTCTTCCGTCGTTTCCGGTCCCGGATCGCTTACTGGGTGTGATTTTATGGCCTCGCTGCATTTGCAAGACCTGACGGTCGAGTTCCCGATCTATCAAGCCAGCGGCCGCTCGCTGAAAAAGGCGCTGTTCGCGGCCCCCATCGGCACTAATCTGGCCCGCGATTCGTCGGATCGCCTGCAGATTCGTGCCCTCAATCACCTGAACCTGACGATCGAAAAGGGCGACCGCGTCGGCCTGATCGGTCCCAACGGCTCGGGCAAGACCACCTTGCTGAAGACCCTGGCGGGCATCTATGAGCCGACCAGCGGCGCCCTGCACACCCAGGGTCGCATTTCCGCCTTGCTGGATGTGTCGCTGGGGCTGAACCCCGATGCCACGGGCCGTGAGAACGTCCTGCTGCGCGGCATGTACATGGGCATCCACCCCAAGGAAATGCAGGGCCACGTGGAAGAGGTGATCGAGTTCACCGAACTCGGCCCCTACATCGACATGCCGGTGCGCACCTATTCGGCCGGCATGATGCTGCGCCTGGCCTTCGCCACCTCCACCTGCATCGAGCCGGAAATCCTGCTGATGGATGAATGGCTGGCCGCCGGTGACAGCCATTTCCTGTCCAAGGCGCAGAAGCGCATGGAGGACTTCGTCCAGCGCTCCAGCCTCATGGTCCTGGCCTCACACTCCATTGAGCTGCTGGCGAAGTGGTGCAACAAGGGGCTGTACTTGCGCAACGGCAACGTCATCGCTTACGGTCCCCTGGCCGAGGTGGCGGAGATCTACCAGCAGTCGCTGGCGGAAGCTTGACGCGGCCCTTGCAACAGCCCTTTCGCCCCGGCGCGGCTTAGCCCGCACCGGGGGTGTTCCAGGAATCACCGTCCATCATGGTCAGAAAATACGTTTGGGCCGGCATCGCGGTGCTGCTCGCCGTCGTCGCCTTCAGGCTCAGTCAGGGAAGCGGCGACCTGTCGTCATTCTTCCTGGCGATCCGCGAGATGGCGAAGCCGGCCGCCGGCGTGTACCTGATGTTCTTCGGCCAGCCGGAATTTGCCCTGGTCCTGGCGGCCGGCATGATGACGGCCTGCGCGCTTCTGCTGGGGGGCTTCTGGGCCAGCCAGGTCCGGCGTACGCTGACGATCCTGAAGCAGGTCACCGGCTCGGCCCTGCTGGTCATGTCCGAACCGAACGACCGCCGCATCGCGTCGATGAAGCGGCTGATGGAATCGCACCATCTGCTGATGGATGAATGGCGGATGTTCGAATCCACGCTGCTGGATGCCGGCCGTGACACCGACCGCCGCGCCTATTCCACCATTCGACCCCAGGAGTATTTCTCCATGGAGGCGATGGAAAGCCGGGGCCTGGATTTCCGCTTTTACGTGGCCTTGCCCAACTATTTCGTGGGCGTCGGCCTGATGTTCACCTTCATGGGCCTGGTGGCCGGCCTCTATTTCGCCAGCAAGGGCATGGAGGTGGGTGATCTGGCCGAGGCGCGCCAGGCGCTGGGGCGCCTGCTGGCCGCGTCGACCATGAAGTTCGTCAGTTCCGTGGTGGGCATCGGCGCGTCGGTCGTGACGTCGCTGTTCGTCCGCCACTGGCAGCGCCAGGTGCAGGCGGCGCTGGATGACCTGTGCCGTGCGGTGGAACTGTGCTTCCCCCTGATCTCCGCCCACCGCCTGATGGGCAACTGGGCCCAGGACCGGATCAGCCCGTCCACCGTCACCCCGCCCGAGGCCGCCGCGCCTGAGGCGGCGAGCCAGGCTTCGTGATCCGGATATCATCATGAGACGGGGAACCAGGGCACACGGCGAGGACCAGGAAAGCTATTTCGCTTCCATGTCCGACCTCATGGCCGGCATCGTCTTCATCTTTCTGATCATGCTGATGGCCCTGTCGATGTACAACATCGACGACAGCCCCAAGCAGGACCAGACCCAGGACCAGAAACAGCAGTCGGAAAAGCTGTACCAGGAAACGCTGGCCCGGATCATGGAAGAGCGTGCCCGGATGATCGAGGGGCTGCAGCGTGATCTGGCGGCGCGCCATATCGATGTCGCGGCCGATGCTGCCAATGGTCGCCTGATCCTGCCCGCCGGACAGTTTTTCCCAAGCGGAACGGCAGCCTTGAGCGCGGAGGGCCGGGACAGGATGGCCGCCGCGGCCGAGGTGCTGGCCCGTTACCTCACTTGCAAGCCGGATGTGGCAGGGCTGCCTTCGGGGGCCTGCCCCGTCACGGCGCCCGTGGAACTGGTGGATACCGCCGTCTTCGCCGGTGCCGCCCCCAAGGCGGGCACACCGCCGGACACGACGGCGCGCATTCAGGCGCTGGAAGCCAGTGCCGCGTTGATCTCGGCACAGCCCACGCTCTACGGCCTGCAGGGGCGGGGCGGGCAGGCGGTGCTGTCCGTGCATGGTGCGCCGGCCGCGGTGCCGGTTCAGGCGCCGCCGCAGGGTGGCCGCAAGGCGGGGCGCCCGGCCGCTCAGGCGGCGATGCCGCAAGAGGCGGGCGACCACCTGACCTTGACCTTCACCATGGCGCTGCCGCCCCGTTCGTGACGCCGGGCGGTTTTGCGCGCACCTTGATATCGAGGCGCTTCATGTCGTGGTCCAGCCCCTTCGTCCGATACGCTTTCGACCGTCTGCTGCCTCTGTGCCGCGACGGTTTCGCCGACAGGGCCCACGGCGGCTTTCATGAGCGTCTGGACGCGGCGGGGCGGCCGCTGGCCCTGGGCTACAAGCGTTCCATGGTGCAGGCCCGCCAGCTTTACGTCCTGTCCCACGCCGCCCTGCTGGGTGACCGCAGCGGCATGGCGGCGGCGGAGCGCGGATACGACTTCCTGGTGCGCCACTTCCATGACAAGGCCCACGGCGGCTGGTTCTTCAAGGCGCACCCCGACGGCCGGGTCCTGGATGATTCCAAGGATTTCTATGGCCATGCCTTTGTGCTGTTCGGCCTGGCGTACGCCCATGCCGCCTTCGCGGCCCCGCGCGCCATCGAATTGGCGCAGGCGACGTGGGTGGTCATGCGGGACCGCCTGGCCATGCCCGGGTTGGACGACGGCAGCTGGGGCGGTCTGGCGGAGGGCGCCGACGCCGGCTGGACGCTGAATGGCGCCGTGCGGCGGCAGAACCCGCACATGCACCTGCTGGAAGCGCTGCTGGCCCTGTACGAGGTCACCCGCGACGGCGCCTGGCTGAATGAGGCCGGCGCCGTGGTGGGGCTGTTCCGCCGCCGCTTTCACCATGCCGCCACCCACACCCTGGGTGAATTCTTCACCCAGGATTGGCGACCCGATCCGGCCACGGGGCACATCGTGGAACCGGGCCACCATTTCGAATGGGCCTGGCTGCTGGACCGGTACGTGGGCCTGGGCGGCTCGCCCGATGTGTTGCCCCTGGCGGACGCCCTGTTCGACAAGGCGGTGGCCCACGGCTTCCTGCCCGATGGGGGCATCCTTGACCAGATGGATCCGCAAGGCGCCCCCATCGCCCGTACCCGCCGCGTCTGGCCGGTGGCCGAAGCCGTCAAGGCGGCGCTGTCGCAGGCCCGGCGCGGGCAGGGAACCGACAGGGGGATTGCCGCCCTGGATTTGGCCCGCCGCCTCACCGCCCATCTGGAAACCGCCTTCCTGGATATGGAAACCGGCCGTTGGGTCGAGACCCAGGATGAGGCCGGCCGGCCGGTGATGCGCGACCTGCCGGGCAGCACACCCTACCATCTGTTCCTGGCGGCAACCGAGGTCCAGGCCGCCCGCGTCGGATAAGCCGCCCCTCTGGCCATACTCTCCGGCTGAGACGATCGTCATACACCGATCGTTATAGCCTTAGCGGTTTCTTAACCCTGTTCCCCCACCATGGAACCGAGGCTTGGGGAAACGGCATGGAGGGACAGGGCCATGGCTGGGTTGATCAACCGCATCGTCTCCTGGTTTTCCCAGGAAGAGCGTGCCCCCGCCGCTGTCCAAGCGGGGGGCGCGTACCTCGACCCGGACCAAGCCGACAAGTCCGGCCTGTCGGCCGATGAGACCCTGTTCCGTCAGCGCCTGAAGGCCGTCCTGGGCCCCCGCAAGGTCGCCCAGGCCGGCTGCGTCCAGTTCGTCGGGCTGGACAGCCTGAAGGACAGGCTGGGACCGCGCTGGCCCGCCGTCCGCGATCGCGTGCACGCGCTGGCCGATCGGCTGCTGCGCCAGATGCTGTCACCCGCGGACGTCTATTACGGTTATGGCAACGAGACCTACGTCGTGGTCTTCGCCAACCTGGAGGCCAACCAGGCCTCCCTCATTTGCGCCAAGCTGATGCAGGAACTGCAGCGCGTGCTGTTGGGTGAGCCGGACCTGTCTACCATCGTCGTGCGCACTGCTGCGCGGGAGACATCGGGCGACCTGGTCCTGAAGCCGGAGCGCCTGGCCGACCTGCTGGCAAAAATGGCGTCCCGCGCCCGCCCGACGGCGGTGCCGGAAACCACGCGGGAAGCGGTGCCGAGCACGGCCGGCACGGCGAAGAAGGTGGACGGCGCCGTCACCGGGGAGATGTCTGCCATGGCCGCCCCGGGCCAGGATGGCCGGGGCGCCACCAGTCAACCGGCCGCGCCGGCCGATGCCGACCCCTGGGCGCACCTGCGCCCCGCGATGGGCCCGCTGGAGGTGGTGTACCGCCCCGCCTGGGATGTCAAAGGCCAGGCGCTGGGCCTGTACGTGGCCAGCCCCCGCCGCGGCCGGCCGGGCCGCCAGCACGTCTACGGCTACGACACCCTGGCCACTGGCGGGGGCAGCGCGGGGCCCGGCGCTGGTACCGGCGCCCGCGCCCCGCAAGGCACCGTCAGCGAATTGCAGGAAATCCTGGGACTGGACCGCGAAGTCATGCGCCAGGCGGTGGATGCCTACCTGGAACTCTACGACAACCGTTTCCGCTATTACCTGGCGCTGCCCGTCCATTTCGAAACCCTGGCGGGCGCCCCGCGGCGGCGGGCTTACATGGAGTTGGCCAGCCACATCCCGGCGCACCTTTATCCTTTCATCACCTATCATCTTCTGGGGGTGCCGGATGGGGTGCCGTCCAGCCGCCTGGCCGAATTCGTGGCCGCGTTGCGCCACGTCGGCCGGGCCGTGATGGTGCGTACCGAAATCGCGCCGCATCCGTTCGCCACGTTCGCGGCCGCCGGGGTCAAGGGGGTCGTCCTGAGCCTGCCGCCGACGGTGTCCCGCGACCGCTTGATCCAGGACTTGTATTTGACGGCGGCGGAGGCGCGTCGGCGCAACCTTCAGGTCTTCGTCGATGGCGTGGATGGTGCCGCGCTGGAAAGCATCGCGGAAGAGGCGGGGGTGAACTTCATGGCCGGTGACCTGATCGGCGGCTGGATGGACTATCCCGAACACGTCACCCGGCTGTCGCGCCGCGACATCCTGGAGAACGGCGCTCAACTGGACCGCTGAGCATACCTCAGGCCAGCGGCGCGAAACTTTGACCCGTGCCGCTGGAGGCTGGCGCCCGGCCCCTGAGGGGGCCTTTGAGCGGTTGCGATAAAGGCCGCGCGATCAGATCAGACCCCGATCTCCCGCCGCAGCACCAGCATCTCATCCACGTTGCGGACCAGCAGGTCCACCAGCGTCGGGTCGAAATGGCGGCCGGATTCCGCCTGCATGTGGGCGATCACCTTTTCCACCGGCCACGGTTCCTTGTAGGGGCGATGGGACAGCAGCGCGTCGAACACGTCCACCACCGCCACGATGCGGCCGGGCAGGGGAATGGATTCGCCCGACAGGGCGTTGGGATAGCCGCTGCCGTCCCATTTCTCATGGTGTGAGATGGCGATGTCCGCCGCCAGATCCAGCACGGGGATCCGGCTGCCGGTGAGGATGCTGGCGCCGGCCTCGGCATGGGTCTTCATCACCTGCCATTCCGGATCGGTCAGCCGGCCGGGCTTCAGCAGGATGGCGTCGGGAATGGCGACCTTGCCGATGTCGTGCAAGGGGGCGGCGCTGGCGATCAGGTCGGCATCGGCATCCAGGCATCCGGCCAGCACGGCCAGGCGCCCGGACAGGGCGCCGATGCGGTTCACATGGCGTCCGGTCTCATCATCGCGGAACTCACCCACGGCGCAGAGGCGGCGCACCACCTCCAGGTGGGTGTGCTCCAGTTCCCGGGTGCGCTCCGCCACCGCGGCTTCCAGCCGGCTGGCCTGATTTTCCTTGTCCTTGAGCAGCATCTGCAATTCCAGCAGGTTCTGCACCCGGGCCAGCATTTCCCACAGGGCGAAGGGCTTGGAGATGAAGTCGCGGGCGCCGGCCTCCAGCGCGCTGCGCCGGGTCTGTTCGTCCCCCTGCGCCGTCACCACCAGGATGGGCGGCCGGATGCCGGGAACCAGGGCGTTGGCGGCGCGGATGAAGGCGGGGCCGTCCAATCCCGGCATGCGGAAGTCCAGTAGGACCAGGTCGGGCCGCATGCTTTCATAAAGGGCCAGGCCCTCACGGGGGTTGGTGGTGCCGGTGATGTTGTTGTAGCCGGCGGCCCCCAGGACGCCTTCCATCAACTCGATATTGGCGGGCAAATCGTCAACGACCAGGATCTGGGCGTCCTTGATCAGGTCGGTGGCGTCAAACGGCATTGACTGGCTCCATCGCATCGGCCAGGGCCTCCATGAACTCCTGCACGTTCAAAGGCTTGGTCAGGTAGCGCCGGAAACCGGCACGCAAGCCCCGCTCAATTTCCCGGGGCAGGGCGTTGGCGCTGAGCGCCAGGACGGGGATATCCCGCGTTTCCGGACTGGCCCGCAGCCGGGCCAGCACGTCGAAACCGCTCATGCCCGGCAGGTTGATATCCAGGACGATGACGTCCGGATGATGGCCCATCGCCAGGTCCAGGCCGGTCACCGGGTCGGCGGCGACCAGCAGCTTGGTGCCCGGAACCGTTTCCATGAGATCGCGCATCAGCTGGATGTTGGACGGATTGTCCTCGACATACAGCATGGTGCGGGGGGCGCCCTGGGCCAGCGGATTGCTTTCCGCCGTCGGCGCGCGCACTTCCGGCGCCAGGTTGACGGCGACCGGCAGGGTGACGGTGAAGGTGCTGCCCTCGCCCACGGTGCTGGTGACCTCGATGGCGCCGTCCATGGCGGACAGCAGGCGGCGCGTGATGGTCAGGCCGATGCCGGTGCCGGGGATGTCGCTGTATTCCTGGCCCAGGCGGTTGAAGGGCTGGAACAGGTCGTTCAGCTTGTCCGGCGCGATGCCATCGCCCGTATCCTCGACCGACAGCGCCAGGCGGCCGGGAGCGGCGGCGGCGGCCAGGGTCACCCGCACGGTGCCGCCTGGACGGTTGTACTTGACGGCGTTGGACAGCAGGTTGCTGACCACCTGGATCAGGCGGGTGCGGTCGGCCAGGACCGGGGGCAGGCCGGCGGGCAGGGACGCCGTGATGGTGACCTTCGCCTTCTCGGCGACCGGCTGCAGCGACAGCAGCGTATCCTCGATCACCTGGGTCCCGTCCACGGGCTCGATCGACAGGATCAGTTGCCCGGCCTCGATGCGGGCCAGGTCCAGCACCTCGTCGATCAGGCGCAGCAGGTGGTTGCCGTTCTTGACGATCTGCTGGATGCCGCGCTCCTGCTTGGGCGTCATCGGCTCCCGCACCTTGTTGTATTCCATCAGTTGGGCGAAGCCCAAGACGGCGTTCAAGGGCGTGCGCAGCTCATGGCTCATGCTGGCCAGGAATTCGGACTTGGCCTGGTTGGCCGCCTCCGCCCGGGTGCGGGCGGCGGCCAGGTCGCGCGTCCGTTCGCCCACCGCCTCTTCCAGGCCCTCGCGGACGCGCAGCAGTTCCGCCTCGGCGCGCCGGCGCTCCTCAATCTCTTCCTGCAGGGCGCGGTTGATGGCCTTGAGGCGCACGGCCTCGCGTTCGGCCGCGGCGTTCAGCCGGCGATCGGCCAGTGCGGCGACCAGCGCCAGCAACAGCAGGCCGTAGGTGGCGCAGGCGACGATGATGGCCAGCGGTTCGCGATCGACGTCCATCGGGCCGGCGACCAGGGGATCCAGCGTCAGGATGGTGGCCGCCATCCCGGTATAGTGCATGCCGCAGATGGCGACGCCCATGATCAGGGCCGCCAGTGCGCGCTGCCAGCCCTGGCGCAGGGTCATGGCCAGCATCAGGGCCACCGTGGCCGCCGCCATGGCGATCAGCACCGACAGCGCGAACAGGTCGGGACGGTAGGCCACCGTGCCCGGCACCTCCATCGCGGCCATGCCGGTATAGTGCATCGCCGCGATGCCCAGGCCCACCACCGCGCCGGCCAGGATGAAACGTCCGTACCCGGCGCGGCCATGGCGCACCGCCTCGATACCGATGGCGACGAAAACGATGGCGGTCATCAACGAGGCCAAGGTCAGCCCCGGCTCCCACGCCACGGGGGCGGCGACCTGGAAGGCCAGCATGCCGATGAAATGCATGGACCAGATGCCGCCGCCCAGCGCGCAGGCCGCACCCAGGTGCCAGGCCAAGCGGGAGCGGCCGGTGGCACCGGCCATGCGCTCCGCCATGTTGAGCGCGACGAAGGAGGCGAAGACGGCGGTCAGATAAGACAGCAGCACCAGCCAAGGATTGTGGCCGAAGGCGATACCCTGGTCATCCGTGCTGAAACACAATCCCGGGAGTACCACCCGCATCGACTTGCCCCCACTCATCCACCCGACCGGCCCCCACGGGGCTGGCGGCGGGCCATCCCGATGAACATATGTTTTGGCGGCCGGCGCTGGCGGCCAATTAGTTCAGTTGGGGAACCTTCTGCGACTATACCATTGTGCCGGTGAGGCACCATGGACAGAAAGCGTTATCGGCCCGGAACGGTATAGAAAAGGTTATCAAGGCGCTACCCCCTAGGAGGTAGTTCCTTGGTATTTAAAGAGGCTGCGGAGGGGGTGGGAAGAAAAAGCGGGATGCTGGTTCAGATAACCCAGCTTTTAGGATTGGGCATGGGCTTGGCGTCGATGGCGCGGGTCAGGGCCACCACCACCCGCACGACCGCCCAGATGCCGCCGATGAACAGAATGATGAATTCCATGCCCACGCCTGCCAGTGCCCATGCGGCCAAACCGAACAGGACGCCCCCCCAGAACGTGCGGATGGCGAAGGTCATGTGGCCTTCGTATATGCTGCCGCTGAAATCCGGACGCTTCACATAGGCCATGATCAGGCCCAGGGGGCCGATGCCGAACAGGTAAAGCGCATGGACAAGGATGGACCAAAGCCGGGCCTTATCGCCCGTGGCGGGCGCAACGGTTTGGTTCCCGGCGAAACTCATCGCGTGTCCTTCATGGCAGGCAAGGCGAACATAAGTCAGATGCGGATGAAGGCGAACAGTATCGCTGTACTGGTTAATCTCCGCATAAAGTCATATAGGACGCCCGGTGGTGATCCGCTACCAGATTCGCAACATTTCATTGGGTATTTTGGCTACGACCATATGGTATTAATGCATTAACAAACAATGTTGTCGGGTGTATTCATTTTCGTTATTGTAAATCACGAGTTAATAAATTGGTTAATGTCTCTCCGAACGTTCGAACTATGGATACAGCCATGATCGCCACCGCCTTATGCGCCTTCGGACTGTCCGGCCGGGTGTTTCACGCGCCGCTGATCCTGGCGGAGCCTGGCTTGTCGCTGCACACGGTGCTGCGGCGGTCGGGCGCCGACGGAAGTGAACCGGCGGGCGTCCGCGTCGTGCCCGATTTCCAGGCCATCCTGGACGATCCCGCCATCGGCCTGGTGGTGGTGAACACGCCCAACGCCCTGCATTTCCCCATGGCACGGGCCGCACTGGCCGCCGGCAAGCACGTGGTCCTGGAAAAACCCATGACCATCACGCTGGAGGAGGGGCGGTCGCTGATCGCCCAGGCCCGCGACGCGGGGCGGCTGCTGGCCGTCTTCCATAACAAGCGGCTGGATGCGGAGTATCTGACCCTGGGCCGCCACCTGGCCGCCGGCGATCTCGGCCGCCTGGTCGAGGTGGAATGGCATTACGACCGCTACCGCGCCCATGTCACGCACAAGCGCTGGAAGGAGGATGAACAGCCCGGGGCGGGCACCTGGTTCGACCTGGGCGTCCATCTGGTCGACGGGATGCTGCGCCAATTCGGCCGGCCGCTATCGGTTGCGGCGGAGATGCGGTCGCTGCGCCGGGCGGAGGGGGCCACCGATTATTTCGACGTCCGGTTCCGTTATCCCGACCATCGCGTCATCCTGCGGTCCAGCACCTTCGTGCGGGAACCGGGGCCCGTGCTGGTGGCCCACGGCGACAGGGGATCGCTGGTCATCCCCAAGGGCGATGTGCAGGAGGCGCAGATGGCCGCCGGGACCAAGCCGGGCGACGCCGGCTGGGCGGTGGTCACCACGCCCGCGACGCTGCACACCGAACGCGACGGCGTGGTGACGCGGCAGGAGGTGCCGCTGCTGCCCGGCTGTTATGAGCTGTTCTACCGCAACGTGGCGGCGGCGCTGGCGGGCCGGGAAGCGCTGACCTTCGGGCCCGAGCCGGCGTTCGAGGCGCTGGCCCTGGTGCACCGCGCCATCGAGGCGGCGCAAAACCCCGGTCTTTCCTGCGACATCGCCTACGAATAGGGTGAAAAGCCGGCACCCCGTGAAGCGATGCCGGCTTTTCCGATGCGACGCTGTCAGGCGACGTTCAGGCGAACATCGATGTTGCCGCGGGTGGCGTGGGAATAGGGGCACACGATGTGGGCCTGTTCCACCAGGCTGTGGGCGGTGGCGCTGTCCACGCCCGGCAGGCTGATGGTCAGGGCGACGTCCAGGCCGAAGCCGGTGCCGTCTTCACGCGGGCCGATGCCCACCTGGGCGGTGACGGTGGCGTCGGCCGGGACCTTGACCTTCGCCTTGCCGGCCACGAACTTCAGGGCGCCCAGGAAACAGGCGGAATATCCCGCGGCGAACAGCTGCTCCGGATTGGTGCCGTCGCCGCCGGCGCCGCCCAGTTCCTTCGGGGTGGTCAGCTTCACGTCCAGGACGCCGTCCACGGACTTGGCCTGGCCCTCACGGCCGCCGGTGGCGGTGGCGGAAGTGGTGTAGAGGATGGGCATGATCGTCTCCGTTGTTAGATCGTGGTTCAAATCGGGGCGCCGGTCCGGGGTGGGATCCGCCAGGGTCATCGGCGTCGGTGAAACGAGAATTGCGCGATAACGAATTGTGCACAATTAATCATAAGGCATAGACGGCATGCGCAAACAGATTGCGTACAATCTGTTTGCGCGATGCTAGCCTTCCCGGGATTCAGGCGCAGGCGTGCCCAGGCACGCGGGCGCAGGCCGTTCCTTGGAGGAGATGATCGCCATGGCCGTTCCGGATGAGGCGTTCGCCCTGCAGAATCAGCTGTGCTTCAGCATCTACTCCACCGCCCACCTGTTCAACCGCACCTATAAGCCGCTGCTGGACCGCCTGGGCCTGACCTATCCGCAGTATCTGGTGATGCTGGTGCTGTGGTCGGGCGACGGGCTGACGGTGAAGGCCATCGGTGAACAGCTGGACCTGGATTCAGGCACGCTGACGCCGCTGCTGAAGCGGCTGGAGGGGGCGGGGTTGGTCAGCCGGCAGCGCGACCCGCTGAATGAGCGGCTGGTGCGCGTCACCCTGACGACCGCCGGCCGCGACCTGCGGGAAAGCGCCGGCTTCATCCCAGGCTCAATCCTCTGCGCCACCGGCATGAGCCTGGACGGGCTCAAGGCCCTGAAGGCGGAGGTGGATCAGTTGCGCGCCACCCTGCAGGCCAATCTGGGGCCCGAGGGGGGACCGGAAGAGGTCCCCCAGGCTTGACGCCGCCGGCCGTCAGTCAGGTGCGACGGAACCGGCCGCGCGGCTTGATCTGAGCCAAGGCACCGGCCACGGGGGCATCCTGCTTCCAGGTGTCGTCGCCGAACTTCTGATATACCGCTTCCGCCTGGCGGTGTGCCGACATCTGCACCAGCTGGATCAACGCCACCTTGGCGCAGTGCCTGATGATGTCGGGGCGCTCGCTTAACAGGGGGGCGGCGGCAAGCGTGTCCAGCCGGGCACGGACCTGCTCCTTGTCCACACAGGCGCGCAAGTCGCTCTCGGCTGCCGCTTTCAGGGCCATGACCTCAACGGCGGCCTCGGCAATGTCCAGGGCTGAGGCCACGGCCCCTTCGGCCATCCAGGCTTCATCCCCCCGGTCCCTGAACAGTGTCAGGGCTTCTTCATACGCCGATAATTCGACCAGCCGGATCAGCGCCACCTTGGCGCAGTGCCCGACGATGTCGGGGCGCCCGCTTAACCGAGGATGGGCGGCAATCGTGTCCAGCCGGGCACGGACCTGCCCCTGGTCGACACAGGCGCGCACGTCGCTCTCGGTCGCCGTTTTCAGGGCCATGACCTCAACGGCGGCCTCGGCAATGTCCAGGGCCGAGGCCACGGCCCCTTCGGCCATCCAGGTTTCATCCCCCCGGTCCCGGAACAGCGTCAGGGCTTCTTCATACGCCGATAATTCGACCAACCGGATCAGCGCCACCTTGGCGCAGTGCCCGACGATGTCGGGGCGCCCGCTTAACCGAGGATGGGCGGCAATCGTGTCCAGCCGGGCGCGGACCTGCCCCTGGTCCACGCAGGCGCGCACGTCGCTCTCGGCCGCCGTTTTCAGGGCCATGACCTCAACGGCGGTCTCGGCAATGTCCAGGGCCGAGGCCACGGCCTCTTCGGCCAGCCAGGCTTCGTCCCACCGATCCCTGAACAGCGTCAGGGCTTCTTCATACGCGGACAATTCGACCAGCCGGATCAGCGCCACCTTGGCGCAGTGCCCGACGATGTCGGGGCGCCCGCTTAACCGAGGATGGGCGGCAAGCGTGTCCAGCCGGGCACGGACCTGCCCCTGGTCGACACAGGCGCGCACGTCGCTCTCGGCCGCCGTTTTCAGGGCCATGGCCTCGACGCCGGCCTCGGCAATGTTCAGGGCCGAGGCCACGGCCTCTTCGGTCAGCCAGGCCTCATCCCCCCGATCCTTGAACAGCGTCAGGGCGCTTCTTCATACGCCGATAATTCGACCAGCCGGATCAGTGCCATCTTTGTGCAGTGCCCGACAATGTCCGGACGTCCGCTTAACCGAGGATGGGCGGCAAGCGCGTCCACCCGGGCGCGGACCTGCCCCTGGTCGACACAGGCGCGCACGTCGCGCTCGGCCGCCGTTTTCAGGGCCATGGCCTCAACGGCGGCCTCGGCAATGTGCAGGGCCGAGGCCACGGCCTCTTCAGCCAGCCAAGCCTCATCCCCCCGATCCCTGAACAGCGTCAGGGCTTCTTCATACGCCGACAATTGCACCAGCCGGATCAGTGCCGTCTTCACACAATGGTTCACACGGCTCAGCCACGCGCGGATGGGAGAGGCAGCGATGCCGTCCAGTGCTGCGGTGATCTCGCCGATGGTGACGGCCTTTTCAAGGCGGTCGAGAATTTCCCTTTCGATCACCGCCGGCGACGCCCGCAGGACGTCCACCAACGCTTTTTCAGGATGGACCGTGCCATCTCCGGCGACCGGCGCCGACCGCAAAGCATCGCAAGCGGGTTGCAGGAGGGCGGAGAGCGCCTCTTGCTCCGTGGCGGTCAGCAGGAAGCCTTCCGACGGCGGCGCCTGGGTGATGGTCCCCAAAAGCGGGCGAATGTCGGCGCCGTTGTTCGCCAGGGCCTGCAGGGCCAGATGCAGGTCGATGGGAATCAGGATGCCCGCTTCACCATTGTCCATGCCGATGCGGTTCAGCACCCGCCGCAGGGACAGCCCAGCCAATGCTGCGGCACCGGCATAGGCGGCGGCCAACATACCGTCGCCTTCGTGATTGTTGGCCACCACGGCCCGTAAATGGAGTGCCGCGGCCAGGTTGCTGGGGCCCCACGCCATGAGCGCGCTCAGGCTGCCGAACCGAGGCAGATCCAGCAAGGTCTTGGGCTGGGACAGGTCCAGGCCGAAGTGCTTCCTGGCCTGTGCGGCGTATGTTTCGAATTCCACCAACGCTTCGGTATAGGCACCAGTCTGTATGAGATCCTTCAGCAGGCGGAAGCGCAGACCGCTTTCCAACCGGGGATAAAGGCCGCCGGGCGGGGGGGACGCCAGTCGGCGCCGCAGATATGTCTGGAAAAGTCCATGGTCCAGCCCGCTGTCGATTTCGGCCGGCAGCGGCGCGCGCGACGCGTGTGCCGTCAGGGTTCCACTGTTCGCCTGGACGCGGACATGCCCGAAACCAACCGCATGCAGCAGGTTTTGCAGGCCGCGACTGGTGAACAGGGTAAGATGCAGTCCCGGGCTGACCAACGGGCCCAGCAGCGCCATGGAGGCCTGAGGCTGGAGCGCGTCGCCATCGGGCGTCGTCAGGACCAGCAGGCCGTTCGCGCTCACGCCGCGGCTCAGGGTGCGCAGCAGGGCAGCCGGATTCGGCACATGCTCGATCAGTTCCGTTGCCGAAACGATATCATAGGCGGCGGCCAGGGGCGTGTCGTCCTGGAAATAGTCCAACTCGACATCCAGGCCCAGAAGCTTGCGCCCGATCGCCGCCATCAGCGACGGGTCATATCCCTTGGTCGTCCATCCCAGCGCCTGTCGGGCATAGTCGCTCACGAAACCGACGCTGCCGCCGATCTCCAGCAGGCTGCCGTTGCCCGGCCGCAGCCATCCCAGCGGGGCGACCATCACGTCCAGGCCGGCGCCGACCTCCAGGTAAAGGTCGGTTCCCGTATCGCAGGGCGGGTTTTCCGGGGTCAGCCCGTCTTCATAACTGGCAACGCGCCGGTCGGGCGAGAAGCGGCTGCCGCAGGCCCCGCACCGCACCAGCAACCAGTCCGCCCCCTCCAGCCCACGCTCCGGAACCACCAGCGCCATCGGATGGGGCCCCGTGGCGGCGCACACGGGGCAGGGGGCGGTCACGGGCGGAACCAGCGTATCAGGCGAAGGCCAACGGAAATGCATCAGGGATAATCATCCTGCTTGGAGACACCGGCCATCGGGGCCGAAACCATCGGGGTTTTGGGTGGTGGCCTACCGCCGCGTGAGCCGTGTATCCTCCGGTTTTGCCCGACCGGCCGCGCTCTTGTCCAGTGGCAGGTCCATTCGAGGGAATAGCGGAAGCATGTATCGCGTCTTGATGCTGCACAGGGACTTCCCGGGGCAGTTCCGCCACCTGGTGCGGTCGCTTTCCCAGGACGACCGCATTGAGGTCAGGGCCCTGGGGCAGCGTGTCGAGGCCGCCGTGCCCGGGGTGTGCCCCCGGCTTTATGGACCGGTGCCCGCCGTGGGGCCGGGAACGCATCCCTATCTGCGTACCGTGGCCGACTATGTCGGCCGGGGACAGGCGGTCCTGGCGGCGGCGCTGGCTTGGCGGCAAGATGGCTATCGGCCGGACCTGGTGATCGGGCACGGCGGGTTCGGCGACACGCTATATATCAAGGATCTGTGGCCCGACGTGCCCGTGGTCGGTTACTTCGAATTCTATTACCGCAGCCGCGGGGCGGACCTGGGCTTCGATCCCGAATTCCCCCATACGCTGGATGATCAGGCGCGCGTGCGCACGCTGAACGCCGTCAACCTCCTGGCGCTTGAGGCCGCCGACCTGGCGATATCGCCAACCCGGTGGCAGCGTGACCTGCATCCCGACCCGTTCCGGGACCGCATCGAGATCCTGCATGAGGGGATCGACACCGACCTGGCCTGCCCGGGGCCGGCCCAACCGCTGATGTTGCCGGAGGGCGGCAGCCTGACGGCGGCGGACGAGGTGGTCACCTACGTGGCGCGTGACCTGGAACCCTATCGCGGTTTCCATGTCTTCATGCGCGCCTTGCCGGAAATACTGCGCCGCCGGCCACGCGCGCACGTGGTTTTGGCCGGGTCGGACGGCGTCAGCTACGGCAATCCGCCGGCCGGTGGCGGCAGCTGGAGGGAACGGCTGCTGGCCGAATTGGGGGAAGGGCTGGACCGGTCCCGGGTCCACTTCCTGGGACCCATCGATCACGATGCCTTCATAAACCTGATGCGCTTGTCCAAAGCGCACGTCTATCTCACATATCCCTTCGTGCTGTCGTGGTCGGTGCTGGAGGCCATGGCCTGCGGTGTGCCGCTGGTGGCGTCCGACACGGCACCGGTGCGCGAAGTGGTGGAAGAGGGCGTCAACGCCCTGCTGTTTCCCTTCCATGAGTCGACCCGCCTGGCCGAACGGGTGGACGAGGTGCTGGAAATGGGGCTGGGGGCGGATGGCCTGCGACAACATGCCCGGCATCTGGTGGTGTCACGGTTCGATGCCCGGACTCGCGCTGTTCCGGCCTGGCGAATGTTGATGTCACAACGCTTTGGCTGCCCAGCGCCCGCTCACGGTCTATTGGACAGGCGGCCGCTTTGATTTGAACAGGGGATTAACCGGCAGAAAATCGGTTCCCTGGGCAGGTAAAAATTGCTGTTTGCACTGGGGGTGCGTAAGGTCGCGCCGGAAGGGGAGCCGGCCCCCGTATCCCCTTGGGGATGGCCGGCATGATGGGGTGGCAGTACGGCGGATGATGTGAACGCGGATTCTTCAACTATCGGCGGCACCAGCGTGGAACACACGATGTTGACCGCGTTGCTGCTGGTGGCCCAACACCATGGCGTGCACCTCTCAGCTGAGCAATTGGTGCGGGCCTACGCCGCCGGCGCAGGCGAGGTGCAGCGGGCGACGCTGGTGCATGCGGCCCAGGAAAAAGGATTCCAGGCCCAGGCCGTGCGCATGAACTGGCGCCAGCTCATGCGTCTGGGACGCGCGGTTCCGGCCATCCTGTGCCTGAAGGATGGCAGCGCCCTGGTGTTGACCGGCGTGTCGCCCAGCGTGTCGCCGCCCGTGATCTATGTGCGCGACCCCGCGGCGCCCACTCAGGTGCGTCCGATGGACGAGATCTCGCTGGATGAGATCTGGGCCGGCGATATCGTCCTGGTCAAGCCCGAGCAGGGCCTGGACGAGGATGAGGCCCCGTTCGGCCTGAGCTGGCTGATCGGCCAGGTGATGCGCGAGCGTCGCATTTTCCGCGATGTGGGGGTGGCTGGCCTTATCCTCAGCCTTTTCGCCCTGGCGCCGCCCTTCGTCTACATGATCGTGGTGGACCGCATCCTGGTGCACCAGCGCATGTCCACCCTGGCGGTCCTGGTCGTCGCCGTGGCCTTCATCATCGTGTTCGACACCACCTTCGGTTGGCTGAAGCGCTTCCTGGTGGCGGAAGGGGCGGCCCGCGTCGATGGCCGGATGACGGCCTACGTTTACGATCGGCTGCTGGGCTTGCCCATCGAAGTGTTCGAATCCCTGCCCACCGGCCTGATCACCTACCGCCTGAACGAAATCTGGCGCATCCGCAACTTCCTGACCGGGCAGCTGTTCGGCACCGCGCTGGACAGCATGACCTTGATCATCCTGATCCCGGTCATGTTCTACATGAACGCGATCCTCAGTCTCTGGGTGCTGGGCATCGCCTGCGTCATGTTCCTGGTCGTCCTGTTGTACATGCCCGTCATCGGGCGTTATCACGGCAAGGTGGTCGAGGCGGAAACCCGCAAGAACTCGTACCTGGTGGAGACGGTGCACGGCATGCGCACGGTCAAGTCCCTGGCGCTGGAAGCGACCAAGCGCCGGGGCTGGGACGTGCGTGCGGCCCAGGCGGTGCGTGCCAACCGTAATCTGGCGCTGGCGTCCAACCAGCCCCAGACCATCCTGCAGCCGCTGGAAAAGCTGACCTATTCCGGAACGCTGCTGGTCGGTTGCTACATGGCGCTGTCGAGCGACCAGCCCGCGCTGGCCGGTTCGCTGGTGGCCTTCACCATGCTGGCGAGCCGCGCCACGGCCCCCCTGGTGCAGATCGCCGGCCTGCTGCAGCAAATCCAGGAAGTGCGGGGTGCCGTCGTCCAGGTCGCGTCCATGGTCAACATCCCGCCTGAGGAACTGCGGGCCGACCACGGGCTGCGTCCCCGTTTCCACGGGCACCTGAGTTTCGAGGATGTCAGCTTCCGCTATCCCGGCAGCCAGACCAAGGCCCTGGACCGGGTCACGGTCGACATTCCCCGCGGCAGCGTCGTGGGCGTGATGGGGCGCAGCGGATCGGGCAAGACCACCCTGACCCGGTTGCTGCAGGGCCTGCACCAGGACTATGAAGGCCTGATCAAGATCGATGGCGTCGACATGCGCCAGATGGATCTGGCCCATCTGCGTGCCAACCTGGGCGTGGTGCTGCAGGACAATTTCCTGTTCAGCGGCAGCGTGCGCGAGAACATCGCCGCCGCCCGCGCCGACGCCTCGTTCGAGGAGATCATCGAGGCCGCCCGCATGGCCGGCGCCGAGGAGTTCATCGAACGCCTGCCCCGCGGTTACGACACCTATCTGGCGGAAGGGTCGACCAACATCTCGGGTGGCCAGCGCCAGCGCATCGCCATCGCCCGCGCGCTGCTGGTCAACCCGCCCATGCTGATCCTGGATGAGGCCACCAGCGCCCTGGATCCGGACAGCGAGGCGATCATCAACGCCAACCTGTCGCGCATTTCCGACGGACGCACCATGGTGGTCATTTCCCACCGCCTGACGTCGCTGGTGAACTGCGATGTCATCGTGGTGATGGAACGCGGCCGGGTCTACGATGTCGGCACGCATGAAGAGTTGCTTCAGCGCTGCGATATTTACCGTCACCTCTGGTTCCAGCAGAACCGTCATCAATCTTCCGGAGTTGCCAATGAGCGCGCGCTCTCTGGTCCCGAAAAACGGGACTGACGCTGTCGTCGCCCAGGCGATCAACGACTTCCAGTCGGAGATCGCCGCGGTGGTGGGCGCCCCTTATCCCAAGCCGGTGCGGGCAACCCTGTACACCATGACGGCCATGGTGGCCGTGGGCTTGTTCCTGATCTCGGTCGTCAAGCTGGATGAGGTCGTGACCGCTCCCGGCCGCGTCGTGTCGCGCACCCCCAGCCTGGTGGTGCAGGCGTTCGACACCTCGGTCGTGCGTTCCATCAACGTGCTTCCCGGGCAGGAGGTTCACAAGGGCGACCTGCTGGTGACGCTGGATCCCACCTTCGCTTCGGCGGACGTGTCGCAAACGCGCGAGCAGGCGCAGTCGCTGACCGCCCAGGTCGCGCGGATGGAGGCGGAACAGAAGGGCGTGCTCTATGATCCGGGCGCCAATGCCAGCACGCAGGAACAGTTGCAGCTGTCGGTCTGGCGGTCCCGGCAGGCGGAATACAAGGCCAGCATCTCCAATTATGACCAGAAGATCGAATCCGCCCGCATCACCATGGTGCGCAGCCAGCGGGATGCCGAGTACTTCAAGTCCCGCGTGGCGGTGACCACGGAAATCGAGGACATGCGCTCCAAGCTGGAGAAGAAGGAATACGGCAGCCGCCTGAACACCTTGCTGGCCCAGGACAACCGGACCGAGATGATGCGTAACCTGGCCAGCGCCGAGCAGCAGGCCAGTTCCGCTTCCCACGACCTGGAAGCCTTGCGGTCCGAACGGGATTCCTATGTCCATCAATGGCAGATCGACCTGGGCAACGACCTGACCGACAAGCGTTCCGATCTGCAAAAGGCCAAGGACGACCTGTCGAAAGCCGACCGCCGGAACGACCTGGTGGAATTGCGGGCCATGGACGACGGCTCGATCCTGAGCGTGGCGGATATTTCCGTGGGCTCGGTCGCCAAGACGGGCGACACACTGGTCACCCTGGTGCCGGCCAACGCCCCGCTGGAGGCGGAACTGGACATCGATGGCGCCGACCAGGGGCATATCAAGCTGGGCGACAAGGTCGAAATCAAGCTGGAGGCCTATCGCTACGTCGAGCATGGGACGGCCAAGGGCATCCTGCGCACCGTCACCGATGACAGCTTCACCAAGCAGGACAACGGCCAGCCGACACAGCGCCGTTACTTCAAGGGGCGGGTGGAACTGACCGAGACCAAGCTGCAGAATGTCCAGGGTGATGTCCATCTGGTGCCGGGTATGCCGCTGGATGCCGATATCGTGGTCGGCCGCCGCACCATCTTCATGTATCTGATGGGAACGGTACTGCGGCAGGCCTCCGAAGGCATGCGCGAGCCTTGATCCTCACGCTTCCCGTTGGGCAGGGACCATGTCCAGCCTGTTGACCTTGATCGACCATGCCATGAGTTGGACGGCGGGCCGCGGTGCCGCCGTCCGTTACCTGGCCCTCGCCCGACGCTTGCAGGCCCGGGGCAGCCTTGTCGAGGCTGCCCGGGCGTTGCTGGCCGCGGCACGGGCCGGTTCGGTCGAGGCCATGCGGGATTTGGCCGAAATTTTTGAGCAGGGCCGCGGAGTGCTGCCCGACCCCACGGCGGCCATGCGATGGAACATCGCCGCCGCCGAAGCCGGCGATGCCATAGCGCAGGCCCGTTTGGCCGCCCTTTATTCGACCGGGGCCGGACGGGCCCCGACGGCGGGTGACGAAAAGTCCGGCTTCCATATTCCCCAGAACCTGGCCTGGGCGCACCAGTGGGCGCAGAAGGCGGCGGCGCAGGGGCACGTCGAGGCCCAGGTGCTGTTAGGCTGGGTGCTGCTGCGACAGGGAACGGACTTCCAGGACGCCCGGGCCGCCGCCGAGTGGTACCGCCGGGCCGCGCAAGCCGGCAGCCACGCGGCGAAGGTGGGACTGGCGCTGCTGCTGGCCAATGGCGACCTGGGGGAACCGAATCCGGCGGAGGCCCTGCGGCTCCATGCCGAAGCGGCGGACGAAGGCAATCCCACGGCCTGGTATTACCTAGGCTTGGCCCATCTGACCGGCCAGGGCACGGATCCTGATCCCGTGCGCGGCGTCGAGGCCCTGACCAAGGCCGGGGAGGCGCAGGTCGTCGCGGCCCAGCGGGCACTGGGCGTCATGTACATGCGCGGGCAGAACGTCGAGTTCGATCCGGCCGCCGCCGAAACCTGGCTGCGTCGCGCGGCGTTGCGTGGCGACGTGGAGTCCATGGCCTTGCTGGGCGATCTGCACGCCGGTTTGCAGGCGCGGACACCCAGCGCCGTCGAGGCGGCGCAGTGGTACCAGGGGGCCGCCGACCGGGGGCACGCCGGCGCGCAAATGGCGCTGGGCCTGGTCTACATCGCCGGCAAAGGCGTACCCCAGGATACGTTCGAGGCGGTGCGCTGGTTCACGAAGGCGGCCGATGCCGGCTTCGTCACCGCCCAGTTTCAACTGGGAATATGCTTCCTGGCGGGGGAAGGGACGGACCAGGACTATGTCCGGGCCGCCCATTACTTCCATCTGGCCGGCGATGCCGGCCACGCGGATGCCCTCTACAATCTCGGCGTCCTGCATTTCCATGGCCATGGCATGGAAAAGGATGAAGCCCGGGCCATGGTCCTTTACAGCCGGGCGGCCGAACTGGGCAGCGCGTCCGGCCAGTTCCGCGTGGGGCGCGCCCATGCCACGGGTAGCGGGCTGGCACATGACCCCGCCGCCGCCATCCAGTGGACCCGGCGGGCCGCGGCCCAGGGCCACGTGCCCGGCCAGGTCAATCTGGCGCGCCTGCTGCTGGGAACCGGACAGGTGGAGGAGGCCCGCGCCTGGCTGGATCGGGCGGTGGCCGCCGGCAGCGGCGAAGCCATGACCACGCTGGGGCAGCTGATCGCCGACAATGACGGTTTCGACGCCTTGGAAACGGCGCTGGACTGGGTGCGGCGCGGAGCCAAGGCAGGGGATCCCAGGGCGCCGGACGTCATTGATATCCTTGAGGCACGCGCCTTTCATGGCACGGTACGCTGACCGTCACGCCCCGTTCTGGCCGGGGCCCGCCATCCATTCCGGCGCATACTCGACCATCCCGCTGACGCCGGCCAGACCATCCGGCGTCAGGGCCGCGATCATGCGGTTGCGTTCCGGCACCGCGAAGGGAAGGGTGATGGGATAGCGGTCCAGCGGCTCATATCCGAAGCGCGGATAATAGGCCGACGGTCCGATCACGATGACGGAGCCGAAACCCAGGCCCCGGGCCCGTCGGTGGGCCTCCGCCACCAATCGGCGGCCCACACCTTGCCGCTGGAATTCCGGCACCACGGAAAGCGGGGCAAGCGCCAGGGACGCCGCCGTCGACCGTGGGCCACGAATGATTACTGCCGTCAGCAGGACATGGCCCACGGCCTGTCCATTGACCTCCGCCAGCAAAGACAATTCACGGATATAACCACGCCCGCCCCGCAACCGCGAGACCATCAGATATTCCCGCTGGTCGCTGTAGGGCACGTCCTGATAGGCGCGCTTGATCACATCGGTGATAAGCGCCGCATCCTCCGGACCTTCGACCCGGATGGTTATCGCCTCGTTCGTTATCGGAGGCCCGTACCGTGACAACGCGGCCTCAATGGACGCGATTGCGCATGGACAACTGCAGATGATGGACAATCATGCTGGTGTCATAGGTTGACGCGGAACGAACCACCTCTTCCCACCGCTGGACGTAAGGTACGCCCACCGGATTGCGCTGAAGCAGATCCCGCTTGATGAAAGGGCAAAGCTTGGTGGTGATCAAGTAATCCCAGAAATAATGCGTTTGGTTCAGGGGCGTCCCATTATGCAAGGAGCTTTTCACCAACCGCAGATAACCTGCAACGGGACTCTTATCCCGTTCCGGAACGACAACCTCCAGGGGCTGCGCCAATTCCGCAATTAAGCTGCGGTAAGGCAGCAAAGCCCGGCAATGCAAGCCTGCGCGCAGGAAATAGCGGGTCAATCCGATCTCATAATCGCGGATGACCCAACGTTTCCGCCGGTAATAACGAACTTTCTGCCAGAACCTGCCGAAGCTCGGATGCTGAAGTGCGGCCTGGTGAAAGATCAGGAAGTAACTTTGCAGGTGGAACTGCTGGTCCCAATTGTCCGTAAGGCCCCATATGCTGGCGACCTCCGGATCAGCCTTGCTGATGACCTCACTCAAATCCTGCAAGGGGCCATAGATGCTGTCATTGGTAATCAGCAGGTGCTCCAATGCAGCGGGATCCGGGATGACGTCAATGGCATCCTTGAACGCGCCAAAATCCCACCCGAGATTGCGGCGCTTCAAGACCCGGGAGACATATGGCCTCACCTTGGCCGTCTGTTCTTCCGATAGCTTGGGACAGTTGCTGGCGAAGATGACCGCATAACCCGCATCGGCGAGGTGCTTGACGAAATAGACGACGTAATCGTGAACCACGCCACGCGAGTCGAAATGGTTAAAAACCGCGACCTTGCGCGCCCCTTCCAAGGGGCGGTCGCCCAATAGGCGTTCCTTGACCGGCGCACGGGCCCCGAGCAGGGGGCGAGCCTGTGCGATGGCGAGATCCGTTAGGTCGATAGCCGCCAGCGAGAAACGCGACACCTTGCGGATAAGCCCTGAGAATATATTCGACATGAACCAATTAGCCCCCTACCCCAAACTATCACTATAGGTCATTCGCTAGCGGATAAGAAAGAAAAGCGCACTGCCACAAAGAAATAACTCCCTTGAGGGAGGAGCACGCCTTAGCTGCCAAAGTGCAGGAAACCTCTATTGGTTGGCAAGATGCTCATGGATCAACGCAGGATCGTAAGTGGAGACTGAGGATATCACCCGCTCCCAGCCGGCGATGTTCGGTATTTTGGCCGGGTTTTTCTGCAATAGTTCGCGCTTGATGAAAGGAAACCCCATGGAGACCGTCAATTCATACCAGAAGAAATGCGTTTGATTAATAGGGGTGGCTTCACGGATACGCCGGGCCAGCATCCTGATGTAATTATCCAGTTCACGCTCCGCGCGGTCGCCGCCGATCTCCGCCTTGGCCGGTGGCAGGCCCGCACCACGCATGAAGGCGGCGGTGACGCTGTCATAGGGGAACAGGGCCTTGCAGCGCAGGCCATGGCTTTGCAACGTGCGGGTCAGGCCGATCTCGTATTTCTCGATGATCCAGTGCTTGCGCCGGAAATGACGGACACCCCTCCAGAACTCCTGAAACGCCTTGTTCCGCAGCGCCTTCTGATGAAACAGCAGAAAGAAGCTCTGCAGGTGGTAATGCCGTTCCCAGCTGTCGGTACTGCCCCAGACATCGGCCTCGCGCGGGTCCGCCTTGGCGATCAGGGGCGGCAGATCGTAGAGGGGGCCGAACACGCTGTCGTTGGTGATCAAAAGCATTTCCCGCGATGGCACATCGGGGATCAACGCGATGGCGTCGCGATAGGCGGCGAAATCCCAGCCCACATTCTCACGCGTGAACGCCAGGGCGACATCGGGCAACAGCGGCGCGATGGTCTCATCGCTGAGATCCGGCGTGTTGCTGGCGAACACCACCGCGAAGCCAGCCTCACGCAGCTTGCGCACATAGTAGCGGACATAGGGCGCCACGGTGTCGTCACGGGCGAAGTGCATGAAGACGGCCACCCGCGCCGCACCGTCCAGGGCGACCCCGCCCGACCATCGCCGCCGGATGTTGCCGCCTTGGGGCACGGCGGGGGGCGGGAAAAGCAGCAATTCGGCATAGTCGGCGACAAGCGCTATCAGGCGGCGGCTTCGATAGGAGAACTGCCTGATAATCCAATTGACTAGAACACGTAACTTATACATCCGCCCGCCACCGAATTCAGCGATCGCCGCAATCAGGCGGCAAAATTACAACCATGAAAGCAGCATGGAATACGCGTGCCGGGAAAACGGCAAGGCTATCTGTAAAACATTCTGCGGCAACTCCGGGTCAACGCCACTCAAGTCAGGGCGCCTTGTGTGATAATATGGTTTAATATCAATAATTTATAATTAATTCATCCCAAAATGGTTGAATGGATGCCGCGTCCTGGTGCCGCGACGCAGGCTGTCCATAGGCGCAACCATGGGGTAAACAACCATGTAATCGGTCGACGTCCGGCAAAACCTGATCGCCCCATCGGTGCCGTCAAGCCATAGGAAGGTTGAATATGCCATTGATAGCATTGGATGATGGCTGTCACCTCAACTACCGGGTCGATGGTCCGGCCGATGCCCAGCCCCTGGTCCTTTCCAACTCCCTGGGCACCGCCATCCCCCTTTGGGAACCGCAGATGGCGAGGCTGAGCCAGCGCTACCGGGTCATCCGCTATGACAGCCGTGGCCACGGCGCCTCCGACGCGCCGGCGGGGGCCTACAGCCTGGAACGGCTGGGTCAGGACGTGCTGACCCTGCTGGACGAACTGGACATCTACCGCGCCCATTTCTGTGGGCTGTCGCTGGGCGGCATGGTGGGGCAGTGGCTGGGCGCCAATGCCGGCCCGCGGCTGGAACGCCTGGTGCTGGCCAACACCGCCGCCTACATGGGGCCGCCGGACGGCTGGCAGGTGCGCATGGATCTGGTGTCGGCCGGCGGCATGGCGGCGGTGACGGACGGCGTGATCGAGCGCTGGTTCACCCCGGACTTCATCGCGGGGCATCCGGACACCATCGACGGCATCCGCCGGCTGCTGCTGGCGACCAAGCCGCAGGGCTATGTCGGTTGCTGCGCCGTCGTCCGCGACATGGACCAGCGCCCGCACCTGTCGGGCATCACCGTGCCGCACGCTGCTGATCGGCGGCACCGCCGACCCGGCCACCCCGCCGGCCAAGATCCAGGAACTGGCGGCCGGCATCCCCGACAACCGCGTGGTGATGCTGGACGCCGCCCACCTGACCAACGTGGCACAGGCCGACGCCTTCAACCAGGCGCTGCTGGACTTCCTGGGCTGATCTTTCAGTCGCTGACGTCGATGCCCGTGGCCTGAAGCAGGACATGCTGCTGGTCGGGCGCGATCTTCAGACCGTTGAAGCCCGCCAGCAATCGCAGGTCCAGGCCGCTGATCTCCGCCCCGCGCAGGTCGGCGCCGTCCAGCCTGGCCCCCGTCAGGATGGCCTGGAACAGGTCGCTGTCCCGCAAGGTCGCGTTCGTCAGGTCGGCACCGTGCAGGTCGGTCTCGCGCAGGCGGCATCCGGTGATCGCCACCTCGACCAAAGACAGCCGCGACAGGTCGGCCAGTTCCAGGTTGCAGTCGCGGAAGGTGGCGCGGGACAGGGTCTGCTTGCGGCTGAGGGCGTGGCGGATTTCCACCAGGTGGAAGCGGGCGCCCATGAAGGTGCAGCCCTGGGCCTCCACCTCGAACAGGTCGCACCGGTCCAGGGTGCAGAACGACAGGTCGCACCGGTCGAACCGGACGGCGCGCAGGTCGCTGAAGGCGATGGTGCACCCCGCCGTCCGGTCATCCTCGGCCACGAAGGCACAGCCCTCGAACACCGCGTCGCGCAGCTTGGCATGTGACAGGCGGCAGCGGATGAAGCGGCAGTTGCGGAACCGGCTGGCGGTGAAGTCGCACCCCGTGAAGCGCACGCCGTCGAAGACGCACTCTTCGAACAGGCATTCCGCTCCGTCCTGGTCGCGCCAGTCCATATCGGTGAAGTGCCGCGCCCGCACGGTCTGCGTACTCAGCAGGTCTTCCAGGTCGTCGATGGTCATCAGGCCAGCGCACCGGCCCGTGTGATCGCCGCCGCGTCGGGCAGGCTCTCCACCGTGCGGCACAGTTCCATCACATGGCGGATGCGGTCGGCCGGCAGGATGCCGTCGGCCAGGTCGGTGAACTTGCGCGCCAAATCGTCATCACTCATGGGTTTTTCCAGGCTGCCGATGGCGTGGTCGATATGGCGGTGCAGGGTGCGGCCGTCCTTCAGCGCGATGGTCATATCCACCTGTTCCGGCCTGATGCCGGGGGTGACCACGGGCTTCACCTTGGCGCGCAACGCCACCACCGCCGGGTCGCGCACCGCCGGGTCGGAGAACTGCTTTTCGCCGCCCGCCCCCTGGACGACGGCCACCGCCACGGCGTGATAGATGCTGAACTTGCCCTCCAGCCCGGTGTTAGGGGCGGTCTTGCCGGTCAGTTCCAGCACCAGCGGGTGCACCTGCATGTCGATATGGTCGATCTGGTCGGGCGTCAGCTTGTTCTCGTTCCGCAGCTGGATGGCGGCGTCGATGGCGGGGTGCATGACAATGCCACAGGCGAAGGGCTTGTAGGTGTTCAACGCCGCCTCATAGCGCTGGCCCAGGCCGTCCAGGATCTCGGCATAATCCTGCTTGGTGGAGATGGTATTAGCCCAGCCGCGCTTGGCCTCGATCATGGCGTCGGAACTGGTGTAGCCTTTCTGCGCCAGGATGGCGGCGAACAGGCCGTTGGACGCCGCCCGGCCGGGGTTGAAGCTTTTGTTCATGGACCCGAAGCTTTCGCGGAAGCCCACGGGCTGGGATGCCGCCAGGCCCAGCGCCCACACCGTCTTTTGCACATCCAGGCCCATCAGCTTGGACACCGCCGCCGCCGCGCCGAAGACGCCGGCGGTGCCGGTGATGTGCCAGCCAGCGTCGTAATGGTTGGGGTAGACGGCGTTGCCGATACGGCATTCGGTTTCCACGCCCAGCACCAGGGCGTTCAGGAAATCACGCCCATTCACCGGGTGCATCTCGGCATA
The DNA here is from genome assembly GCA_028283825.1 of Azospirillaceae bacterium. NCBI lineage: Bacteria > Pseudomonadati > Pseudomonadota > Alphaproteobacteria > Rhodospirillales > Azospirillaceae > Azospirillaceae bacterium. The sequence goes on along the minus strand of JAPWJW010000005.1, from coordinate 757,598 downwards.
GGCCAGGATGGCGGAAGCGACGGGGCCCGCCGGGTGGATGATGGTCTTCAGGTGGGTGTCGTCATAGTCGAAGATGTGGCTGGAGACGCCGTTGAGGAAGGCGGCGTTCATGATGTCGAACCGTTCCTTGCGGCCGAACAATGAGGCCTGCGCCGGGCCGGAGAAGGGTGCCAGGGCCGACACCGCGATCTCCACCGTCTCATGGCGCGATCCGCCGATGGCCACCCCCACCCAGTTCAGCAGGGTGCGGGCCCCCTCGCGCCGCACATTGGCCGACAGGTCCTCGAACCTGGCATCGACGATGTAACGCGCCAGGATCTCCGTCACCTTGGGCGGCGGCGCGCCGTCCTTGCCTTTGTCCGGGCCGGGCGCCGGTGCGGTCTGTCCCATGGCGGCGGGGGCGGCCAGAGAGGCGACGGCGAGGCCGGAGGCCCCCAGCAGGGAACGGCGGTCGATCGTCGGCATGGGGGCGTCTCCTCATGGTTTCTTTCCACGGCGTCCGGCGCCGCCTTCCCCTGTTAAATCGTGCGTAGGGCCAGAAAGGCAAGGCGGTTCAGCATGATACGGACCGCATCTTCATACCCGGCATCACCTAAGCGGGTGCGTTATCATGCGGTTCACATTTAACGGTTTATTCAGCGCCTCTCTTCCATCTTGGGGGATGGAAGCAACCGGACGGCGCGCCATCATGGGTGACGCCACCGGGGGATTTTAGCGGGGGCGCTAGCATAATGACCATTCGTACCTTGATCGCAACTTGCCTGGGCGGTGTCGCCGCCCTGATGCTGGTGCTGGGCGCCATCGTGGCGGTGGACCAGTGGCGGTCGGCATCGGCCGCCGCCGACGCCCAGGGCCTGGCCCGGGTGATGGCCGCCCTGACCCGCATGACGGAGAACCTGGCGGTGGAGCGCGGCCCCACCATGCTGGCCCTGTCCAGCGACGATGCCGCCCTGGTGGAACCGGTGCGCCAGCAGCGCGCCAAGGCGGATGAGGTGCGCAAGGCCCTGGTGACCCTGATCGCCAATGAGGATTTCGACACCAAGGCGTCGTTGACGGCGCTGGTAGCCACCCTGGACAGCCGGCTGTCCACCCTGCGCGGCACCGCCGACAGCCTGCTGGCCCGGCCGGTGGCCCAGCGCGACGCCAAGGAAACCGACACTTACGTCAGCGGCATGTTCAGCGTCATGGCCGACCTGAACGGCGCCCTGAACGCCACCATCCGGTCGCTGCTGCAACGCGCGCCGGAGGCCGGGCACTATGCCAACGTCGCCGGCCTCGCCTGGTCCTACCGCGACTATGCCGGCCGCCAGTCCACCTTGCTGTTGCAGGCGGTGGGTACGGCCAAGCCGCTGACGCCGCAGGCCCTGCAGAACATCCAAATCATCCAGGGCCATTTGGACGATCTGGAAGGACGCCTGGACGGCCAGCTGGCCCTGGCCGGCACGCCGGACAGCCTGACCAAGGCGGCGGAGAACACCCGCCAGGCCTACAAGGCCGCCTTCAGCGTCCGCCGCACCCAGATCCTGGAGGCCAGCGCCGCCGGCACGCCCTATGCCTTTGACGCCAAGGAATACCGCAAGGGCAGCGTGCCGCAGCTGGAAAGCATCCTGGGCATCCGTGACGCCGCCATCGCCCAGGCGATCACCCTGGCGGACGCCCAGCATGCGGCCGCCCGCACCACCCTGGCGCTGGTGCTGGCGCTGCTGGTCGTCGCCGGCGGCGTGCTGGCCGGCATCGTCTGGCTGGTGGGACGCCGGGTGACCCGGCCGCTGTCGGTGCTGACCGGCGTGGTGATGAAGATCGCCGACGGCGACCACGATCTGGCCGTCCCCCTGACGGAACGCCATGACGAGATCGGGGAGATGGCCGGCGCCATCGCCACCCTGCGCAGCAACGCCAAGCAGGCCGACCTGCTGGCCGAACGCCAGCGGGCGGACGACGCGGCCAAGGAACAGCGGGGCCTGCGGCTGGAGGCGGCGACACGGGATTTCGCCACCTCCATCGACCAGGTGGTGAACACATTCTCCGGTGCGGAAAGGTCGCTGCGCGGTGCCGCCGACAGCCTGACCCTGTCGGCCGGCGACACCATCGCCCTGTCCAACACCGTGGCGGGGGCGGCGGACGAGACCTCCGGCAACGTCCAGACCGTGGCCGCCGCGGCCGAGGAACTGCACCAGTCCATCGCCGAGATCGCGCAGCAGATGGCCAACGCGACGCGGACCTCGGATGCGGCGGTGCGTGAGGCGTCCAGCACCAAGCAGTCCATCGACGGGCTGGTGACAGCCGCCCAGCGCATCGGCGACGTGGTGAAACTGATCACCGACATCGCCAGCCAGACCAACCTGCTGGCGCTGAACGCCACCATCGAGGCGGCACGGGCGGGTGAGGCCGGCAAGGGCTTCGCCGTGGTGGCCAGCGAGGTCAAGGCCCTGGCCGGGCAGACCGCCAAGGCGACGGAGGAGATCCAGGCCCAGGTGGCCGCCATCCAGGAAGAGACGTCCCGCGCCGTGGCCGCCATCGACGGCATCACCGGCATCATCGCCACCATGAGCCAGATCACCACCGGCGTGGCCTCGGCGGTGGAGGAACAGGGGGCGGCGACGCAAGAGATCGCCCGCAACGTCCAGCAGGCCTCGGTCGGCACGCGCGAGGTGTCGTCCAACATCGACGGCGTGCGCACCGCGGCGGATGAGACCGGCAACGCCGCGCGCAGCGTGCTCAGCTCCTCCGACGTGCTGGGCCGCGAGGCCGATACCCTGCGCGCCGTGGTCAGCACCTTCGTCGCCACCATCAAGGCGGCGTAAAGGGAAGGGGCGCCGCCAGCCCTCGGCGGCGCCCCTTCCGTCAATCAAGTGACCGCACAACTTTCGGCCACGCGCGATGGCCCGGGCCGTTGTCCCTTGCGCCAACCGCCCGGGCCATCGCCATCTGCGCCGCTCCAAATTCCAGGCTTTCGTTGATGCGCCTGATGCCGGCCATGTCCAGTTCGGCGACTGGGGCACTTCCCCGAAACAAGACTTTCCATCAGTGCATGAAATACTGTCCCCCCGTGCGCACCCTGCGAATGCATATGCCTTTTGGCTGGGCGGCCCCTAGTATTTCCAGCGGGGTGTGACGCGCACCCTGGGGTGTGGAAACCCCTCATCATATCGGCTCGGCGCCCGCCGTGAGGGCACCGATATCCTCGATTCTTTGGTCGGGGAGCCTGTGGCGTATGTCCAGGCCCCTCCACGCTAAAGGTCACAGGAGCCGTGTATGGTGTGGTTTTCCAACTCCCCGACTGTGGGTCAGGAGGCTGTTTTGCGGGGGCGCTCGCAGACACAGCCTGCTGGGAAGTTGATGTTCCGCACGACCAAAACCACCCCTCATCCAAGTCCATTGCCCGGCGGGAGAGCAAGTCATCCTCTCGGCTGAGAAAGATGGTAGGGCCAACATTTTTCAGAGGCCCAATAAAGTTCAATGACAGCCTCTGAGCCAGAGTTAACAAAGGGAATTTTGATGTTTCTTGACAATCTACGCATTGCTCAAAAGATCAACATGATTATCATTTCTCTTGGTGTCGTCGTTCTTATTGGCGCCGTGTATTCTAGCATATCGATGAAAAACATCGATAATAGATATTCCAATCTTCTCGACCACGAAGAAAAGGCATCAATTTCCGCCGTCGAAGCGAGAAAGGAAATTCGTATATATATTTCAACCGCTTACAGCTTGGCTTTGGAAACAACTCAAGAAGGCAATTCCCGCCTGCTGGACGAAATCAGGAAATCTCAACAAGACTATTCTAGTAACATGAAAGAAATAGAATCACTTGTTCCGGAATTTTCGTCTCATGCCAACCACATTGAAGTGGCCACGAAGTCGGCCTTCGCCGAATGTGAATCATTAATCAAACAGGCTGCGTCAACAATCGATGCTGACCTTAGCCTAAAGGCCGGAGTGGCACTCAAGGGCCAATGTGAACCGAAGATCATTTCCATTGCAGATGATCTCAAGAATTTATCAGACGATATCATAAATTCGGCAAGCAAGGAATCGGATGATTTAACCGATAAAACCGATAAGACCATTGTCACGTCTCTGGTTGTCGCGGTCATCGGTCTTGTTTCGGCGCTCGTTTTCGGCATGTGGATTTCCCGGTCCACGATCGTCGGCCCTCTGTCGCGCTTGATCACCATCATGCAGCGGTTGGCCAACAACGACTTGAACGCGGATGTTCCCGATGCGCGCCGTTCGGACGAAATCGGCGCGATAACCCGCACCGTCGCGGTGTTCAAGACCAATGCCATCGAGAACAACCGTCTCCGTAACGAACAGGAAAAGGCGGAACAGCGCGCCCTGGCCGAACGCAAGCAGGCCATGCTGAAGATGGCCGATTCATTCGAGACCGCCGTCATGGGCCTGGTCAACAGCGTCAGGGCCCAGTCCACCGAACTGCAGGTGACGGCCCGGAACATCAATACCGGAGCCAATCAGTCGGCACGGCAAGCCGCCACCGTCGCCGCCGGCGCGCAGCAAGCCACCGTCAACGTCCAGACGGTGGCCGCGGCCACGGAGGAGTTGTCTTCCTCCATCACCGAAATCGCCCGCCAAATGACCGAGGCCGCCCGCATCTCCAACACGGCCTCGGAAGAAGCCGGGCGCACCAACGGCTTGGTCAAGAACCTGTCCGGCGCCACCGACCGCATCGGCGCGGTGATCACGTTGATCAACGACATCGCCTCGCAGACCAACCTGCTGGCCCTCAACGCCACCATCGAGGCGGCCCGCGCCGGGGAAGCGGGCAAGGGCTTCGCCGTTGTCGCCAACGAGGTCAAAAGCCTCGCCACCCAGACCGCCAAGGCGACGGCCGACATCAGCCAGCAGATCACCTCGGTTCAGGAAGAAACCCTGACCACTGTCATGGCCATCCAGGGCATCGCCGCCATCATTGAGCAAATCAAGCGCATCTCCACCGGCATTTCCTCCGCTGTGGAGGAACAGGGGGCGGCCACGAGTGAGATTGCCCGCAACGTTCAGGAAGCCGCGCGGGGCACGCAGGATGTGACCACCAACATCACCGACATCTCACATGCCACGGAAGAGGCGGCGGCATCGTCCGAACAGGTCCTGGCGGCGTCCAGCGAACTTGCCCGGAATTCGGAAACTCTTTCCGAACAGGTCGGGCGTTTCCTTAATGAAGTTCGGGCGGGATGATCCTTGGTGTCTCCCCAACGCCAGCGACACAAAACTTAGAATGGTGTCGCTGGCCCCGCGCCAGGTTCGCATGGAGCCAAACAAAGCCGCGAAATCATTTATTAAGAACGCGCAAGCGCCACACTGTCGGTGACACGCCAAACGCTTTGTGAAACCGGGACGAAAAGTGATCCGCATTCACAAAACCGACAAGGCCGGCAATTTCGGCAATTGTCCTGCCGGTGAACCTTTGATCCTGCAAAAGCGTGCACGCCCTGTCCAGGCGCATCCTGAGCAAATCCTTCATGAAACTGCTACCGGAAGCCGCGAACGTAGCATGGAGGGTTCGAACCGAAATACCATGTTCGGCGGCAAAACGATTGGGAGCCATCGATGAATCAAAAAGGCGATCACGCATATCCATGCGAAGTCTGTTCAGCAAGGAGCGCCGGCTACTGGAGAGATGATCCTCAGTTGGTCCCGTCGATAATGCCAGCAGCCCCGCGAGGTGTTCAGCAACGGCGTTTGGAGGAAGCGCGAGGTGATTAACGGTTCTTGGCGTTATCTCCTGCATCATGGAAGATAATGCGTGCCCCCAACCGGATGAAACCTCAAGTTCTCTTAAGAATAAATCCTCTGGATGTGAAATATATTGCCTGATGTAATTCATATCGAATAATATTATTGAAATTTCCAATTCATTTCCCGTATTTAGGTCAAAAGGATAAACACTTCCGCCAAAATGAATGCGACCTTTGTTTAGATTAATGCTTTTATCGCGGCTATGCATGTCGGCAATGCCATCTTTAAGAAAAGATATACTAAAATGTTCTGTTTTTTCCCTTGATATGTGGTGCGTAGATCGAATTGCGCCACGAGCGCCACGTATCCAGAAATGCGTTATCTTTCCGAATCCGAATTTTGTATATTCAACACTTCCGTCAAATATTTCTTCTTTGTCAAACTTGCATTGCATGTTTTGACAAGCGTCAGCGATATTGTCAGCCCAATACTCTTTAGCCTTCTCTTGACTTAAACCATCTGTCGAGATGCGCACGTAACCCATAACCTGGACCTTCTGCAAGCATAAGAAGCCTATGAGGCTGGCCAATAAATAGGATTAATAATAACAGTCTCTTGTGATTCGTTTCGTTTGCGAAGACGAGGATGGATCGCAAGATCATGTAGACTATCTTTATCCTGCAGCAATATCGGTGGGACAAGTTGAAGTATGCAAGCGTTTTGACGAACGAAGAACAGAGCGTGCGTCGTTCCGCGCTTCCCGAGCCATCAAGACGGTGTGAACGACCGGGCGAGCGCCGTCAGCCCTCGGCGGCGCCCTTTTTCCCATGCGCCATCAGCAGGGCGATACCCAGGCTGAGGCCGTAGCCCCACAGCAGCCAGGCGGCGGCCAGGCGCACCACCGTCTCATCCGGCCCATAGGTGGCGGGCAGCCAGTTCAGCACGGCGCCGTCCACCGTCATGGCGACCGCCCCGACAATGCCCACACCGGCCATCACCTGCTCCGGCGCCAAGCCGGCCAGTCGGCGGATCAGATAGACGCTGGTCCAAGCGACAGAGACGGTCGTCGCGAAATTGACGGGGTTCCACACCGGGTCCGTCAGGGCCAGGGGCAGGGCGCGCAGGAACAGCAGTGCTGCCGCCCAGAAGATCACGCCCAGGCCAACCAGGATCAGCACTTGTCCCCGCTGCAGCATGTCGCCCCCCGTCCTTTGAAAGAGGGGGAAGTCTAACGCGGCGGGGTGCTGCCGCCCATGGGGTCAACTGACCCCCATCTCGATGGACAGGCGGATCAGGTCGGCGGTGCGGGCCACCCCCAGTTTTGCCTTTATCTGCGTGCAGGTGTTCGCAATGGTCTTGTAGCTGGCGCCCAGTTCGTCGGCGATTTCGGCCAGCGCCCGCCCTTCGCCCAGCAGGCGCAGGATCTCCAGGTCGCGTTCCGTCAGGCGCTGGGTCAGGGGGCCGGACGGCACGCCGTGCACGGCCAGTTCCTGGGCGATGTCGTTCTCCACATACCGTCCGCCCTCGGCCAGGCGGCGGATGGCGGTCAGCAACTCGTCCGGCGCGGCGTTCTTGCTCATGTACCCCTTGGCGCCGGCCGCCATGGCGCGCGAGGCGTACAGCGCCTCCGCATGCATGCTGAACACCAGGACGCAGGCCGTCGGATCCTCGATCAACAGGCGTTGCAGCAGTTCCAGGCCACCCACCCCCGGCAGGTTCAGGTCCAGCAGCACGATGTCCGGCCGGCCTTCGCGATAGCGGACCAGGGCGTCGCGGCCGGTCGCCGCCTCCGCGATGGTGATTTCGGGCAGGGGGGCCAACAGGCGGCGCAGGCCGGCCCGCACGATGGCGTGATCATCGACAAGCAGCAGTTTCATGGGTTTCATGCCGCCTCTTGCGGAATTACGGAATGGGATGCCGGCCCGGGCAACAGGGCGCGGACGGCGGCACCACCACCGGGCAGGTTGCCCAGCCACAGGGTCCCCCCCTGGGCCGACACCCGTTCCGCCATGCCGCGCAAGCCGTAGCCGCCATTGGCGCGCCCCCGTCCCGCATCCGGCTGGCCCGGCGGGAAGCCGGCGCCGTCGTCCGCCACCTCCACCCGAACATCGCCGGCATCGGCCGCCACGGTCACGGTGACCGTGGCCGGTTGGCCGTGGCGGACCGCGTTGCTCAGGCTTTCCTGCACCACGCGGTAGATGGCGGTGTCGCCGGCCTCACCCAGGCCGATCCCCGGATCCACGTCCACGGTGATGGCGATGTCCGGCCGGCGTGAGCGCCAGAAAGCCGCCAAATTGTCCAGCGCCGGCGCCAGGCCCAGTTCCCCCAGGCCCAGGGGGCGTAGGCGGCCCAGGATGGCCTTCACCTGGCCCTGGACATGGGCCACCGCCTCGCGTGCCGAGCGCGCCTGGTCGATCAGCGGCGCGTCGCCCGACCGCTCCGCCGCCGCCTGCAGGGCCGCCACGTCCACGTTGATGGCGAACAGGTAGGGGCCGACCTCATCATGCAGGTCGCGGGCGAGTTCGATCCGCTCCTCCTCCTGGATGGTCAGCAACTGGTCATGCAGGCGGCGGTTCCGCGCCTCCGCCGCCGCCAGGCGGGCGATCATGCCGTTGAAACCCACCGCCAGGCGGCGCAGTTCCGGCGGCCCGGTCTCGGCCACCGGTTCCGGCGCCTCGCCACTGATGCCGACCTGGGCGAAGGCCTTGGACAGGCGGTCCACCGACCGCAACGCCCGCCCCAGGGTCCAGTAGATCATGGGCAGGGCCAGCATGCTGAACAGCAGCAGCATGGCGAAGTCGTCGCCCAGTTCGCCCCACACCTCCGACGCCTCGCCCGACGGGTCGCTTTCCAGGCGCAGCCACAGGCCGTCACGGCTGACGCCGGGCAGGGGCACGTCGGCGCTCAGCTGCGGCACGTCCAGCGAGGCGATGAACCAGCCGGGTGCCGGATGGTCCGGGACGGCGACGGTGGAGGTGGCGACGGCACCCCCGCGGGCGCCGCGCAGGCTGACCCGCAGGTGGCGGTCGCCGTCGAAGGCGCCCACCAGCCGCGTCAGGGCGGCCACCATGTCGGCATCCTCCGCCGGGTTGGCGCCGACCGGGCGCTGGGCCAGGTGGGACAGGGCGCTGGCCACGGTGTGCTGGCCCACGGACAATGCCGCCTCCATCTCCGTGCGCACGGAATGCTCCGCCCGCAGCCAGGCGGCGGCACCGCCGGTGGCCAGGCTGACCAGCAGCAGCAGGGCGATGGACAGGACCAAGCGTATCCGAAGCGACATGAGGTTGGTTCCCCGCTTCCGGTCAATATGTTTCGCCGCCCGCAGGTTTCGGGCGGCACCTCCCACCCCCTATCTAACAGTCGCTTCGCGCTTCCGCGCAACAACCACCGCGATATCGGGAATTTTTCCCGGGAAAATCAGGAATGGGGCCTATGGAGGGAAAATGCCGCCGCCGATACCGTACGGTCAGGCATCCCCACCAGAGCCCCATATAATGAAAAACATCCCCACCGGCCTGATGGCATTGTTCTGCACCACCGTTTCCGCCCTGGCCCTGTGCGGCCCGGCACGGGCGCAGCAGGCACCGGCGCCTGACACGGCCGCCCCCCCCGGCATCGTCACCAACCCGGGGGAGGTGATCGTCATCGGCATCACGCCGCTGCCCGGCGCCACCGTGCCGCTGGACAAGCTGCCGGGCACGGCCACCACCCTGTCGGCGGATGATTTCGCCCGGGCCCATTCCATTTCCATCCTGGATACCATGGCCCAGCGCGTGCCGGGCCTGTCGCTGTCCGACACCCAGGGCAACGCCCTGTTCCAGGACATCCACTACCACGGCTTCACCGTGTCGCCCTTGCAGGGCACGCCGCAGGGCATCGCCGTCTACCAGAACGGCGTCCGCCTGAACGAGGCCTTCGGCGACACCGTCAACTGGGACCTGGCGCCGGAGGTGGCGATCAACCGCATGACGCTCGCCACCAACAACCCGGCCTACGGCCTGAACGCCCTGGGCGGGGCGGTGACGCTGGAGATGAAGAACGGCTTCAACTTCCAGGGCGGCAGCGCCGAACTGCTGGGCGGCAGCTACGGCCGGGCGCAGGGCCAGGCGGAGTTCGGCTATCAGTCGCCATCCGGGCATTTCGCGCTGTACATGGCGGCGGAAGGGTCGCGCGACGACGGCTGGCGCAAGGAATCGGCCTCGGACGTCGAACGCTTCTATGCCGATGCCGGCTGGCGCGGCGAGGCGGGGGAGGTGCACCTGATCGCCTCCGCCGGCCGGTCCAGCCTGGGCGTGGTCGGCCCCACGCCGCTGGAGATGATCCAGGCGGATGAGACCGCTGTCTACACCTGGCCGCAGACCACCAAGAACGACAGCGGCATGCTGGCCCTGAACGGCAAGGTCGACGTGGCCGACGGCTGGTCCTTGCAGGCCAACGCCTATGGCCGCCACCTGGGCCAGAAACACGTGGACGGCAACGACAGCGATTTCGAGGGCTGCAGCAGCCGGTCATCCTATGGCGGGCAGCTGTGCCTGGAGGATGACGCCTTCGGCACGCCGGCCGGCGGCAAGACCACGGCCTTCCGCAACCAGTTCGTCATCACCGACCTGGCCGGCCACACCTTCGCCTACAACGACGACACGGTGTACGGCACGCTGGACCGCACCGCCATCGACACCACCACGGTGGGCGGATCGTTGCAACTGACCGGCGACCGGCCTCTGCTGGGCATGGGCAACGCCTTCGCCGCCGGGGTCAGCATCGACCATGCCGACATCCGCTTCACCTCCACCAGCACGCTGGGCGTCATCAATCCCGACCTGTCGGTGACCACCGACACCGATGAGGTGGCGGGCGCCGGCGCGATCATCCGCACTCTGGGCAATCTGGGCTACGCGCCGGTCTGGCTGTCCGGCACCACCGATTATTACGGCGCCTACCTGACCGACACCCTGGACCTGACATCTTCCCTGTCGCTGACCGCCGGCGTGCGCCTGAACGTGGCCGATATCGCCACCCGCGACCGCAGCGGATCGGCACCGGAACTGAACGGCGACAACCGCTACACCCACTTCAATCCGCAAGCGGGCCTGACCTACAAGCTTCCAGGCGGCGTCACCGCCTATGCCGGGTATTCCCAGTCCAACCGGGCGCCCACGCCGCTGGAACTGGACTGCGCCGATCCGGATCGGCCCTGCCTGCTGGAAAACTCCCTGGTCGCCGACCCGCCGCTGCACCAGGTGGTGTCCAACACCTATGAGGCGGGCCTGCGCGGCGTCACCGGATACGATCTGGGTGGGGCGGGGCGCGTGGACTGGGCATTGGGCCTGTTCCGCACCGACAGCGACAATGACATCGTGGCGCTGGCCAGCACCATCCAGGGCCGGGGCTATTACACCAACGTGCCCTCCACCCGCCGCCAGGGCGTGGACGCCAGCCTGACCTACGCCAGCGAGCGCTGGCAGGTCTACGCCAACTACAGCTTCGTGGACGCGACCTACCAGTTCACCGGCGTGCTGGCCTCCCCCAACAACCCGTCGGCGGACGATGACGGCGACATCACCGTGCACAACGGCGACCGCATCCCCGGCATCCCGCGCCACCAGATCAAGGTGGGCGGCGACTTCGCCGTCCTGCCCACCTGGACCGTGGGCACCGCCATCCAGTATTACGGCAGCCAGTACGTGGTGGGGGACGACGCCAACCAGAACGCCCAGCTGACGCCCTACTGGACCATGGATCTGCGCACCACCTACCAGATCCTGCCCAACATCCAGCTGATCGGCGGCATCAACAACCTGTTCGACCGGCGCTATGCCAGCTACGGCACCTATTTCGAACTGGATGGCGCCAGCGGCATCCTGGGCCGGGATTTGAGCGACGCGCGCAGCCTGACCCTGGGCGCGCCGCGCACCTTCTATGGCGGGGTGAAGGTCACGTTCTAAGATTCAGAAACTCAAGAGACTTCCCGGGCGACGCATCTGGGGAAGGGGGGCCGGGTTCCATCCGCTACCGGCCCCCCCTTTTTCTATCCGGCGGGGACCAGCGCCTGGATTTCCCGCAGCAGGGCGGGCGCGATGGACAGCCCTTCCGCCTGCGCCTTGGCCCGAGCCGCCAGGCGGCGGTCGCCGGGCAGGCGGGCGCCGTCCGCGACGATGGCCTGGACCAGGTCGGCCATGCGGCCGCCGAAGTCCGGCCCGCTGAAGGCCATGGGATCGAAGGCGACGATGATCTGCCCCACGGCGGGCGGGGCGCCCTTGTCATCCCAGAAGGAACTGGCCAACCAACTGTCCTGCCCGCCGGCCAGCGCCCCGCAGAGAATTTCCACCATCAGCGCCAAGGTCGCCCCCTTGGAACCGCCGACCGGGGCCCAACGCGCCCTCCAGGGCGGCGGTCGGATCGGTGGTGGGCTGGCCGTCCGCATCCACCGCCCAGTCGGAGGGGATGGGCTGGCCGGCCTTCTGCGCCGCCACGATCTTGGCCCGCGTGGTCAGGGTCAGCGCCATGTCGATGACCAGCGGTGGCCGGCCGGCGATGGGGGCGGCGAAGGCCAGCGGGTTGGTGCCCAGCATGGCCCGGCGCCCGCCCGCCACCGTCATGGCGGCCGGGGTGTTGGACAGCAGCAGGGCCACCAGGCCCTGGTCGGCCAGGCGCTCCACCACCCGGCCCAGTTGCCCGATATGGTGGGAGGCGTAGAGGCCGGCGCTGGCCGTGCCGGTCTCGCGCGCCAGGGAGGCCAGCGCCGCCAGCGCCACGTCCGCCGCCGGATAGGCGAAGCCGTGGCCGGCATCCACGCGCAGGCTGGCCGCCGCCGTGCGGGTCAGGCGGGGCAGGGCCCGGCCGTCCACCTTGCCGGCACGGACCTGGGCGGCGTAGGACGGCACCCGGCCCAGGCCATGCCCGACCTGGCCGTCGGCCTCCGCCGACACCAAGGCGCGGGCCACGCTGGCGGCGTTGTCCGGCAGGGTGCCGCAGGATACCAGGGCCTGCGTGACCAAGTCCTCGGCGGCGGCAAGCGACAGGTTGGGTGACGGCATGGGGTTTCCCTGGTCAAAGCGGGTCGAAGACGGAACCCATGTGCGGGCTGAACAGCCGGTCATAGGATTTCAGCAGGAAATGGTCGGTCATTCCCGAAATATGGTCGCAAATCAGCCGCATCACATCGTCACCGCCCTGCCGGCGCTCCAGCACGTCGGTCGGCAGGAAGGATTCAGGCTCCGACGCCATGGCCTCGAACACCGCCACCACCATGCGTTGGCCCTTGAACTCCAGCTGCTGGACGCTGGGGCTGAGGATCACCGCGGTCCTGACGGCCGACTTCAGGGCATCCAGGAACGTCGCCGCATCCCGGTCCATGACCGCGCGGTAGCGGATCAGGGGTTCACGGAACTCTTCCCGCGTTTCGATATGGCAGCGGGTGATGAAGTAGTGAACAAGACGCCCGATCAATGACTTGCGGGCATAACCTTCACCAAACAGGCCGTCGACGAACTGGTCGTAGGACAGGTCGTCGCCATGCATGTCCTTCAGGTTGTCCAGGAAACAGCGGCAGGCATCCTCGGGCACCAGCGACAGGAAGCGCGCCGGACCGATCAGTTTCAGCGCCAGCGCGTCCTCCAGGTCATGCACACCGAAACCGATATCGTCGGCCAGATCCATGATGCTGCAATCGAACGACTTGTGCAGGGGCTTGGCATGCGCCCCGGCCTTGGACGCGTGGGCGCAGAAGGCCTGCCGGTCATCCGGGCTGAGTGGCGCCAGCACCCAATCCACCACGTCCTGTTCGCTGTCCAGATAGCATTTGGGCGGCTTGGACGCCTTGCGATCGATGATCTGGATGGTGGTTTGCCGGGCGTCCAGGCGGGGCGCCAGGTCGGGATTGAACGCGCGGTTATAGGGGATCGGATATTTCAGGACGCCCAGCAGGGCCCGGCGCGTCAGGTTGGCGCCGGCGGCGTCGGAGAACTTCTCCAGCCTGGACAGGATGCGCAACGTCTGGCCGTTGCCCTCGAAGCCGCCATGGTCGCGCATGCAGTAGTTCAGCGCCACTTCGCCGCCATGGCCGAAGGGCGGGTGCCCCAGATCATGGGTGCAGCCGATGGTCTGGATCAGGCTCAAATCCGGGATATGGATCGCCGCCGGATGGCCCGCCTGATATTCGCGCAGCTGGCGGGCGATGCCGCCGGCGATCTGCGCCACCTCCAGCGAATGGGTCAGGCGGGTGCGATAAAAATCGCTGTCGCCCAGGTTCAAAATTTGGGTCTTGCCCTGCAAGCGCCGGAACGAGGCGGAATGGATGACCCGGGCGTAGTCGATCTCCCCCGGCCGGCGGGTGTCATCATCGGCCGCATTCCGCCTAGGCTCACGCCGCTCGTCCCAAACCATCACCCACGCCCCGCCGCCATCTCGAAGGGCGGCAGTGTAGGGCCCGAGACCGGGCATGGACAACGGTTCCATGCCCGGTCCCGAGCGGACTTGATCAAGGGGCTGTCGAGACCCGCCAGACGGTGTTGCCGACATCATCGGCGATCAGCAGGGCGCCGCCCTTGTCCACCGCCAGGCCCACCGGCCGGCCGTGGGCCTTGTTGTCCTGGTCCAGGAAGCCCGTGACCACGTCCTGGGGCTTGCCGTTGGGCTGGCCGTTGCTGAACGGGATGAACACCACCTTGTAACCGTTTAGAATCTTTCGGTTCCAGCTACCGTGTTCACCCACGAAGGCACCACCCTGGTAAGTCGCCGGCAGGCTGGTGCCGGTGTAGAAGGCCATGCCCAGCGGGGCGACGTGGGAACTGAGGGCATAGTCCGGCACGATGGCGCGGGCCACCAGGTCCGGCCGTTGCGGCATGACGCGGGGATCGACGTTCTGGCCGTAATAGCTGTAGGGCCAGCCGTAGAAACCGCCGTCCTTGACCGATGTCATGTAGTCCGGCACCAGGTTGGGGCCCAGCTCATCCCGCTCGTTCACCACCGTCCACAGGGTGCTGGTCTGCGGTTCCCAGCTGAGGCCGTTGGGGTTGCGCAGGCCGTCGGCATAGATGCGCCAACGGCCGGTGGCGCGATCCACCTCCCAGATGGCGGCGCGGTTCTTTTCCGCCTCGATGCCGTTCTCGGTGATGTTGCTGTTCGATCCCACGCCAACATACAGCTTGGTGCCGTCCGGGCTGGCCACCAGGCTCTTGGTCCAATGATGGTCGATGGGGCCGCCGGGCAGGGGGGTGAGGGTGGTGCCGGGGGCGGTGATCTGGGTGTCCCCCTCGGTGTAGGGATAACGGATGAGGGCGTCGGTGTCGGCGACGTAGAGGTCGTTGCCCACCAGCGCCACGCCGAAGGGCGAATTCAGGTGATCCAGGAAAACGGTCTTGGTTTCCGGCACGCCGTCGCCGTCGGCATCGCGCAACAGGGTGATGCGGTTGCTGCCCTTGGTCTGGCCGCCGGAGGTTGCCAGGGACTCAACCCAGTGCATGATCAGGTCCTTGGGCCGCTTGACGGGTTCCCCCTTTGGGGCCAGGGATTCCACCACCAGCACATCGCCATTGGGCAGCACGTAAAGGGAACGCGGGTGTTGCAGGCCGGTGGCCAGCGCCTTGATCTTCAGGCCCTGGGCCACGGCCGGCGCCTCGCCATCCTTCCAGCCGACCACCTTGGCCACGTTCATGGGCGGCATCAGGAACTGCTTTTGCGCCGGCAGGTTGGGGTTGGAGCCCACCTGGGTGGCGGGATCGACCGCACCGCTGTCATCATCGCACGCGGTCAAGGCCAGCGCGGACACGCCCATCAACGCCAGGGCCAGGAGGCTTCGGGGAAAACGGCGGTTCATGACAGCACCTCGACCCGGCGGGTGTTGATGACCGCCCAGCCCAGCCAGGCCGTGGTCAGCAGGATGACCACCGTCAGCGCCGACAGGATCAGCCCTTGCGGCACCACGGACGTCCAGGCGTCGCGGCTGTGCACGAAGCAGTTCAGGATGCCCAGGCCCAGCACCACGAGGACGCCCAGGGCATGCGGCCAGGCATGGGCCTGGGAGTCCACGAAACGCCGGCCAGCCAGATCGACCAGCCCGATGAGCAGCGCCACCGCGCCCAGCACCACGCCGGCGAACAGCAGCCAGGCGGAAAAGTCGGCCCACATCATCTCCGCCGTCTGCCAGTAAGCCACGTCAGTCAGGAACGCGCCGACGAAGCAGGCGCCCGGAAACGGCGCGAACAAGGGATAAAGCGGCAGCCTCGTCACCACGACGGCCCGATCGGTGCCGCGGATGATGACCGGCGTGCGTTGGACGGTCTGGGGTGAAAGCTGCTCAGGGGGTGGGATTTCAGTGGGCATCGGGCGGTTCCTCCTGCACATCATGCCAACGCGTTCAACCGCTTGGCGCCGTTTATGGTTCCATGGATGTTTTGAGTGTAATTTCCATAAGATAGATTATCGGATATTGATTGGCCGAGGGGGTGGCCTCAAAAACGAAGTGCGACTTTCCAATGCTCCCAGCGCCCGCCCCTCAGTTCAGCACATAAATCCCCGTGTTCAGCGATGTGGCGAAGGCCACCCACGCGGCGTATGGCAAGAACAAGACGGCGGCCAGCCTGTCCTGGCGCCAGGCGGTGGCGATGAAAGCCAGGATGGCGACCAGCAGCAGCGCGATCACGGCCAGCGCCAGGCCCGGCAGATGGGCGGCGAAGAAGATGGGCGACCACAGGAAGTTCAGCACCAACTGTATCCACCACAGCCGCATGGGCCGGTCGTCGCAATCCCGCCGGCACACCCGCCAGCCGGCGATGGCGATCAGGATGTACAGCAAGGTCCAGGCCGGGGCGAACACCCAGTTGGGCGGGTTGAAGGACGGCTTGTCGAGGCTGGCGTACCAGGCGCCGGGCGCTGTCAGGAAACCGATGGCCAGCCCGCCGCCCAGGACCAGTACCAGGAACAGGACAAGCGAAAACGGGCGGGGTGCGGCCGGGGCCTGGTTTTCCATGTCCGTCATTCACCCGTCCCCTTGCAAAACATCCGATGCCTGACTCAATGACATCGGTTGCGAACCGTCGGCGCCAAGCCCTTGACCAATAAGAAATCGCCCGCCCTTCTCCCCAAGGCGGAACAATGCCATGATCGCGTCCGACAAGAGGTCACCGTCGGGGAGCATCGGTTTGGTTGGGCGCGCCGCGTACCGTATCACCCTGGGCCCCCGCACCTGGGCGTTCGATGACCTGAAAGACCTGATGGCCAAGGCGACACCGCCCCGCTCCGGCGACCGGCTGGCCGGCATCGGTGCCGGTTCGGCGGAGGAGAACGTGGCGGCCAAGCTGTGCCTGGCCGACCTGCCGCTGAAGACCTTCCTGACGCAGGCGCTGGTGCCTTATGAGGATGATGAGGTCACGCGCCTGATCATCGATGGGCACGATGCCGCCGCCTTCGCCCCCGTTTCCCACATGACGGTGGGGGAATTGCGCGATTACCTGCTGTCCGACCAGGCCACCACGCCCGTGCTGGCGGCATTGGCGCCGGGATTGATGCCGGAGATGGCGGCCGCCGTGTCCAAGATCATGCGCAACCAGGACCTGATCCTGGCGGCGCGCAAGTGCACGGTGGTCACCCGTTTCCGCAACACCATCGGCCTGCCCGGCACCCTGGCCGTGCGCCTGCAGCCCAACCACCCGACCGACGATCCCGGTGGGGTGGCGGCCAGCATCCTGGACGGGCTGCTGTACGGCTGCGGCGACGCCGTCATCGGCCTGAACCCGGTGTCGGACAGCCTGTCGGTGCTGGGGGACCTGGCCCGCCTGATCGACGGCGTCATCCAGCGTTTCGCCATCCCCACCCAGGCCTGCATCCTGACCCACGTCACCACCAGCCTGGAACTGATGAACCGCGGCGTGCCGCTGGACCTGGTGTTCCAGTCGGTGGCGGGGACGGAGGCCGCCAACCGTGGCTTCGGCGTCAGCCTGGCCATGTTGGCCGAGGCGCACGCGGCGGCCCAGGCGCTGAAACGCGGCACGGTGGGCGACAACGTGATGTATTTCGAAACCGGCCAGGGCAGCGCGCTCTCCGCCGGCGCCCACCACGGCGTGGACCAGCAGACGCTGGAGGCGCGCGCCTACGCCGTCGCCCGCGCCTTCCAGCCCCTGCTGGTCAACACCGTGGTGGGTTTCATCGGGCCGGAATACCTGTACGACGGCAAGCAGATCATCCGTGCCGGGCTGGAGGATCATTTCTGCGGCAAGCTGCTGGGCCTGCCGCTGGGCTGCGACGTCTGCTACACCAACCATGCCGAGGCCGACCAGGACGACATGGACACGCTGCTGACCCTGCTGGCCACCGCCGGCGTGTCCTATGTCATGGGCGTACCGGGGGCCGACGACGTCATGCTGAATTACCAGTCCACCTCCTTCCATGACGCGCTGTATGTGCGCCGGCTGCTGGGGCTGAAACGCGCGCCGGAGTTCGAGGCCTGGCTGCTTGCCATGGGCATCACCGGCGCCGATGGGCGCCCCCTACCCCAGCCGGCATCCCAACCCCTGTTGGCGGGGTGGACACGATGAAACGCGAGGATGCGGTGACGCCCGACGCCTGGGCGCATCTGAGGGACACCACCCCCGCCCGCATCGCCCTGGGCCGGACGGGCGCCAGCCTGCCGACGGCGGAGGTGCTGCGTTTCGCCCTGGCCCACGCCCAGGCGCGCGACGCCGTGCACACGCCGTTCGATGCGGCCGGGGTGGCGGACGCCCTCCGCGCGCTGGGCCACGAGGTGTTGGCGGTGGAGAGTGCCGCGCCGGACCGTGCGACCTATCTGCGCCGCCCGGATTTGGGCCGCATCCTGTCGCCCGGCGGCCGGCGCGCCCTGGCCTATGTTCCCGCCACCCAGCCCGACCTGGCCCTGGTGGTGGCGGACGGCCTGTCGGCCACGGCGGTGCATCGCCAGGCGGCGCCGCTGCTGGCCGCGCTGGCGCCGTGGATCAGCCGTGAAGGCTGGCGCGTGGCGCCGGTGGTGGTGGCGACCCAGGCGCGCGTGGCCCTGGGCGATGAGGTGGGACAGATGCTGGGCGCCCGCGCCGTCGCCATGCTGATCGGTGAGCGGCCGGGCCTGTCCGCCCCCGACAGCCTGGGCGTCTACCTGACCCTGGCCCCCCGCCCCGGCCGGCTGGACGCCGAACGCAACTGCCTGTCCAACATCCGCGACGGCGGCCTGGGGCCCGAGCTGGCGGCGTTCAAGCTGGCCTGGCTGCTGCGCGAGGCGTTCCGCCGACAGGTGACGGGCGTGGCGCTGAAGGATGAAAGCGACCGGCTGCTGGTGGACGGCCGGGCACCCGCACAATTGGCATGAGGGAACAGGCGATGCGCGTGCTGGCACTGATGATGATGGTGGCGGCAGCGCTCAGCGTCCCGCCCCTGGCCTGGGCGGCGAGGCCCGGTCAGGTGGAGGAACGCACCCTGCCCTACGTGCCCAAACCTGAGGACGACCAGGCCATCCAGGATTTGGGGAAAGCGCCGTTGGCTGACGATTTCGCCGCGAAAACCTTCACCGCCCCCGACGGCCGGATGCTGCCCTACCGCCTGCTGCCCCCGGCCCAGGTGGCGGCCGCCGCACCGGCGGTGGAAAAGGTGCCGCTGGTGCTGGTGTTGCACGGATCGGGCGCCATCGGCACAGATAACATCGGGCAGATGGGCGCCTTCGCCAAGGCCTGGGCCCTGCCCATCCTGCGCCAGCGTTTCCCGGCTTATGTCGTGGTGCCGCAGGTGGACGTGCGCAGCGCCGATTACGCCCCCGGCGACGACGGCCTGCTGGCCTCCCATCCCGGCGCGTCCTTGCCGGCGGTGCTGGCGCTGGTGAACGACCTGGTGGCGCGCCTGCCGGTCGATGCCACGCGCATCTACGTCGTGGGCTTTTCCATGGGGGCGTCGGCGGCGCTGAACGCCCTGGTGGCCGAGCCGGGCCGCTTCGCCGGTGCCGTGACCTTTTCCGCCGTGCCGCCTGATCGCGGCCTGGCGGCGACGGTGGCGGGCGTGCCCGTCATGCAGATCCATGGCGACCAGGATCCGGAGAACCCGTTCGATCCCGACCATACCTGGGCCCAGGCCCTGGCGTCGGCCGGCGGCAACCCCACCTTCATCCGTTACCAGGGCATGGACCACCGGGTGCCACCGGACATGCTGACGGCACCCGGCTGGCGGGAATGGCTGTTCGCCCAACGACGCAAGGCGCCCTGATCAGGGTTCCCTCAATCGCCGGGCGCCAGCATCCGCTGGCTTGGCTTGTCCTCGATTTCCAGTCCGCCTTCGGCTCCCCAGAAATCTCCGGCGGATGCGGTCGCATCCTACAGCGGCACGGGGGCGGGGCCCCATGCCGCTGGCCTTTCCCTAAAACTGCCCGTGGTTCAGCTTGGGCAGGACGTAGCGGGCGAACAGGTCGCATTCCCGAGCATGCGGGTAGCCCGACAGCACGAAGGCCTCGATCCCCGCCGCCTGGTAGGCCTGCAACTTGGCCAGCACCTGGTCCGGGTCGCCAACAATGGCGGCACCGCAGCCGGAGCGGGCGCGGCCGATGCCGGTCCACAGGTTCTCCTCGACATAGCCATCGCTGCCGGCGGTTTCGCGCAAATCGGCCTGGCGATTGACGCCAGCGGACACGCTGTCCAGCGACTGCTTGCGGATGCGTTCGCCCTCCACCGCGTCCAGGCGGGACAGCAGGCGGTCGGCGGCGGCGCGGGCCTCGCCTTCGGTCTCGCGCACCACCACGTGCACGCGGTAGCCGAACTTCAGCGCGCGGCCGTGCTTGGCGGCGCGGGCGGACAGGTCGCCGACGATGGCCTTCACCTCGGGCAGCCGGTCCGGCCACATCAGGTAGACGTCGGCGCCCTTGGCCGCCGCCTCGCGCGCGTCCTCCGACAGGCCGCCGAAATAGAACAGCGGCGCCTTGCCGCTGGTGGTGCGCACGCGCGGCGGCTCGATGGACAGGTTGTGGAACTCACCCTTGAAGTCCACGGCCTTGCCGTCCAGCAGGTCGCGCAGCAGGGCCATCACCTCAACCG
The DNA here is from genome assembly GCA_028283825.1 of Azospirillaceae bacterium. NCBI lineage: Bacteria > Pseudomonadati > Pseudomonadota > Alphaproteobacteria > Rhodospirillales > Azospirillaceae > Azospirillaceae bacterium. Next base: position 736,881 of record JAPWJW010000005.1, on the reverse strand, counting down.
TGCGCTGGTAGCGCGCCGCACTGGGCAACGTCTCACCCGGCAGGTCGCTGGAGATGATGTTGATGCTGAGGCGGCCCTGCACCATCTGGTCCAAGGTCGCCAGCTGGCGGGCCAACTGCGGCAGCCACACCTCACCACAGCGGATGGCCGTCAGCAGCTTGATCCGGCGCAGCAAGGGCGCCATGGCGGCGGCAAAGGCGATGGTGTCGATGCCCAGGTTATAGCCCGACGGCAGCAGGATGTTGTCGTACCCGCCCTTCTCCGCCGTTAGTACAATGTTCCGGCAATGCTCAAAACTCGACAATAGGGCCGGCTCGCGAACGCCGAGGAATTCATAATCGTCGTCGCACAGGGCGGAAAACCAGCTCACCTCGCAACGGGGAGCGGTCAGGGAGGACGGGGTTTCAAGGGTGGTGGACACGGGTGCAACAGGCCTTTCTACCCGGCCTTCACGTTGTCCGGCACCTAACGATTAAGTGCCTGAACATAAAGGCGGATTGGAGAACAACATGTCGGCGGGCCGGACCCGTCGGCGGTGTGCGCACACTCTCCACCCGGGCGCTTTTAGTTTCAACCAAATTTTTGTGGGAAATGACGTAAACGCATACGGCAATTGTCCGCAAACGATGCGAAGTTCATTGACCAAACCCATGAGTTTTCTAAATATGACGATCCATAAATTAACGATAAACACAAAAACTTTGTGATTTTAAGGCCGAAGGGAGTTCCTGGGTATGCGTAACGTCACCGGCACCAGCGCCAACACGTCCCGTCCTGTGGGCGGCCTGCGGATGGGCCGCCTGCTGGGCTCCGCCGCCCTGGTGGCGTTCATGGCGATGGCGGCCCATGCCGCCGACGCGCCGCCGGCCCCGGCCACTCAGGCGGTGGCGGCCCCGGAAGGCGAAGGCCTGACCGAGATCATCGTGACGGCGCAAAAGCGCGGCGAAAGCCTGACCTCCGTGCCGGTGGCCATGACGGTGGTGACGGGCGACATGCTGGAAAGCGCCGGTGTCAGCACGTCGGAGGCCCTGCCCAACCTGGTGCCCGGCGTCACCTTCCGCAAAGGCACCACCAACAAGAACTCCGCCCTCAACATCCGCGGCATCGGCACCCTGTCCTTCAGTTCCGGTGCGGAGCCCAGCGTGTCCACGGTGGTGGACGGCGTGGTCTACGCCCGGTCCGGCATGGCGGTGACCGACCTGCTGGACATCGACCGGGTTGAGGTGCTGCGCGGTCCGCAAGGCACGCTGTTCGGCAAGAACGCCTCGGCCGGCGTCATCAACATCGTGACCGCCGACCCGCAGGCCAGCTTCGGCGGCTATGCCGAGGCGACCGGCGCCGACAATGGCGAGGTGCGACTGCGCTCCGGCATTTCCTTCCCCATCACCGACACGCTGTCGGGCCAGTTGGCGGCCTTCTACGGCCATGCCGACGGCAACGGCCGCAACCTCTACAACGGCCACGACATCAACGGCTACGACCACAAGGGCATCCGTGGCAAGTTTGTGTGGAACCCCACCGACGCGGTCAAGGTCACCTTCATCGGCGACTATGCCGAGGCCGACGACAATTGCTGTGCGGAATCCATCCAGGTGGTGTCCAACAGTGCCGCCAACGTGCGTGGCCTGATCCCGGCGCTGGGCGCCATCACCCCGTCGGCCACCAACAAGGACATCAACAACAACGTCGATCCGCACACCAAGGACCGGAACGAGGGCGCCTCGGTCCAGGTCGACTGGACCCCGTCCTTCGGCGGCACCGTCACGTCCATCTCCGCCTGGCGCGGCTGGCACAATGTGGAAACCCGCGACGGCGACTTCACCGCCAGCTACCCGGCCTACGTCTCCTCCTCCGTTCCTGGCGGCAGCACCAGCCTGGTGGACCATGGCTATGTCGACCTGAACCAGTACTCCCAGGAACTGCGCTATTCCTCGGACGTGGGTGGGCCCATCGACTATGTCGGCGGCTTCTTCTTCTTCCACACCGACACGAAGGAGAACTTCACCCGGTCGGATGCCACCTGCACCGCCTCCACCCTGGCGGCCCTGGCCAACGGCAACATCCCCTGTGCCGCCGGCGCCTCCACCTACGCCTATGCCTCGGGCACGGCGCTGGATAGCGTGACCACGAACAATGAGGCGCTGTTCGGCCAGGCGACCTACCATATCACCGACGCCTTCCGCCTGACCTTCGGCGGTCGCCTGACGCATGACGAGCTGGACTACACCTTCCAGCGCGTGGCCACGGCCACCGGCTTCTCCGGCATCGGCGGCAACTTCGCCAGCGCCAACAACTACAGCCGCAACGACGCCTCGGCCAAGGCGGGCATCCAGTACGATCTGGGCCCCGACACCATGGCCTACTTCACCTATTCCCAGGGCTACAAGGGCCCCGCCTACAACATCTTCTTCAACATGGCGGCCAACAACACCGGCCGTCTGGCGCCGGAGACCTCCAACGCGTACGAGGCCGGCATCAAGACCGCGTTGTGGGACAACAAGGTGGTGGCCAGCCTGGACGTCTTCCGTGACGACATCGAGGGCTTCCAGACCAACAGCTTCACCAACATCAACGGGGCGGTGGTCAGCACCCTGATCAACGCCGGTGCCGTGCGCACGCAGGGTGTGGAGGCCGACTTCATCACCCGGCCGCTGCCCGGCCTGACGCTGAACGGCGGTGCCGCCTATACCGACGCCACCATCCTGCAGTTCAACTGCCCCACCGGCGCGCCCGCCACCTGCTATTACCCCAACGGCAAGGTCCTGCCCTACGCGCCCAAGTGGAAGCTGACGGCGGACGCGGCCTACAAGCTGCCCCTGCCCGCCAGCGTGCCCGTGGGCGTGACGGTGGACACCAGCTACTCCTGGCGGTCGGACCAGCAGATGGACATTGGCGAGTCCCCCTACACGATCCAGAAGGCCTACGGCATCTGGAACCTGGGCGTCAGCTTCGCCGCCCCCGAGGACCGCTTCGTCATCCGCCTCTACGCGCAGAACCTGCTGAACCAGTTCTATACCGTGTCCAAGGTGCCCGACAGTGCCACCAGCGTGGTCAACGGCGTCGCCGTGCCCTCCACCACCTATGTCCGCCTGGGCGTTCCCCGCGATGCCCAGCGCATCCTGGGCCTCGGCATCAAGACGACGTTCTAGTACGCGCGGCATTTGATCGTGACCGATCAAATGCCCCCTCAAGCGCCGGGCGCCAGCATCCGCTGGCTTGGCTTCCTCGTTGCGCCCTGCGGTGCTCACTCCGGCGGACGCAGTCGCGTCCTACAGCGGCATGAACAAGACATCATGCCGCTGACATAAGGTGCCGATATCAATGACGCTTCCCGGTCCGGCCGCATGACGGCCCAGCCTGAAATGAAACCTGAAACCGATGCGGTGGTGGTTCTGGCTACCGCACCGGCGCCCGGCCGGCGCCCCCTGGGCTGGGTCCCGTGGCTGGTTCTGGCCTGCGTGTTCGTCGCCACGGCGCTGAACTACGCCGACCGGCAGAGCATGGCCCTGCTGAAGCCCATGATCGACGCCGATCTGGGCTGGACGCAGGCCGACTATGGCCTGGTCATGACCGTCTTCCAGGCCGCCGGCATGGTGGCCCTGGTGGGGGCGGGCTGGTTCGTCGACAAGGTGGGCCTGCGCTGGGGCTATCCCCTGGCGGTGGCGGCGTGGAGCCTGGCCGCTATGGCCCATGCCGGCGCCCGCACCATGGGGCAGTTCCTGGCCTGCCGCGTCATCCTGGGCGTGGCGGAGGCCGCCAACACCCCGGCGGCGGCCAAGGCGGTGGCGCGCTGGTTCCCGGCCGACCGCCGGTCCACCGCCATCGGCCTGATGAACGCCGCCCCCAACGTGGGTGCCGTGGTGACGCCGCTGGTCCTGCCCTGGCTGGCCGTCCATTGGGGCTGGCACGTCACCTTCATCCTGACAGGTGCGGCCGGCCTGGTGTGGGTGGCCGCCTGGTTCCTGCTGCCGTCCGACAGGGCGGCCCCCGTCCAGGCACGGACGGCACCGGTTCCGGCGGAACCCGGCTGGTCCTGGGGCCGCCTGTTGCGTGACCGCCACTGCTGGGGCGTGGCGGGGGCCAAGTTCCTAACCGATCCCGTCTGGTGGTTCATGCTGCTATGGATGCCGGACTTCTTCCATCAGCGTTTCGGCCTGGACATGGGCCATATCGGCGCGCCCATCGCCACCGTCTACGCCATGGCCACGGTGGGCGCCCTGGCCGGCGGGGCCGTGCCCAGTTGGCTGCTGCGCCGGGGCGTGACGCCGGACCTGGCCCGCCGCATCCCCATGGCGGTCTGCGCCCTGCTGGTGCTGCCCCTGCCCTTGGCGCTGACGGTGGACAGCCCCTGGCCGGCGGTGGCGCTGGTCGGCCTGGTGCTGGCCGCCCACCAGGGCTTTTCCACCAACATCTTCGCGCTGGCGGCCGACGCTTTCCCGGCCCGCACGCTGGGCACCGCCATCGGCATCGGTGCCCTGGGCGGCAATCTGGGCGGCGTCCTGATTCTGCAGGCCACCAGCTGGCTGGCGGCACGGGGCGGGTACCAGCCGCTGTTCCTTTACTGCGCCGTCGCCTACGTGCTGGCTTTTCTGCTGCTCAGGGTGCTGCTTCCACGCCGAAAAATACCACCCTTTAGTTGAGGTGTGGGCACCAAAGGGTCGCACCGCCATTGCTTATGGCGTGAACCTCTGTGATGGTGGGCGAAGTATGATTTTTCACAACCGTCCCACGGGATCGCTTTGTCGATGACGCGCAAGCCGCCACCGCGCCGCCTGTCCCCGCACAAAAGTTCCACCGCGGGCGACGTCACCATCAAGGACATCGCCCGCCATCTGGGCCTGTCACACGCCACCGTTTCCCGGGCGCTGAACGACCACCCCGCCACCAATGAACTGACCAAGGCCCGCGTGCGCGAAGCCGCCCTGGCCCTGGGCTATGTCCGTAACGCCGGGGCGGAAATGATGCGCGGCGCCAGCAGCCGCCTGGTCGGCCTGATCATCCCCGACATCCAGAACGAATTCTTCAGCGCCGTGGCCAAGGGCCTGGCGCAGCGCTGCGCCGGCCAGGGGCTGCACCTGGTGCTGGCGGTGTCCGAGGATGATCCGGAACTGGAGCGCACCCACGTCATGGCCCTGCGGGAGGCGCGGGTGGCCGGCTTCGTCATCAGCCCGTCCCAGGGGTGCAAGGATGCCACCAAGGCCCTGCTGGCCGGCCTGCCGACGGTGAAACTGATCCGCGACGTGTCCGGTCTGGCCGGCGGCTTCGTCGGCATTGACGACCGGTCGGGGGCATACGCCGCCACCCGCCACCTGCTGGCCCTGGGCCATACCCGCATCGCCTTCGTCGGCGGGCCGGAGGCCATCAGCACCGCCAAGGACCGGCTGGCCGGCTATCTTCAGGCCCTGACCGAGTCCGGGGTTCCCCGGGATCCCTCCTACATCTATCTGGGCCCGCCGCGGCCGGGGTTCGGGGAGATCGCGACCGCCCACATCATGTCGATGACGCCGCGGCCCACCGCCGTGCTGCTGGGCAGCGCACGGCTGGCCCTGGGCGCCTTCCTGGCGTTGCGCCGGATGGAGGTGCCGCTGCCCGGCCAGTTGTCGGTGCTGAGCTATGGCGATGAAGAGGGCGCTTCGCTGGGTGGGGTCACCGCCATGGCCCTGCCGGTGGCGGATATCGTGAACGCCCTGGCTGAACAGCTGTTCAGCCTGATCCAGGGCAAGGATGCCCAGCCCACCTCCGCCACCTTCCCGCCGGCGCTGCTGGTGCGCAGCAGCACCGGCCCGGCACCGGCCTGATCCCGTTTCCCGACCCGTCCTTTCCCGGTGGCGTCCCCCGCCATGAGGCGTTATAGCGGACGCACACGCCCGCGCGGCCGGAGGGGCACCGTCCGCCGCCGGTGGGCGACTGGAAAGGAACAGGGGATCTGATGACCGATACCGCGCCCGCTTCGCCCACGCTCACCGCCGCCCATATGCTGGGTGAAATGGCATGGCTGATGAGCCAATCGCCGCAGCACCGCGGTTTCACGCTCTATGACCTCAACTGGATGGTCATGCCGGCGCTGCTGCACAACCAGTTCCGCATCTACAAGGGTGGGGACAATGCCGGACAACCGGCGGGCATGGTCACCTGGGCTTTCCTGTCCGAGGCGGTGGAGGCCCGGCTGCTGGCCGGCGACACCCAGCTGTCGGCGGAGGACTGGAAGTCCGGCGACCGCTGCTGGATCATCGACGTGGTGGCGCCCGACGGTACTTTCGACAACAAGCTGGTGGCCCAGATCATCGACGACATCCGCCGCACGGCGCTGAAGGACCGGACGGTGAAGCTGCGCCAGATGCACCCCACCACCCGGCAAGTTCGTCGTTTCCGAACTGAAGGGCTGAGACAGCCTCGTTCAGGCGTTGAGATACCTGCTGGGCGGCACGCCCAGCAGGCGCTTGAACATGGCGGTGAAGGCGGCCGGGCTGTCATAGCCCAGATCCAGCGCCACGATGGTCACCGCCTCCCCCGCCGCCAGGCGCGGCAGGGCGGCGAACAGGCAGACCTGCTGGCGCCATGCTGCGAAGCTGAGGCCGGTCTGCTGCCGGAACAGCCGGGTGAAGGCCCGGCGGCTCATGCCCAGCGCATCCGCCCAGCCGTCGATGGTGGCGTGCGGGTCGGGATCGGCCAGGAAAGCGCGGCAGCGCGCCGCCAGCCGCCCGTCCGACGGCATGGGCACCGCCAGCGGCAGCACCGGCAGGGATGGCAGCTCATGCCGCAGCAGGGCCATGATCATGCCGCCCCGGCTTTCCGGCGCCACGTCCACCGGCAGTTCCGCCGCCTCCAGCAACAAGGCGTGCACCAGGGGCGACATGCCCAGCACCTGGCATAGCGTGGCGGCCGGGTCCAGGCAGGCGGGATCGCGTGCCGCCGGCAGCACCAGGGGATCGACGTACAGGCTGCGCATCTGGGCCGGGCCCGCCACCACCTCCACCTCGTGCACCACGCCGGCCGGGATCCAGACGGCCCGTTCCGGCGGTACCATCCAGGTGCCCTGCGCCGTTGCCACCGTCATGATGCCGCGGATGGCGTACAGCAGCTGGCAGCGCCGATGGCGGTGCGGCGGCAGGTGATGGCCGTGGGGATAGTCGTTGCCGACGGCGAAGACCGGCTCGGGCGAGGTCTCGAAGGTTTGCGACGGCACATTGCGCACCATGATCCGTCCCCCAACTGTTCCGCCCCGGCAGGATTGGCCCATCCGCGACATAAACTGGCCTACAGTCGAAAGCAGGCCGCATCCACGCAGGCTAGCTTCCCCATCGGCGGCCGGAATGCAAGCCGCCCGTTGAGCGCGGGACAACCGCCGACTGTTTAGGGAGTGTCGCCTCGTGAGCCAAGCGCAAGCCGTTGTTGAACCCGCCCAGCCCACCGCTGCGGCCCCCGTGTTCACGGTGCTGGGCGCCATCAGCTTCTGCCATCTGCTGAACGACATGATGCAGTCCATGCTGCCGGCCATCTATCCGATCCTGAAGGACAGCTTCGCCCTCAGCTTCAGCCAGGTGGGCCTGGTGACCCTGGTCTATCAGATCACGGCCTCGCTGCTGCAGCCGGTGATCGGGCTTTACACCGACGCCCGCCCCAAGCCCTATTCCCTGTCGGTGGGCATGGGCTTCACGCTGGCGGGCCTGCTGTTGCTGGCGACGGCGCCCAGCTTCCCGCTGGTGCTGCTGGCCGCCGCCCTGGTGGGCACCGGGTCCTCCGTCTTCCATCCGGAATCCTCCCGCGTCGCCCGCATGGCGTCGGGCGGCCGGCATGGCCTGGCGCAGTCCTTGTTCCAGGTGGGCGGCAACGCCGGCTCCGCCCTGGGGCCGCTGCTGGCCGCCTTCATCATCGTGCCGCATGGGCGCGGCAGCATCGCCTGGTTCTCCCTGGCCGCCTTCCTGGGCATGATGGTCCTGGCCAGGATCGGCCTGTGGTACCGGCGCAACACCAAGCCCAAGACGGCCAAGGGCGTTCGCGAGGATCTGACCGGCCTGTCGCGGCGCCAGGTCGGTCTGGCCTTCGCCATCCTGCTGATCCTGATCTTCTCCAAGTACGTCTATCTGGCCAGCATCACCAGCTACTTCACCTTCTATCTGATCCAGACCTTCGGGCTGTCGGTGAAATCCGCCCAGTTGCACCTGTTCATCTTCTTAGGCGCGGCGGCCGTGGGCACCATAGCCGGCGGCCCCATCGGCGACCGCATCGGGCGCAAGCATGTGATCTGGTGGTCCATCCTGGGCGTGCTGCCCTTCACCCTGATCCTGCCCTACGCCAACCTGTTCTGGACGGGGGTGCTGAGCGGCATCATCGGTGTCTGCCTGGCCTCCGCCTTCCCGGCCATCGTCGTCTATGCCCAGGAACTGATGCCGGGCAAGGTCGGCACCGTGGCCGGCCTGTTCTTCGGCCTGGCCTTCGGCATCGCCGGCGTGGCCGCCGCCGCCCTGGGCTGGCTGGCCGACAGCGCCGGCATCACCACCGTCTACAAGGTCTGCGCCTACCTGCCGGCCCTGGGCATCCTGACGGTGTTCCTGCCGGATATCGAGACGGCGATGAAGCGGGCGAAACGGGTGGGCTAATGCCCGCCCGTCGCCACCGCCCCCGGCTTGTCGTGCCGGCCCAGGCGTTCCACCAGGGTCTGGCTGGCCTGGTTCAGGCCGATGATTTCCACCGGCCGGCCGTGGTGGCGGAACTTCAGCACCACGCGGTCCAGGGTGTTCACCGCCGTCAGGTCCCAGAAGTGGGCGGCGTGGACATCGATGACGATGCGTGCCGCCGCCTCGCGGAAGTCGAAGGCGTCCTGGAAGGCCTGGGCGGTGGCGAAGAAGATCTGGCCGGTCACCCGGTAGGTGCGGACGCCCGTGCTTTCATTCAGGTTTGAGGCCACGCCGAAGAACCGCGCCACCTTCTGGGCGAAGAACACCCCGCTCAGCAGCACGCCCACCAGCACGCCGCGCGCCAGGTCGTGGGTGGCCAGCACCACGGCCACGGTCGCCAACATGACGATGCTGGAGGTCTTGGGGTTGGTCACCAGGCTGCGGATGGACCGCCACTGGAAGGTGTTGATCGACACCATGACCATGACGGCCACCAGGGCCGGCATGGGGATCTGCTTCACCCAGGGGCCCAGCACCACGATCAGGAACAGCAGGAAGATGCCGGCCCACAGGCAAGACAGGCGGCCCCGTCCGCCGGAGGTGACGTTGATGACCGACTGGCCGATCATGGCGCAGCCCGCCATGCCCCCGAACAGGCAGGAGACGATGTTGGCCAACCCCTGCCCCCGGCATTCGCGGTTCTTGTCGGAAGTGGTGTCCGTCATCTCATCGACGATGGCGGCGGTCATCAGGCTTTCCAACAGGCCCACCATGGCCAAGGTCAGGGCGTAGGGCGTGATGATGCCCAGCGTTTCCCAGGTCAGCGGCACCTGCGGCAGGCCGAAGGCCGGCAGCGCGTCCGGCAACTGGCCCATGTCGCCCACCGTGTGGAACTTCCATCCCATCACCATGGTGGCGCCGGTCAGCAGCACGATGGTCACCAGCGGCGACGGCACGGCACTGGTCAGGCGCGGCAGCAGATAGATGATGGCCAGGCCCACCGCCACCATGGCGTAGACCTGCCATCCCAGGCCGATCAGTTCCGGCAGTTGCGCCATGAAGATCAGGATGGCCAGGGCGTTGACGAAGCCCGTGACGACGGAGCGGGAGACGAAGCGCATCAGGTCGCCCAGGCGCAAATACCCGGCGATGATCTGGAACACGCCGGTCAGGGCGGTGGCGGCGAACAGGTAGTTCAGCCCGTGGTCCTTCACCAGGGTCACCATCACCAGCGCGGTGGACCCGGTGGCCGCCGAGATCATGGCCGGCCGGCCGCCGGCGATGGCAGTGATCACCGCGATGCAGAACGAGGCGTACAGCCCCACCTTGGGGTCCACCCCGGCGATGATGGAAAAGGCGATGGCCTCCGGGATCAGGGCCAGGGCGACGACGGTGCCGGCCAGCAATTCGCGCACGACATCGGGCGCCCACTGGGCGCGGAAGCTTGAAACGGTCATGGGGAGACTCGAAAGAAAGGATGGGCCGCAGGTCCCGTGCGGCGCCGAGAAAACAGGCCGGCGGCCAGGGGCGGCGTTCGGCGGCTCAAATGGAAAAATGAATCGGAGAGCGGCCGCTTATGGCGGCGTGGGCCTGGCGTTCAGGGGGGCTCGATCCGTGATCATGGTTTGGTTGATACATCAAGGCCGCGCCGGGGCGCAAGCCTTCGCTGGGCGCATCTTCGTCGCCGCGGAATGAATCAAGCCGCGATGGTGGGACCATCGCGGCTTGGCGGGAACGGTCAGGACACCGGGCTTCACCCCACCGGGTCGATCAGGCGCATGCCGGAATCCGGATCGGGCTTCTTGGCCAGCGGCGCCTTGTCCACCGTCATGAACACCTCCAGCGTCGGGTTGGCGACCAGGCGCCAGATGTGGCCGCCGACGGTGCTGCCGTCGCGCCGCCCCAGGACGGTGTGCATGTGCAGGGACGGCTGGTCGTTGAAGGTGGCGACGTCACCGATCAGCGACAGCACCTCCACCTGCTCATTCACCCGGATGGGGCGGTAAAGCTTGGCCGGCAGATCCAGGTAACCCAGAACGGCACCGCTGGCCGCGCCAATGGCGGTCAGGTGCGCATCCGTCACGTGGTGCGCCGCGGCGAAGTCGGTCAGGCCGCTCAGCACCTCGTCATCCTTGTGGAAGATGATGGCGTAGACGTCCTCATCCTTGCCCTGGCGCACCAGCTTGGACTCCATGTGCGGCGCCAGCCCCTTGGCGATGGGCTGGGTGGGCGAAATCGCGTCGCCCTCGAAACCCGTTTGGGCCTGGGCGGCGCCACAGAGCAACAGGCCGGCGCTGACGACACCGGCGATCCAATAACCACGCATTCTTGCTATCTCCGCTCTCAGGACTGTCGAAATTCGGCCAATCAGCTTTTGAAAATCTCCGACGGCGGCCGGATGGTGAAGGGCAGCCCGCCCTTCGACTTATTGTCGGCGCTGGCCTCCACGATCTGGATGGTGACCAGTTCCGGGTTCATCTCGAAATTGCGGGCGACCGCCTCCGTGATGTCGCGCATCAGGGCGTGCTTGGCTGCTGTCGAGCGGCCCTCGACCGCGTAGACGATGATTTCAGGCATGGTCGTTTTCCTCAGGGTGAAGGTTCGCCAGACGGGCGAAAGTGTTGAACAGGGCGGCGTGGTCCAGCCCACCCTCGCCCTGCGCGATGGCGGACAGGAGAAGCTGCTGGCAGGCCGCCGTCTGCGGCATGGGCAGGGTCAAGGTCCGCCCGGCGGACAGCGCCAGGGCCAAATCCTTGGCGTGCAGCGTGATGCTGAAACCGGGCTGGAACGCGCGGTCCAGCATGCGCTGGCCGTGGACGTCCAGCACCCGCGACGCCGCGAAACCGCCCAGCAGGGCGTCCCGCACCCTGGCCGGGTCGGCGCCGGCGCGGGCGGCGAAGGTCAGGGCCTCCGCCACCGCGGCGATGGTCAGGCCGACCACCATCTGGTTGGCGACCTTGGCGGTCTGCCCATCCCCCACGCCGCCGACATGGGTGACGCGGGATCCCATCCGCGCCAGCACCGGCTGGACACGCTCGAACGTCGCGGGCTCAGCCCCCACCATGATGGACAGGGTGCCGGCCTTGGCCGCGATCTCACCCCCTGATACCGGGGCATCGACGTAGTCGCAGCCAAGATCACGGATGCGTGCCGCGAACCGCCGGGTGGCGACGGGGTCGATAGCACTCATGTCCATGACGGTCTTGCCCGGCGACAGCCCAGCCGCCACGCCATCCGCCGCGAACAGCACATCCTCGACATCCGGCGTGTCCGGCAGCATCAGGATGACCAGGTCGGCCCCTTCCGCCACCGCGCGGGCCGTGGCGCAAACAGCAGCCTGGGAAAGCTCATCCGGAATGGGGGAACGACGGCGCGCGACCAGAAGGTCATGCCCGCCGTCGATCAGGTGGCGGGCCATGGGACGCCCCATTATGCCCAGCCCGATGAACCCGATCCTCATCGCGGCCACCCTGGAAGGACATGCCGCTCAAATGATTGTTCCACAGCGCTTTTCCTCCTGTGCGAAGAGGACGGCAGAGTGGACCGGCGCCGCGCGGGGTGGCAATCAGCGCCGGATTATACAAATATTTTGGATAATGCCCCGGCCATCATGCCTGATTGGCCTGCCAGATGCGGTCCAGAGCTTTTCCCAACAGCATGCGATCATGAACCAGGCCCAGGATTTCGACGACATCATCCACGCCGATGCGAAAAACCAAAATGTGCCGCGGGTCCTGCACAGCACCAGGTGGGTGAGACACGTGCGCCCGGCTATGACCCAGATGATAAAGCCCAAGCTCACTGTTGGACAAAGATACCCAACGTACGGAAATCCGATGAGGATCGGATGCCACATCCATGATCGCCGTGCGGATCAACGCGAAATAGCGCCGCATCGCCAGATCGCCGAAATGGTCCCAACTCCAGTCCAGTATTTGATCGATTTCGGCCTGGGCAGGTCCGGAAATACGATAATCAACCACGCGGTGCGCGGCGGGCGGCCGCACGCTGGATCGCCCTTTCCAGGAAATCGTCCATCAGCGCCTGATGCTGATCCTCGTTTTCGACCGTGACATAATCCCCGCGTGTGATCGCCTCGATTCCGGCGTTCGCCACCTTCTCCAGCAAGGCAAGATTGGCGAGTTCAGCGACGATGTCGTCCTCGTAACGACGAAGAGCTTCCCGCACGACTTCGCTGGCGTTCTGATGGCGACCGCATGTGACCTGATCGTCCACAAAGCTACTCAGATGTTCGGTCAGGCTGAAGTTGCGGCCGGCCATGACGCCCTCCATAAAAAGTATCAAAGTTTGATATTCACACTGAGCATGGTCAAGCATGAAAAAAAGGGGCCGCCCTCGCGGACAGCCCCTTTCCCGTTTCCGGCGTGTGACGCCTGGCGCTTACTTGGCCGGCGTCTCCGCCGTCCAAATGTTCAGCCAGTTCAGCACCTCCTGGTGCCACTGGACGGAGTTCTGGGGCTTCAGCACCCAGTGGTTCTCATCCGGGAAGTAGACCAGCTTGCTGGGCACGCCCTTGCGCTGCAGGGCACTGAAAGCGCCCAGGCCCTGTTCCAGCGGGATGCGGAAGTCGCGGCCGCCGTGGATGATCAGCTGCGGCTTGGTCCACTGGGCCACGTGGTTGGCGGGGTTGAAGCGTTCATAACCGGCGGGGTTGTCCCAGACGGTGCCGCCGTTCTCCCACTCGCTGAACCACAGTTCCTCGGTGGAGAAGCCCATCATGCGGTTGTCGAAAACACCATCGTGGGTGACCAGGCACTTCCACGGGGCGTTCCAGTTGCCGGCGATCCAGTTGACCATGAAGCCGCCGTAGCTGGCGCCCAACGCGCAGGCCCGGTCGCCGTTCAGGAACGGGTACTTGGCGAGTGCCGCCGCCCAGCCCTTCTGCAGATCCTCCAGCGGGCGGTCGCCCCAATGCTGGCTGATGGCGTCGGTGAAGGCCTGGCCATAGCCGGTGGAGCCGTGGAAATCGATCATCACCACGGCGTAACCGGCGCCGGTGTAGGCCTGCGGGTTCCAGCGGAAGCTCCAGGCGTTGGCGAAGGAGCCCTGGGGGCCGCCATGGATGATGAAGGCCACCGGGTATTTGTGCCCGGGCTGATAGCCCACCGGTTTCACGACATAGCCGTGCACCGTCTCGTTGTTCCAGCCGGGGAAGCTGAACTGCTCAAAATCGCCGGTGGCGACGGTGGCCAGCTTGTCGGCGCCCACGTCGGTCAGCTTTTTCGCCGTGCCGCCGGACAGCGCCACGCTGTAGGCCTGCGACGGGCCGGCCAGGCTGTCGGCGACATAGACCACGCCGCCCTTGCCGCCCTTCACTAGGTCCAGGGCGGTCACATGCCCCTCCCCCGTCAGCGCCTTCACCGCACCCGACTTCACGTCGACGGAGAACAGCTTGGACTGGCCGATGTCATAGGCGGTGGTCAGCAGGCTGCGGCCGTCGGCGGTCCAGGCCAGGGTGTCGGCGGACCGGTCCCAGGCGGGATCGACCTCGCGCGTCTCACCACTCTTCAGGTCGCGCACCATGATGGCGAAGCGGTCGGCCTCGAAGGTCGCGCGCTTCATCGCCCGCCAGGCCAGCTTGGTGCCATCGGGACTGAAAACGGGGCCGGTGTCCATGGCCGGGTTGGCCGCCGTCAGGTTGACGGGGGCGGTGGTGCCGTCCATGGGGACCTGCCACAGGTCCAGGTTGGTGCTCCACGGTTCGGTGCGGCCGGCCAGGCGGGCGGTGAACACCACCGTCTTGCCGTCCGGGCTGACGGTGATCTCACCATCGTCACCGAAGGGCTTGCCCGGCGCGTCGCCGTCAAAGCCCTTCATCAGGGTGACGGGCGCGCCGGTGGCGGTACCCTCACCGTCCAGCGCCAGGGCGAACAAATGGTTGCGGGTGCCGTCGGCCCATTCGTCCCAATGGCGGACGAACATCTTGTCGAACACCACGCCGGTGGACTTGGCCAGCGCCGGCGCCTTGGCCGGCTTGTCGCCCGTCTCCTGCCCCGGATAGACCGCCATGGACACGACGATATGCTTGCCGTCCGGCGCCAGGTTGAAGCTGCCGACATCCAGCGGCAGGGTCGTCACCTGGGTCGCCTGGGCGCCGGTCCCATCCGTCTTCCACACCTGCTGGCTGCCGGAACGGCTGGACAGGAAATACAGGCTCTTGCCATCGGCCGACCAGCGCGGGCTGCTGGCGCCGCCGTCGGAGATCGCCAGGCGGCGCCCGGCGCCCTTGTCGTCGAGTTCCTTCAGCCACAGGGCGTGGCTTGCCTTGTTGTTATCATAATCGACGCTGCGCACGTCATAGACCAGGTCGCGGCCATCGGGCGACACGCGGGTGTCACCCAGCCGGTCAACGGTCACCAGTTCCATCGGCGTCAGGCCGTGCTTGGCCTCTTGGGCGGTGGCCGGCAGGGCGAAAAGGGCCAGCGTCAGGGCCAGCGGCGCACAGAAAGTCACCCGCCGGGCCAGGCCCAGGGCGGAAACGGATCGGTTCATCAAGCTCTCCAGAAAGGCAGGAACCCCATCGGCCTCGCGACCGCTTGGTGGCCGTCATAACGCAAAACGCATCCCGCGCCTACCGCCCAGCGCCGTACCACCGGCCCCGGTACCCGCCCCGAAGCAAACGGCCGAGCAGACCGCCCATCGCCCCGGTAAAGACCGACAGGGCCGTCCCCAGCGCCAGGATCACGGCCGGCACGTCGCCCAGTTCCCATGACACCAGGATGCCGATGAAGGCGCAGGCGCCGCCCACCAGCGCCCCGCCCACGACGGCGATGGACAGCCCGGCCCGGGTACGACCGTAGATGAAACCGGCAAGGGCGGAGATGGCCATGCCCCCCACCGCGAAGAAATCAGCGATGACCGGCATGTAATGGCCGGCCCCCACCATGGCCAGTTGCAGCGCCGTGCCGATCAGCACGGCGCGCACCAAGATGTTTTCCGGCATGGGCGCCGCCCTCCCTTCCCGGCCGGCCTCATGAAAGGGCACGGGGGTTCCCATCGACTATCGGTCGCGGCGGCACCATCCTCAACGGCGGAAAAGGTTACAGAACCCCGCCGTCCCTGCCGGGAAATCCGCCAGACCACCGCTTGGCCCGGCCCCGGCCCGATGGTCCCGGCCCGGCCGAAACCGGCCCGGACATTGGGATTTTCCATTCCGTGATGTCATGACAGGTTGATTGGCACGGCTTCTGCTAAGCTTATGCATTAAGCGTCCAGTGCGCTTCAGGAAACCGCCGGCACCGATCGGCGGCCCTTCAGACCAAAAAGCCCGGGAGGCACCCCCAAGATGACGTCGTCAAAGACCATCCTTTCCGCCCTGTTCGGCGCCAGCGCCCTGTCCGTCGTCCTGGCCATGCCGGCCGCGGCCGAGGACGTGGTGCGCCTTGGCAACCTGAAGCTGGCCCACTACGGCGCCGTCTCCTACACCCAGGTGCTGACCGATTGCGGCATCAAGGTTGAGGAACGGATTTTCGCCAAGGGGCCGGACATCATGCAGGCCATCATGGCCGGTGAACTGGACGTGGGCGCCACCGCGTCGGAGGCCGCCATCTCCGGCCGCGCGTCGGGCGCCCCCATCTATATCGTCGCCGGCTTCGCCAAGGGCGGCGCCCGCCTGGTCGCCTCCCCCGATGCCAAGGTGGCCAAGGTCGCCGACCTGAAGGGCAAGAAGGTGGGTGTCACCCGCGGCGGCATCCAGGAGGTGCTGCTGGCCGCCGAACTGGCGCAGAACAACCTCACCTGGTCGGACCAGCCGGGCAAGGACGTGCAGATCGTCTATCTGAACTATCCCGACCTGAACCAGGCCCTGATGCTGAAGCAGTTGGACGCCATCATGCAGACGGAGCCGCAGGGATCGCAGGCCGTCAACGGCGGCTTTGGCGTCGAGGTGGTGAAGCCCTACGACACTGCCATCGGCACGCCGGTGCGCACCCTGGTGATGTCGGAGGATTTCCACGACAAGCACAAGGCGGTGGCGGAGAAGTTCATGCGTTGCTTCGTGAAGGCCACCAAGACCTTCATCGACAGCCCGGCGACCGCCTCCAAATACGTGCGCGAGACCCTGTTCAAGAAGCAGCTGACCGAGGCCGACTTCGACAGCGCCATGGGCAACGCCCAGTACAGCTATGACATCGATCCCGCCCAGATCCAGGTGACGGGCGAGACCATGTCCAAGTACGGCGTGTCCAAGCTGGCCAAGGTGCCGACCGCCACCGACTATGTGAAGCTGGACCTGCTGGCCGACGCCAAGAAGGACCTGGGCATCAAGTGAGCGCCGGGCCCGCCGCTTCAAGCCGGCGGGCCCGTTCACTTTCCGTCTTCCTACGCGTTCCTTGAGGGGAGTACCCGAATGCGGCGTAACACCTGGTTGACGGCCCTGCAGGGGGCCGTCGTGCCGCTCGTGCTGCTTGCCATATGGCAGGCGGCGTCCAGTTCCGGCGTGGTCAATGCCAAGATCCTGCCGTCACCCGTCGCCGTCGCCATCCGCTGGTGGGCCTACCTGGCCCCGGCGGATCCGTTCGATCCGGCGGCCGGCAGCTATATCGCCTGGATCTTTTCCGGCGAACTGATCCACGATGCCATCGGCAGCCTGTATCGCGTCATCATGGGCTTCGTGGTCGGTGCCGTCCTGGCCCTGCCCCTGGGCCTGATGATGGGCGCCAGCCGGGTGGCCTTCCGCTGGCTGAATCCGCTGGTGGAGGTGCTGCGCCCCATCCCGCCCATCGCCTACATCCCCCTGTCCATCCTGTGGTTCGGGCTGGGCAACCCGCCAGCCATCTTCCTGATCTCGCTGGGCGCCTTCTTCCCCGTGCTGGTCAACACCATCGCCGGGGTGCGCCAGGTGGACGGCATCTACCTGCGCGCCGCGCGCAACCTGGGCGCCGGCCCCCTCACCATCTTCCGCCGCATCATGCTGCCGGCGGCCACCCCCTACATCCTGTCGGGCGTGCGCATCGGCATCGGCACCGCCTTCATCGTCGTGATCGTGTCGGAGATGATCGCCGTCAATAACGGCCTGGGCTTCCGCATCCTGGAAGCGCGGGAGTATTTCTGGTCCGACAAGATCATCGCCGGCATGCTGACCATCGGCCTGCTGGGCCTGGCGATCGACAGCGGCGTCACCCGCATCAACAACCACCTTCTGCGCTGGCACCGCGGGCTGGAGCACTGAGCCATGGCCGACATCCTGATCGATCACGTCAACAAGCGCTTCCCCATCCCCGAGGGGGAGGTCGTGGCGCTGAAGGACATCAACCTGGACATCGCCAAGGGGGAGTTCGTCTGCCTGCTGGGCCCGTCGGGGTGCGGCAAGTCCACCCTGCTGAACGCCATCGCCGGCTTCTCCGACCCGACGGAAGGCACCATCACCGTCGGCGGCAAGGTCGTGACGGCCCCCGGCCCCGACCGGGGCATGGTGTTCCAGGAATACGCCCTGTTCCCGTGGATGACGGTGGCCAAGAACATCCGCTTCGGCCTTGAGATCAAGGGCATGGCCAAGGACGCCGCCGACGCCCGCGTGGCCGAATTGCTGGACATGCTGGGCATGAAGGAATTCGGCAATCGCTACCCTAAGGACCTGTCGGGCGGCATGCGCCAACGCGTGGCCATCGCCCGCGTGCTGGCGCTGGACAGCCCCGTGCTGCTGATGGATGAGCCCTTCGGCGCGCTGGACGCCCTGACGCGCCGGTCGCTTCAGGACGAACTGCTGAAGCTGTGTGGGCCCGCCTGGGCAAGACCGTCGTCTTCGTCACCCACTCCATTGAAGAGGCGATCTACCTGGCCGACCGCATCGTCGTGCTGACCTACCGGCCCGGCACGGTGAAAAGCGACATCCGGGTGGACATGCCCCGGCCGCGCGATGCCGCCTCGGCCGAGTTCAACGCCCTGAAGCGCGAACTGTCCCGCCTGGTGACGGAGGAACAGCAGCGCCATGAGGCGGATGAGCGGGCCGGCCTGACCACCGACTGAGGCCCCGTCCCGTGCCCCTGCCCCGTTCCCTCCACCGTCTTGGCGGCACGCGGCCCGGCACCGTCCTGGCGTGGCTGCTGGCGGCCGGGCTGGGCATCGGGGTGTGGATCCTGGCGGTGGCCCATGCCGAACAGCGGGCGGTGGCGGCCAGCGCCGCCGACGCCCGCCACCGGCTGGAGATCTACGCCAACAGCCTGGACAGTGCTGTGGAGCGGTTCGACTACCTGCCCTCCGTCGTGGCGCGCGACCCGGCGGTGGTGCGCCTGGCCGAAAGCGGCACCGGGGGTGCTGGCTTGGATGCCGCCCTGGTGGACCAGGTGAACCGCTATCTTGAGACGGTGAACGGCAGCGCCGGTTCCGCCGTCCTCTACCTGATGGATGCCGATGGCCGCACGGTGGCGGCCAGCAACTGGAACCGCGCCGACAGTTATGTCGGCGTCGATTTCAGCTACCGCCCCTATTTCAAGGAAGCGCGCGACCAGGGCCTGGGCCGCTTCTACGGCGTGGGCACGGTCACCCGCCTGCCGGGATATTTCATCGCCGCCCCGGTGGAACGTGACGGCCGGCGCGTCGGCGTGCTGACGGTCAAGATCGTGCTGGACGCGCTGGAGGACGGCTGGCGCGCCTCCCACGATGCGGTCATGGTGGCCGACCGCTTCGGCATCGTCTTCCTGTCGTCGCGCCCGGAATGGAAGTTCCGCGCCCGCCGGCCGCTGGAACCCGGGACGCTGAAGTACCTGGAGGATACGCGCGAATATGTCGGGTTGGACCATCCGCCCCTGGTGCTGGCGCGGTCGCTTCAAGCCCATCCCGACCTGCTGGTGGAACGGCCGCTCAGCCGTTATGGCTGGACCATCGCGCTGGCGGCGGACACCGGCGCCGTGGCGCAGGCCGCGGCCACGGCCCGCATCGGGCTGGCGCTGCTGATCCTGCTGGTCCTGGCCAGCGGCCTCTATGTGCGCCAGCGGGTGAAACGGCGGCGCGAACGCCGCCTGGCCCAGGTGGCGCTGGACCGCGCCTACCAGGACCTGGAACGCCAGGTGGAGGCGCGCACCGCCGACCTGAAGGCGGCCCAGGCCGAACTGGTGCAGGCGGCCAAGCTGGCCATGATCGGCCAGGTGGCGGCCGGCGTGACGCATGAGCTGAACCAGCCGCTGACGGCGCTCCGCGCGCTCGCCGACAACGCCCGCCTGCTGCTGGACCAGGGCCGGACGGAGGAGGTCAGCCAGAACCTGGCCTTCATCGCCGGCCTGGTGGACCGCATGGCCAAGATCTCCAGCCAGCTCCGCAACTTCTCCCGCCGCAGCGAGGGGCCGGCCCAGCCCGTCCCCCTGGCCGCCGCGATCCAGGAGGCGCTGGCCCTGCTGGACCGCCGCCTGAAGGAATCCCGGGTCACCGTCACGGTGGACGTGCCCGACGTGGCCGTGGCCTTCGACCCCGTGCGCCTGCAACAGGTGCTGGTCAACCTGATCCGCAATGCGGAGGATGCGACGGCCGGCACGGGAAGCCCGCGCATCACCGTCACCGCCGCCGCCATGCTGCTGGACCAGCGGCCGGCGGTGCGGGTGGCGGTGGCCGACAACGGGCCCGGCCTGGATCCCGCCGTGCGCGACCGCCTGTTCGACCCCTTCGTCACCACCAAGCCGGGCGGCCAGGGGTTGGGCCTGGGGCTTGCCATCTCCCTGGCCATCACCCAGGAATATGGCGGACAGTTGGAGGCGCGCGACGGCCCCGACGGCGGCGCCGTCTTCCTGCTGACCCTGCCCGTGATCGATACCGACCGAGACGATCTTGCCGCCTGACGCCCCCAGCCCCGCCGGCCTCATCACCGGCCCCGTCCTGTTCGTGGATGATGAGGAGATCATCCGCCACACGGTGCGCCAGACGCTGGAACTGGCGGGCCTGGGCGTCGCGACATATGCCGACGCGGAAAGCGCCCTGGCCGACATCACGGCGGAGACGCCGGGCATCCTGGTGACCGACGTGCGACTTCCGGGCATGAGCGGGCTGGATCTGCTGTCGCGGGTGCGGGCGATGGACGCGGAACTGCCGGTCGTGCTGGTAACCGGCCAGGGCGACATCTCCATGGCCGTGCGCGCCATGCAGGACGGCGCCTACGACTTCATCGAAAAGCCCTTCGTCACCGAGCACTTCGTAGAGGTGGTGCGCCGCGCGCTGGAGAAACGCACCCTGGTGCGGGAAAATCGCCGCCTGCGCCAGGCGCTGGACCGCAACGCGGCGGTGGAAAGCCACCTGCTGGGCGATGGCCCGGCGCTGGTCCGCGTCCGCCGCCTGGTGGCGGATTTGGCCGGCACCGACGTGGACGTGCTGGTGCTGGGCGAAACCGGCAGCGGCAAGGAACAGGTGGCCCGCGCCCTGCACGACGGCGGCCCCCGCGCCGGCCATCCCTTCGTCGCCGTCAATTGCGGCGCCATCCCGGAGAGCATGTTCGAAAGCGAGATGTTCGGGCATGAGGCCGGCGCCTTCACCGGGGCATCCCGCCGCCGCGTCGGCAAGATCGAGTTCGCCCACCGCGGCACCCTGTTCCTGGATGAGGTGGAAAGCATGCCGCCGGCCTTGCAGGTCAAGCTGCTGCGGGTGTTGCAGGACCGGACGCTGGAACGGCTGGGCGGCAATGACCGGGTGGCGGTGGACGTGCGGGTGGTGGCGGCCACCAAGGACAACCTGCTGGACTTGGCCAACGCCGGCCGCTTCCGCGCCGACCTCTATTACCGCCTGAACGTCGTCACCCTGGCCCTGCCGCCCTTGCGCGACCGGCGGGAGGACATCCCCCTGCTGTTCCGCCACTTCGCCCTGCAGGCGGCGGCGCGTTTCCGCCGGCCGTATGAGGAGCCGGCGCCGGCCCTGCTGCGCGCGCTGATGCTGAAGGATTGGCCGGGCAACGTGCGTGAACTGCGCAACGCTGCCGACCGTCATGTCCTGGGCCTGCTGGAGGATGAGGCCGAGGGGGCCGGGAACGGCAGCCTGGTCGACATCCTGGACGGGGTGGAGCGCCATTTGATCACCGAGGCCCTGCGGACCAGCGGCGGCCAGGTCACCCGTGCGGCGGAGGCCCTGGGCGTGCCGCGCAAGACCCTCTACGACAAGATGAGACGCCTGAACATCAATGGGGGCGAAGGATGACGACGGCCGAACCCTTGATCCTGACCGTGGCGCCCAACGGCGCCCGGCGGCTGAAGACCGACCACCCCGCCATCCCCCTGACGGTGCCTGAGATCGCGGTGGACGCCGCCGCCTGCCTGGAGGCGGGTGCCGCCATGATCCACATGCACGTGCGCGACAATCAGGGCCGCCACCTGCTGGACGCCGATACCTACGCCCAGGCCACCGCCGCCGTGCGCGCCGCCGTGGGCGACCGGCTGGTGGTGCAGGTGACGACGGAGGCCGCTGGCATCTACCACCCACCCCACCAGATGGCCGTCATCCGCGCCCTGAAGCCGGAGGCCGTGTCCCTGGCCATCCGCGAACTGGCACCCGACGCCGTGCATGAGAAAGACGCCGCCGACTTTTTCGCCTGGCTGGCACGGGAACGGGTGATGGTGCAGACCATCCTTTATTCGCGTGAAGACTTGGCGCGCTGGCACGATCTGCGCCGGCGCGGCGTCGTGCCGGACGCGCCGCACTTCCTGCTGTACGTGCTGGGCCGCTACACCGCCGGCCAGGTCAGCGACCCGCGCGACCTGCTGCCGTTCCTGGAACCGATGGCGGGCAGTACCGGCAACGCCGGCGATGTGCCCTGGGCCGTCTGCGCCTTCGGCCGGCGGGAGAACGCCTGCGTGCTGACCGCCGCCGGCCTGGGTGGGCACGTCCGCGTAGGCTTTGAGAACAACCTGCATCTGCCCGACGGTATGCTGGCCCCCAACAACGCCGCCCTGGTGGCCGCGGCGGCCCAAGGCACCCGCCTCATGGGGCGGCCGCTGGCCACGGCGGATGATGTGCGGGCGCGGTTCGGGTGAAGGCCACCGCCAAGGGACAAATCGAACAGGGTGGCTTCTTTCTTCTATAAAGGCCGGCGGCGGAGGACTAATCCTTCAGGCGTGATCCGTCCTTGGTCGCATAAGCGCGAGCCTGAAGATGTCCGCTTCCGATAACGCCGCCCTCATTTCCGCCCTTCAGTCCATCGTCGGGGCCGCGCATGTGCTGACCTCCCCGGGCAGCACCCAGCGCTACCGAACCGGTTTCCGCTTTGGTGGCGGCCCGGTGCTGGCGGTGGTCCGGCCGGGCACCCTGGTTGAGCAATGGCGCGTGCTGCAGGCCTGTGTCGCGGCCGGAAAGATCATCATCATGCAGGCCGCCAACACCGGCCTGACCGGCGGCTCCACCCCCGACGGCACTGATTATGACCGCGACATCGTCATCATCAGCACCCTGCGCATCGCCAAGGTGCGGGTGATCGGCGAGGGCCGCCAGGTGGTGTGCCTGCCCGGCGCCACCCTTTACCAGTTGGAAAAGACGCTGGCGCCCCTGGGACGCGACCCCCATTCGGTGATCGGCTCCTCCTGCATCGGCGCGTCGGTGTTCGGCGGCGTCTGCAACAATTCGGGCGGCGCCCTGATCCATCGCGGCCCCGCCTATACCGAGATGACCCTGTTTGCCCGCGTCGATGAAGAGGGCGCGGTGCAATTGGTCAACCATCTGGGCATCCGGCTGGGCGATGATGCGGAAGCGATCCTGGGCCGCCTGGACCGGGACGACTTCACCGAAGGCGATATCGACTATGCCGGCGACCGCGTGGCGTCGGACCATGAATACGCCGCCCATGTCCGCGATATCGAGGCCGCCACGCCCGGCCGTTTCAACGCCGATCCCCGTCGCTTGCACGAGTCCGCCGGCAGTGCCGGCAAGGTCATGGTGTTCGCCGTCCGTCTGGACACCTTCCCCAAGAACCAGACCACCAAGGTCTTCTATATCGGCACCAACGACGCGGCCGAACTGACGGCGATCCGCCGTCATATCCTGGGCACCTTCCCCGACCTGCCGCTTCAGGGCGAATACATGCACCGGGTGGCCTATGACATCGCCGCCGAATACGGCAAGGATACCTTCCTGGCCATCCGCCATTTGGGCACGGAGGTGATGCCCAAGCTGTTTTCGGTGAAGGGCCGGCTGGACGCCTCCGGGCTGTTCCCCACCGGCTTCACCGACCGTGTCCTGCAATTCGTGGCCAAGCTTTTCCCCCACCATCTGCCCCGGCGCATGACGGAATTCCGTGACAGGTACGAACATCACCTGATGCTGAAGGTCGTGGGGGACAGCATCGAGGCCACCCGGGCCTATCTCTCGTCCCTGTTCCCGTCGGCCGCCGGCGGTTTCTTCGAATGCACGGATGATGAGGGACAGCGCGCCTTCCTGCACCGCTTCGCCGCGGCGGGTGCGGCCATCCGCTACCGCGCCGTCCATCCGCGCGAGGTGGAGGACATCGTGGCCCTGGACATCGCCTTGCGCCGCAACGACCAGGATTGGTTTGAAACCCTGCCGGCGGCGTTGGAAGCCCCCATCCTGCACAAGCTTTATTACGGGCACTTCTTCTGCCACGTCTTCCACCAGGACTACATCATCGCCAAGGGGCATGACCCGGTGGCGATCGAACACGGCATGTGGGCGCTGCTGGACCAGCGCGGCGCGGAATATCCGGCCGAACACAATGTCGGCCACCTCTACAACGCCAAGCCCGCCCTGACGGACCATTATCGGGCGCTGGATCCCCAGAACATGTTCAACCCCGGCATCGGCCACACGTCGAAGTGCGGCCACTGGCATTAAGCCCGATGCCTAAGCCCTTGGGGTAGCGCCTTTTTTCATGTTGCCGGTATCGCAACTGACGGCCGGTAGCCCACGTGGCAACTTGGGATGCATGAATGACCGCCTGCCCAACCGTATCCGAGAACTGCGCGAAGCCCGAGGCATGACCCAGGAGGAACTGGGCATGCAGATCGGCACCGACAAGACCGTGATCTCCAAGCTGGAAAGCGGGCGCACGCGCCTCAGCCAGCAGCGCATGGTCCGCATCGCCGCCAGCCTGGGCTGCGGCGTCGCCGAACTGCTGGGCATGGAGGAAGGTCGTACCCCCGCTGCAACCGCTTGGGGACAGGAAGCACCGGAACCGGTGGCGGAGATCAATATCCATCGTGCCCGGCACGGCGGCGGCATGCTGGCCGACAGCGCCGCAGCCCCCTTCGGCGCCAGCAGCTTGCGCGAGGATGGACCGGACGCGGTGTGGGGCTTCCCCAGCCATTTCCTGCGTGCCGAATTGCAGGTCCGGCCCGATACCGTACGCCTGATCGAGGTGGTGGGCGACGGCATGGAACCCACCTTGCTGCCCGGTGACCGGGTGATGATCGACCTCGCCGACAATGCCCCCTCGTCCGACGGCATCTTCGCCCTGTGGGACGGTGAGGGTGTCGCAATCAGGCGGCTGGAAATGATCGCGGGCAGCAACCCGCCGATGGTCGAGATTCGTTTCGGCAACCCCCGCTATAAGGACCATCAGCGCGCCGCCGCCGACATCGACATCATGGGCCGCGTCGTCTGGCTGGGCCGGCGTCTCTGATCGTCTCAATAACGAGAAATGTTGCCAGACAGGCAACTTTCCGGTTGACCGGCAAAGCCCCCGTGGGCACCTTTGCGGGTAGCGGCACGTCTTGTCCGCGCCATCCAATCAGCCTTCCTTCCCCCAAGCCCTTCTTCCAGGGAGCGGCCGATGACCCGCCTTGAGCGCACGACCCTGCTGTACTGGCAGTTGGCCCGCCTTGCCCGGCACGACACCTTCCTGAACCTGGTGGTGCGGGGCCTGGATGGGCTGGCGGTCGTGGCGCGCACGGCCCCCAGCTATCGCCTGCGCCGGGCCGCCGCCCACCATGTCGGCATCGCCGCCCGGGCCCATCGTTTCCTGAACGCGGAGCGGCTGGAAAAGGTGGCGCTGTCCCTGGCGACCACCCAGGCGGGAACAGGCAACGATCCCGTCCGGATGCGCTGAGCGGCGGCATCCGACCATATACCAATGCTCGCCCCGCCCTCGTTCGGCCCCTCTGGCCGGACCTCAATCACGGGTGGTAGCATAACCGTTGTTCCTTGATGCCGCCCACCGCTCCGTCCTGTTCCTGCCATCCCTGCATTGCTGGCCCCATATGCACACATTTGAACACTAATCGATAGGACGCTAATCTTATCGACATGGAACAAACGCCACCCCTTCCCCCCATCGGCCCCCGGCACCGCGCCTTCGGCATCACGCTCTGCTATCTTGGCCGCTATTGGCGGCGCGAGGCGGACATCGTGATGAAAAACTACGCGCAGTCCGAGGCGACGGCCCTGCCCCTGATCATCCTTGCCCGCCTGGGCGACGGCATGCGCCAGGGCGTCCTGGCCGACCATGTGGGGGTGGAGGGGCCGTCGTTGGTGCGCCTGGTGGACATGCTGGAAAAGGACGATCTGGTGGAACGGCACACCGATGCCCGGGACCGACGGGTGAAGACCCTGCACCTGACGCCCAAGGGCCGCGCCCTGGCGGGTCGCCTGGATGACGCGCTGGATGACATGCGTCGGCGTCTGCTGGCCGATGTCAGCCAGGATGACTTGGAAACGGCGCTGCGGGTCTTCGCCGCCGTGGAACGGGCGCTGGGTGCGCGTGGGCCCAGCGCGCTGACGGCCGAGGCGGAAGCGGCGGGGGGCGCCTCGTGACCGCCACCACCGAAGCGGCCACCGAACCCGCGGCCGGCCTAACGCTCCGCACCTTGCGCGATTTCTGGAACGATGTCTGGAAGGGCACCGGCAACTGGGTGTTCGCCGCCAAGACGGCCGCCGCCGCCCTGGCCGCGCTGTACATCGGCTTTTCCATTGAGCTGCCGCGGCCCTATTGGGCAGCGGGCACGGTCTTCATCGTGTCGCAGCCGCTGGCCGGCGCCATGCGGTCCAAGAGCGCCTTCCGCGTGCTGGGAACATTCATCGGTGCGGTGGCCACCGTCGCCATCGTGCCCAATTTCGTGAACAGCCCACCATTGCTGTGCGTGGCCATGGCGCTGTGGACCATGACCTGCCTGGTGTTCGCCCTGCTGGACCGCACGCCGCGCAGCTACGTCTTCATGCTGGCCGCCTACAGCACCGCGCTGATCGGCTTTCCCACCGTCACCGATCCCGGCACGGTGTTCGACGCCGCCCTGGCCCGGGTGGAAGAGATCACCGTCGGCATCCTGTGCGCCACCGTCATCGGCAGCGTCGTCTTCCCCCGCGGCATCGGCCCGGTGGTCACCGGCCGCGTCGATGCCTTCCTGGCCCATGTCGGCCGCTGGACGCGCGAGGCGCTGGAAGGCCGGGAAGAGACGGACATGATCCGCATCGAACGCCGCCGGCTGGCTGCCGACGCGGTCGAGTTGCAGATGATGGCCACCCACCTGGACTACGACACCTCACACCTGCATGGCATGAGCCAGGAGGTGCGGCAGCTGCGCCAGAAGCTGGTCATGCTGCTGCCCATCCTGTCCGGCCTGGGCGATCGCGTGCGGGCGCTGAAGGCCGACGGCGACCTGTCCCCGGAACTGGAGGCGCTGCTGGCCGACGCCGCCGGCTGGGCGGAGAACGTGAACGCCCCGGTGGAGCAGACCGCTGCCCTGCGCGCCCGCGTCGCGGCCCTGCGGACCACCCCGGCCGACTGGCAGGGTGTGCTGACCCTGAACCTGCTGTCGCGGCTGAAGGACCTGATGGATTCCATCCAGGACTGCCGCGACCTGCGCGCCTATATCCGCAGCGGTGGCCACGGCCCCAAGGTGCGGCGCCGGCGCGGCGGCCGGGCGGGGGCGGAGGTGGCGATGCACCGCGACCTGGGCATGGCTGTCTGGTCCGGCCTGGGTGTCGCCCTCACCATCCTGCTGGGGTCCGCCATCTGGATCGGCACCGAATGGCCGGAGGGCGCCACGGCGGTGCAGATGGCGGCGGTGGCCTGCTGCTTCTTCGCGGCCCAGGACAACCCCGTGCCCGCCATCGTGGATTTCGCCACATACAGCGGCGTGGCGGCCTTGCTGGCCGGCATCTACATGTTCCTGATCATGCCGCACCTGGACGGCTTCTTCATGCTGGCCCTGGCGCTGGCCCCCTTGTTCGTGCTGATCGCGCGCATCATCGCCAACCCGGCGCTGGCCGGGCGCGGCTTGGCGGTGGGCGCCACCATGCCGACGCTGGCTGGCCTGACCAACACCTACAACGCCGACTTTGCGGGATATCTCAACGGTGCCATGGCCCTGGTGCTGGGCATGACCTTCGCCGCAATGATGACCGCCGTGGTGCGCGCCGTGGGGGCCGAATGGGGCGCCCGGCGCATCCTGCGCGCCTGCTGGGCCGACATCCGCACCATGGCGGATCCGCGCGTGCCCGCCCCCGAGGGTGGCTTGCGCTCCCTTCTGGCCGGCAAGCTGCTGGACCGCATGGGCCTGCTGGTCCCCCGCATGGCCGCATTGCCCAACGGATCGGAGGTGGCGGCCACCGACGCCCTGGCCGACATCCGCACCGGCATGAACATCATGGAACTGCGCGGCGTGGAAAACACCCTGCCGGCCGAGGCCCGCAAGGCGGTCGACGGCGCCCTGACGGAGCTGGCGGCCCACTACCGCAAGGTCTGCCGCGCCGGCGCGCAACGCGATCCGTCGCCCGCCCTGCTGGCCCGCATCGACGCCGCCATCGGCACCCTGATGCCGATGAGCGACCGGCGCCCGCGCCAGGCCCTGATGGCGCTGGCCGGCATCCGCCGCGCCCTGTCGGACGGCGTGCCCCAACTGACCCCGCCGACGCCGGCCGCGCCACCCGCCCCTCAACCTCCCAACCCGGAAAGCCTGGCCGCATGATCGGCGAACTGGACATCCACGGCGTCTTCATCTCGCCCCTGCTGGCGTGGGGCTTCATCGCCTTCATCGTGTCGATCGGCGTGCGCTGGGTCCTGCGCCTGGTGGGCGCCTATCGCCTGGTGTGGCACCGGCCGCTGTTCGACCTGGCGCTGTATGTCATCATCTTCGGCGGCGTGGCTGCCGTCTTCAATCACTACACCTCGCTCTCCTGAGCCCTTTTTCATCCGGACCCCGCCGCTATGCGCAGCCTTCTCACCGCCCTCACCCGCCTGGTCGTCACCCTGGTCGTGGTCGCCATCGCCGCCCTGGTGGGCTGGCGTTTCTGGATTTACTACATGGATGAGCCGTGGACCCGCGACGGTCGCGTCCGCGCCGACATCCTGGGCGTCACACCCGACGTGTCCGGCCTGGTGGACGAGGTGCTGGTCCATGACAACGAGACGGTGACCAAGGGCCAGGTGCTGTTCCGCATCGACCGTGTTCGCTTCACCCTGGCGCTGCAGCAGGCCGACGCCAACGTGGCCGCCAAGAAGGCCAACCTGGATGAGGCCGTGCTGGAGCGGAACCGCTACCAGTCGCTAAGCAGTTCCGCCGTGTCGCGGGAGAAGCAGGAACAGGTGACCGCTGTCGCCAAGCAGATGGAGGCCGTCTACATGCAGGCCGTGGCCGACCGCAACGTCGCCAAGCTGAACCTGGACCGGACGGAAGTGGTGGCCACCGTCAACGGCTACATCACCAACTTCGACCTGCGGCCGGGCGATTACGTTTCCGCCGGCAAGCCGGTGACGGCCCTGGTGGACAGCGACAGTCTGCACGTGCAGGGCTATTTTGAGGAAACCAAGCTGGGCCGCATCCATGTGGGCGACAAGGTGACCGTCCGCCTGATGGGTGATCCGCGCGCCTTCAACGGCCATGTGCAAAGCATCGCCGCCGCCATCGAGGACCGCGAACGGTCGGAAGGCCATAACCTGCTGGCCAACGTGAACCCGACCTTCAGCTGGGTGCGCCTGGCCCAGCGCATCCCCGTGCGCGTGGTGCTGGACAACCCGCCGGCCGACCTGCGCCTGATCCCCGGCCGCACCGCCACCGTGGCGGTGGCCGGGTCCGACGCCGTGCTGAAACAGCCGCTGACCACGCTGCCCCACCCCACCGACCCGCAGCAGCCCCCGGCCAAGCCCGCCGCGACCCAGCCGGCGCCCGCGACGACGGCCCCGGCCAAGCCGCACTGAAGGCGGACACGCGCGATTGAAGAAGAATGGGCGGGCACCGGCAGCGGCCCGCCCTTTTTCATGGTGCGCCCAGCATGGGCGCGTTCTTGAGGGTGGAAGTCCCTCCGTAAGCTGATCACGGTGAACGAAGCGAAACGCAACTGCGAGAGGGCGACTGATCGTGGGGAGGAAGCGTGGAGCGAAACCACGAGCCGATGAACAAGAACCGGATAGAAGGCGGTGCCGAGCAGGGCGAGCGGGCCATGAACCGCGAAGCTCTCGTGATCAAGGGTCGGCGCCGTAGATCCGGCGGTTGTGTGGTGAAGGAGCGCGCTCTTACCTGGGGAGATCCCGCCTTATGCCTGAAAGGGTGACGGTGTCGAGCCGGAGCGGGAAGTCAGCAGAGGTCATAGTAGGGGCCGGTTCAACTGGTGCCGAAGGACCGAACGAGGAGGAGTGTTGATCCACCGTGGCGATGCGGAAGGCAGAGCGTCAGATGTCCGCGCAAGCGGGGCGGTCGGGAGGGGGGCGAGGTGAAGCCTTGCCCGGGCCCGGCAGCGACGAAGCCTTGCGCCCGCGCCCGGAAATGGAAAACACGGGGTCAGGGCTGCTGCTGGCGGCCCTGACGCGAGAGAACCTGCAACGGGCTTGGCGACGGGTGCGGTCCAACAAGGGCGCGGCGGGGGTTGACGGTCTGGACATTGACCAGACGGCGGCCCATCTGCGCACGGTGTGGCCCGCGATCCGGAGCCAGGTGTTGTCGGGGACGTACCGGCCTTGGCCGGTACGACGGGTGGCGATCCCGAAGCCGGACGGTGGCGAGCGTGAACTCGGCATCCCGACGGTGACGGATCGCCTGATCCAGCAGGCGCTGCTGCAGGTGTTGCAGCCGCTCCTTGATCCGAGCTTCAGCGAGTACAGCTACGGCTTCCGTCCGGGGCGAGGGGCGCACGACGCGGTGCTGAAGGCACAGTCGTACGTCCAGTCGGGCCGGCGGGTTGTGGTTGACGTGGACCTGGAGAAGTTCTTCGACCGGGTGAACCACGACATCCTGATCGACCGTCTCTGGAAGCGCATTGGGGATGCCGGCATCGTCCGGCTGATCCGGTCGTACCTGGACAGCGGGATCATGGTGGGGGGCGTGGTCCAGGCACGGGAGAGGGGGACGCCGCAGGGCGGCCCGCTGTCGCCGCTGCTGGCCAACGTCTTGCTCGACGAGGTGGACCGGGAACTGGAGCGCCGGGGTCATCGCTTCGTGCGCTACGCTGACGATGCGAACGTTTACGTTCGCAGCCGGAAGGCGGGTGAGCGGGTGATGGCGCTGTTGCGGCGGCTCTACGGCCGACTGCGTCTCTCGGTCAACGAGACCAAGAGCGCGGTGACCAGCGTGTTCGGCCGCAAGTTCCTGGGCTACGGCTTCTGGGTGGCGCCCGGTGGCGTCATCAAGCGGCGGGTTGCCGACAAGCCGCTGGCGACCTTCAAGCATCGCATCCGGCAGCTGACCCGCCGTTCCGGCGGGAACAGTGTGCAGGAGGTGGTGATGCGCCTGCGTTCCTATGTTCTGGGATGGAAGGCCTACTTCCGCCTGGCGCAGACACCCCGGGTCTGGAACGACCTGGACAAGTGGATGCGCCATCGGCTGCGGGCCATCCAGCTCAAGCATTGGAAACGGGGCACGACCATCTACAGGGAACTGAAAGCACTCGGGGCCAAACCCAAGGTGCTCCATCAGGTGGCGGCCAATAGCCGCCGCTGGTGGCGCAACAGCGGGATGGCCCTCAATGCCGTCCTCTCCCTGCAATGGGCGGACGCCCTGGGAATGCCCCGTCTCTCTTGACCTCAACTCCTCGAACCGCCCGGTGCGGACCCGCATGCCGGGTGGTGTGGGAGGGGAGCGGTCCTCAAGGATCGCCCCCTATCCCGATCACGCTCAGACACTTCGCCGCACCTCACGACCGACCGTTCCCCCGGCACGGCCCGTTTAATTAAGGTGAGCCCAAGGATACCGCAGGGCGCCCTGCGGCATTCGGACGGCACCCGCGGGGATTATCGGCACCATGGCATCAGTCCCGGAACGGGTTTCAGGCAAGGCGGATACGACGGCCAGCGCATCGACAGGCGCCATGCCCAGCCCGGAGGCCATCGAGCGGGCAATCGGCCGGCTGGAACGGGCGTTGATCAGCGAGCCTGACGCCATCGACGTCCACTTCAACCTGGGCATCCTGTTGCAGGCGCAGGGCCGCCGGGAAGAGGCGACCGGCCGCTATGACCGGGTGCTGGCGCTCAATCCCCACGACGCCCGGGCGCACAACGCCCTGGGAATCCTGCGCCATGATTCCGGCGACCTGGGCCGTGCCATGGACTGTTTCGAGGCGGCACTGGCCGCCGATCCCAACGATCCCCAGGCCCACAACAACATGGGCCATCTGTTGCAGATCGAGAACCGACTGGACGATGCGCTGTCGTTCTTCGACTGGGCGCTGGCCCTGCGGCCGGACTATCCGGAGGCGCTGAACAACGCCGGCGTGGTGTTGCAGATGCAGGGCCGGCTGGTCGAGGCCATCACCCATTACCGCCACGCCGTGGCCCTGCGGCCCGACTATGCCGCCGCCCACAAGAACCTGGGCATGACCCTGCTGGCGGCCGGCCAGCTGGAGGAAGGCTGGCGGGAATTTGAATGGCGCTGGCAGGACAACCAGCTGGCCGCCGCCCGCCGCCCCTTCACCCAGCCGCAATGGCTGGGGGAGCCGGCCGCCGGCCGCACCCTGTTGATCCATGCCGAGCAGGGCTTCGGCGACAGCCTGCAATTCTGCCGCTACGTGTCGCTGGTGGCGGAACGGGGCTTGCGGGTGGTGCTGGAGGTGCCCCTGCCCCTGGTGCGCCTGATGGAGCGGCTGCCCCACGTTGAAAGGGTGGTGGCCCATGGCCAGCCGCTGCCGCCCTTCGACCTGCATTGCCCGATGATGAGCCTGCCCCTGGCGCTGGGGACCCGGCTGGACAGCATTCCGGTCCTTCCCAGCTATCTCACGGTCGATCCGGCCGAGAGCGAAACCTGGCGCCGGCTGCTGGCGGCGGAGGCGCCGGGCGACAACCGGCCCAAGGTGGGCGTGGTCTGGGCCGGCGCCGCCCGAGCCGACACACCCGACGTGGCCGTGGCCGACCGCCGCCGCTCCATGGGGCTGGCGGCCCTGATGCCCCTGTTCGACGAAAGCTGCGTCCGTTTCGTCAGCCTGCAGAAGGAACCGTCGGAGATGGTGGTGCCACCCAGCCTGGGTGGCCTGATCGACACCGTGGTTGACTTCGCCGATACCGCGGCGCTGATCAGCAACCTGGATTTGGTGATCAGCGTCGATACCGCCGTCGCCCACCTGGCCGCCGCCATGGGGGTTTCCGTCTGGCTGCTGAACCGGTTCGACAGCTGCTGGCGCTGGCTGCGCCACCGCGACGACAGCCCCTGGTATCCGGGCCTGCGCCAATTCCGGCAAAGTCGTTTCGGTGATTGGGGCGGTGTGGTTAAAAACGTCCGGACCGCCTTGAACATCCAATTTCCGACTGGAACCAAGCCATGACCGCCCGTCCCGCCGCCGCCGACCGGGTGCCGCCCAAGGCCAAGCCCCAGACGCCGGCCGAGAAGGCGTATGCCGCCGCCTTGGTGCAGCACAAGGCCGGCCGGCTGGACGTGGCGGCGGTGCTGTATCGCAAGGTCCTGATGCTGGCGCCCCACGACCCCTTGAGCCTGCACCTGCTGGGCGTGGTCGCCTTCCAGCAGAAGCGCCCGGCCGAGGCCCTGGACCTGATCGGCCAGGCGCTGGCGCTGAGACCTGAGTTTCCCGAGGCGCTGAACAATCTGGGCACGGTGCAGGAGGCCCAGGGCGATGTCGCGACGGCGGCAGAATCCTTCGCCCGCGCGGCCGCTCTGCGCCCGACCTTTGCCGAGGCGCACAACAACCTGGGCAACGCCCTGAAAGCCCAGGATCGGCTGGATGAGGCCCTGGCGGCACTGGACCGCGCCCTGGCGCTGCGCCCTGATTATGCCGAGGCGCACAATAACCGTGGCGTGGTCTTCCGCATGCACCGCCGCTGGCCCGAGGCCGAGGCCTGTTTCCATCAGGCGCTGGTGACCAAGCCCAACTACATCAACGCGCTGTACAATCTGGGCCTGGTGCAGCGCCTGACGGGCAGGACGGCGGACTCGCTGTCCTGGCTGGAGCGCGCGGTGGCGCTGGCGCCTGATCATGCCGAGGCGCGGTTCAACCTGGGCCTGGCCTTGCAGGACATGGAACGGCACGAGGACGCCCTGCCCCATCTGGAGCGCGCGACGGCGCTGCGTCCCGACGACCATATGCCGGTGGGCCATCTGGGCATCACCTTGCAGGCCCTGGGGCGGTCGCCGGAGGCCATGCTGGCCTATAAGCGCGCGCTGACGCTGAACCCGGACTTCGCCGACGCCCACAACAACCTGGGCATCATCCTGCACCTCAACGGCCGCCATGCGGAGGCGGAGAGCTGTTTTTCCCGCGCCATCGCCCTGCGGCCGGAAAACCCCAAGGCCCATAACAATCTGGGCCTGGCCCTCATGTCCCAGGGCAAGGCGGCCCAGGCGGCCGCCGCCTTCGATGAGGCCATCGACGCCCTGCCCAACTATGCCGAGGCGCACAACAACAGGGGCATGGCCCTGCATGCCGACGGCCGCATGGACGAGGCCCGCGCCAGCATCCAGGCGGCGCTGGCGCTGAACCCGGAATACCCTGAAGGAATCAATAATTTAGGCGCTGTCTTTCAGGCGAAAGGTGACCTTCAATCCGCCATCAAGCAGTTCCGGGCCAGCATCGCCCTGCGCCCGGACTACGGCGCCTCCCACAACAATCTGGGCATGTCGCTGCTGGCCGCCGGGCAGTACGAGGAAGGCTGGCGCGAATATGAATGGCGCTGGCGCACCCGTCAGATGTCGCCCTATTCCCACCAGTTCCCCCGGCCGCAATGGCGGGGTGAGGACGCGGCCGGCAAGACCATCCTGATCCACGCGGAACAGGGCCTGGGCGACACGCTGCAGTTCTGCCGCTACGTGCCGCTGGTGGCGGCGCGCGGCATGCGCATCACCCTGGCCATACAGCCGTCGCTGGCCCGCCTGCTGCGCCCCCTGCCCGGTGTCGTGCACATCGTGGAGGATGGCCAGCCCTTGCCGCCCTTCGACCTGCAATCCCCGATGATGAGCTTGCCGCTGGCTTTCGGCACGACGGTGGAGACCATTCCGGCCGCACCGTCCTACCTGGCGGCGGAGCCCGCCGACATCGCCTTGTGGCGGGACCGGTTGGAGCAACTGGAGGCCGGCGCCCGCCCTTTGCGCGTCGGCCTGGTCTGGGCCGGCAACCCGCGCAACCATGCGCCGGAACTGTCGGCCGTCGACCGCCGCCGCTCCATGGCGCCGCACCACCTGGCCACCCTGGCGGACGTACCCGGCGTGCGGTTCTACAGCCTGCAGAAGGACGGCGCCCCGCCCGAGGGCTTCCCCATGACCGACCTGATGGACCAGGTGGATGATTTCGGCGACACCGCCGCGTTGGTCGCCAACCTGGATCTGGTGATCAGCGTCGACACCTCCGTCGTGCACCTGGTGGGCGCGCTGGGCAAGCCGGTCTGGGTGATGAACCGCTACGACAGTTGCTGGCGCTGGTTCCGCGATCGTACCGACAGCCCCTGGTATCCCACCCTGCGGCTGTTCAACCAAGGGGCGCCGGGCGACTGGGACGGCGTGGTCACCCAGGTGCGGGACGCGCTGGCGGCACGGGTAGCGACCGCTTAAGGCACATCAATGAAGGTCAACGGTTCCACCGGGATGATGCGATCCTTAAGGCGGGGCGCACCTGTGCCACTGCCCTGGCCCGCAGTGATCCACTCAACCGCATAGTTCGGCGTGTTGTTGTCGCTGCTGACCAAGGTCAGGCCACGGGCGATGGCCATGGCGATGATCAACCGGTCCATGGGATCCTTGTGACCGGCGACCGTCGGCAATCGGGTCATATTCAGATAATCGACGGCTGTAGGCGCCAACAGGATGAAACCCGCTTCATCGACCACCAGCCGCTCGAAATCCTGCAGCAGGCTTTTTGCCTCCGGCCACTGGTTGGCTGAAAGCTTCATTGCCAGTTCCTGGGCTGACGCCAACGTGGCGAAAACCTGATTGGCGGGATCTGATCGCGTGTCGGCCGCGAGGTTCTCGGGCTCGACCACCGCCCAGAACAGCGCATGCGTATCCAGCAGAAGCTTCATCGGAGGCAGCGTTCAAGCCGGCTTCTTCCCCACCCCAAGGCGCTTTGGGCCACGGGGATGAATGGTCAGCTGATCCATTCCCCCCGTGCGCGGGGTAAATCCACGCGCGGGTGAGGAGACAACGCGTCCCGCCTCCCCCTTGTCGAGGCCATGGACGGTGACGGTGTAAGAGCGGCGCGTGCCGTCATCCTCAAGGAAGGAACCGGACACCTGGCGGTCGCCCGTTGGCTTGGTCTGCGCGTTCTTCGCCATATGCCATGTCCTTCTCTCAACAACCTTCGCAAGATTCGGCCTGCGGCACCCCTTGGTCAAGCGCCTTGATGGTCACGCGAAATCCGCCAATTCGCTTTCCAACCCATGCGCCCGACAGGCGGCGGTCAGGGCGTTCAGCAGCAGGACGGCGATGGTCATGGGGCCGACGCCGCCCGGCACCGGGGTGATGGCGCCGGCGATGGCGGCCGCCTCATCGAAAGCCACGTCGCCCACCAGGCGGGTCTTGCCGGCGGCGGCGGCAGCCGGGTCGCGGGCCGGCACGCGGTTTATGCCCACGTCGATAACCGTGGCGCCCGGCTTCACCCAATCGCCGCGCACCATCTCCGGCCGGCCGACGGCGGCCACCAGGATGTCGGCGGTGCGGCACAGGGCCGGCAGATCCTCGGTCCGGCTGTGGGCCACGGTGACGGTGCAGTCGGCCTGTAGCAGCAGCTGCGCCATGGGCTTGCCCACGATGTTGGAGCGGCCGACCACAACGGCGTGTTTGCCCTTCAGGCTGCCCAGCCGGTCGCGCAACAGCATCAGGCAACCCAGCGGCGTGCACGGCACCAGGCCGGGCAATCCGGCGGACAGGCGGCCGACATTGACGACGTGAAAGCCGTCCACGTCCTTGTCCGGATCGATGGCCGCCAGCACGGCGGCGCTGTCGATATGGGCCGGCAGGGGCAGTTGCACCAGGATGCCGTGGATGGCCGGGTCGGCGTTCAGGGCGTGCACCACGGCCAGCAATTCACCTTGCGTGGCGCTGGCCTCCAGCCGGTGGGTGACGGAATGCATGCCGGCGGCGTGGGTCTGCTCACCCTTGTTGCGGACATAGACCTGGCTGGCCGGATCCTCGCCCACCAGCACCACGGCCAGGCCCGGCGTCAGGCCGTGACGCGCGCCCAGAGCCGCCACCTTGGCGGCGATGCGTTCGCGCAAAGCTCCAGCGAAAGCCTTGCCGTCGATGATGTGCGCCATGATCCGTCCCCACGCTTTTCGGCAACTTTTGAAACCGGGCGGACATTAACGACAGGCACCCGCGCCGCCAAGCGGGCCTGTGACAATGCCACGCTGATGCGGACCGGATGCGTTTTTATATTTGACGTATAAATTCATATTTGATGTGCTTGTCGCCGCAGCCGGTCCGCATACCGGCCATAAAAATACCCTGGGAGGGGACATGTCGGACGGTCATCCAGATCCGAAGCACCAAGCCGCACCCGGCCACGCCGCTGGCCGTTGGACCGTGCCCATCATCCTGATCGTCAGCCTGTTCTTCCTGTGGGGCGTGGCCAACAACCTGAACGACGTGCTGGTGGCGCAGTTCCGCAAGGCCTTCGACCTGAAGGACTGGCAGTCGGGCCTGGTGCAATCCGCCTTCTACCTGGGTTATTTCTTCTGCGCGGTCCCGGCCGCCCTGTTCGCCCGGCGCTTCGGCTACAAGGCCGCCATCGTCTTGGGCCTCTGCCTATACGGTGCCGGCGCCCTGCTGTTCTATCCGGCAGCCGAACTCAGGGCCTACAGCGCCTTCCTGGGCGCCCTGTTCGTCATCGCCAGCGGCCTGGCCTTCCTGGAGACCTCCGCCAACCCGCTGATGACCGTGCTGGGCGACCCGTCGGGGGCTGAACGCCGGCTGAACCTGGCGCAGGCCTTCAACCCGCTGGGCGCCATCACCGGCGTGCTGGTGGGCCGGCAGTTCATCCTGTCCGGCGTGGAATACACGCCGACGCAAATCGCCGCCCTGTCACCCGACGCCCTGGCCCGCTTCCGTGATACCGAGGCGATGGCGGCCCAGTCCTCCTACCTCATCCTCGGCTTGCTGGTGCTGCTATGGGCCCTGGTGGTGCTGGCCGTGCGTTTCCCGCGCCTGAGCGACGGGCATGAGGACCGGACGGAGGTGGCGACGACAGCGGGCGGCCCAATTGGGGGCGGCAGTGTGCGGCGCCTGCTGCGCCACCGCCATTTCCTGTTCGGCGTGGTGGCGCAGTTCTTCTATGTCGGCGCCCAGGTGGGGGTGTGGAGCTTCCTGATCCGCTATGCCCAGCACGGCGTGCCCGGCACGGATGAGAGAACGGCCGCCTTCTACCTGACCCTGTCGCTGGTGGGCTTCATGGCCGGCCGTTTCGCCGGCACCGCCCTGATGGGCCGGGTGGCGGCGGAACGGCTGATGGGCTTGTTCGCCGCCATCAACGTGGTGCTATGCGTAGTCGGCGCCTTCGGTGGCGGCTGGCTGGGCCTGGGCGCCATGATCGCCACCAGCTTCTTCATGTCCATCATGTTCCCCACCATCTTCGCCGTGTCCCTGCGTGGCCTGGGGCCGCTGACCAAGATCGGATCGTCGTGGCTGGTCATGTCGGTCATCGGCGGGGCCGCGGTGCCGGTGGTCATGGGCCAGGTGTCGGACTTCACCTCCATCGCCATCGCCATGCTGGTGCCGGGCCTGTGCTTCGCCGTGGTCGGCGCCTTCAGCCTGGCCGGCCGCAAGGTGGCCGTCCCGGCCACGGAGCCTGCCGCCCGCCTGACGCCCATCGCCACCGGGCACTGAGCCCATGATCGACGCGCACCAGCACGTCTGGCGCCTGGGCCGCCATGGCTGCGCCTGGCCCACGCCAGATCTGGCCGTCCTCCACCGCGACCACGACGTGGATGAGCTGGCGGCCCTGGCCCGTCCCCTGGGCGTTGCCGGCAGCGTGCTGGTGCAGTCCCAGCCTTGCGACGAGGACACCGACTTCCTGCTGGCGGAAGCCGACGCCCATCCCTTCGTCCTGGGCGTGGTGGGCTGGGCCGACCTGAAGGCGCCGACCGCGCCCGACCGCATCGCCACCCTGGCGGCCCGTCCCGAGATGCGCGGCCTGCGCCCCATGCTGCAGTCCCTGCCGGTGGACTGGATCGCCGATCCGGCGGTGGACCGGGGCGCCCGCGCCATGGTGGCGCACGGCCTGACCTTCGACGCCCTGGTCCTGCCCGGCCACCTGCCGGCACTGCTGGACTTCGCGCGCCGGCACCCGGACCTGCCCCTGGTCATCGACCATGGCGCCAAGCCGCTGATCGCCCAGGGCGAGATCACGCAATGGGCGGGCTGGATGCGCGAACTGGCAGCATTGCCCCAGGTGCACGCCAAGCTGTCCGGCCTGCTGACCGAGGCCGGCCCCAACCCCACGCGGGAATCCCTGGCGCCTTATGTCGAGGTGTTGCTGGCCGCCTTCGGCCCCGGCCGCCTGATGTGGGGCAGCGACTGGCCGGTGGTGAACCTGGCCGGCGACTATGCCGGCTGGCTGGCCATGGCGCACGACCTGATAGCTGCCGCCGGAAGTGAAGCGAGCCGGGCGATCTTCGAAGGGACCGCCCGGCGCTTTTATCGATTGTGATCGTTGCTTGAGCAATCGCTCAAGCAACCGTAGGCCCCGACCGGGGCCGCCGGACCTTTGTGGGGAGCGACGCGGACGACAAAGGGAGGAAGCCAAGCCGGCGGATGCCGGCGCCCGGCGTCTGAGGGGACCGTTGATCGGTCACGATCAACGGTCGCGCGTATTCATGCCGTCCAGCCGCCGTCGATGACGTTGATGGTGCCGGTGCTGAAGGCGGAGACGTCGCTGGCCAGGTACAGCGCCAGTTCGGCGATCTCTTCCGCCTTGCCCAGGCGGCCCATGGGCTGGCGGGCGACGAAGGCGGCTTGGGCGGCGGCATAGTCGCCGGTGGCGGCCAGGCGTTCGTCCAGCGAGGGGGTCTGCACCGTGCCGGGGCAGATGGCGTTGCAGCGCACGCCCCGGCCCACGAAGTCGGCGGCGACGGAGCGGGTCAGGCCGATGACCGCGGCCTTGGTGGCGCCATAGGCGAAGCGGTTGGGCACGCCCTTGATGGAACTGGCGACCGACGACATGTTGATGATGCTGCCCCGCCCCGCCTCCAGCATGCCGGGCAGGAAGGCGCGGATGGTGCGCACCATGGCGGTGACGTTCAGATCCAGCGAGAAATCCCAGGCGGCGGCATCACAGTCCAGGATGGTGCCGGCATGGACGAAACCGGCGCAGTTGAACAGCACGTCGATGGTGCCGATCTCCTCCGCCAGGGCCGCCACCTGGTCGTCCTTCAGCACGTCCAGGCGGCGATGCTCACACCCCTCCACCTCCGCCAGCAGCCCGACATTGATGTCGGTCGCATAGACCGTGGCGCCTTCACGCGCGAACAGTTCCGCCGTCGCCCGGCCGATGCCCTGGGCCGCCGCCGTCACCAACGCCTTCTTTCCTGCCAACCGTTGCATATCTTTTCCTTGTTCCTCAGGCGCCGGCGGGACCGTCCGGTCCCTTGGCTATCCTCGATTTCCAGTCCAATGCGTTACCCGGAAATCTCCGGCGGCCCCGGTCGGGGCCTAGTCAAAAACAAACTTCCGTGGCGCCAATCAGGCGGCGCGGCCACGGACGGGCAGGCAGGCGGGGCCCACCGGCTCGAACGATTTGTAGGTCAGGATGAATTCCTGGTGGCCCAGGGCCTCCGACACCGTGCGCTCGCCCGATGCCGCCGCCTCAACGCACGCCAGGATCTCCGCCCCCACCTCATCCAGGGTGGCCCGGCCCTCCAGGATGCGGCCGGCGTTGACGTCCATGTCCTCCGACAGGCGGGCATACGTCTCGGGGTTGGCGCACACCTTGATGACGGGGGAGATGGCGGAGCCGACGACGGAACCGCGCCCGGTGGTGAACAGGATGACGTGGCAGCCCGACGCGATCAGTTCCACGATCTCCGCATTGTCGGAGATATTGGGGAAGCCGAAGCGCGGCTCCCCATCCGGCACCACGTCCATCAGGTACAGCCCCCCCGACGGCGGGATGTCGCCCGGCTTGATCAGGCCGCTGATGGGCGAGGATCCTGATTTGGAATAGGCGCCCATGGATTTCTCTTCCTGGGTGGTCAGGCCGCCTTCCGCATTGCCGGGGGCGAAACTGCCGAAACCCATGATGGTGTAGTAGCGTTCCGCCTTCTGCACGCAGGCCTCGATCTCCACCCCCAGCTCCGGGGTCACGGCGCGGTCGGACATGATGCGCTCACACCCCACCAGTTCGCCGGTCTCCTCGAAGATGCAGGCGGCCCCCGCCTCCACCAGCCAGTCGAAGCAACGGCCCACCGCCGGGTTGGCGGTGATGCCGCTGGTGCCGTCCGAACCGCCGCAGATGGTGCCGACCACCAGTTCATGCCGCGCCAGTTCCACCACCGGTGTCTGGGCGGCGATGGCCTTCAGCCGATCCACCGCCTGGCGCCCGGCCTCGATGGTGGCCTTGGTGCCGCCGGCCTGCTGGATCACCAGCGTTTCCACCGGCCGGCCGCTTTCCGCCACCGCCTGGCGCAAGGCCTCGCGGTTGAAGCTTTCGCAGCCCAGCGACACCAGCAGCACGCCGCCCACATTGGGATGGGTGCACAGCCTGGTCATGATCTGGAAGGCGTAGGTGTTGGGATAACAGCCGGGGAAGCCGATCAGGTGCACGTCCATGTCATCGCTGAGCGTGACGATGCGGCGCGCCACATGGTGGGCGCATTCCACCAGATAGGCCACGACGACGACGTTGCGGATGCCCTTGCGCCCATCGCTCCTAAGAAACCCGCGCATGTCAGTGGCTCCCCTCATTTCCGCCAACCACCTGTCGTGTGTGGCTGGCGATGTAATCGCTTTTCATGTTGTGCATGTGGACATGGCCGCCCAGTGCCACCTCACTGGTCATGGACCCGATGGGCGCGCCGTACTTCAGCACCTTGTCGCCCGGGGCCATGGCGCGGCGGGCCAGCTTGTGGCCCACGGTCACGTCCTGGGCGGCGGTGAAGGCCACCCCGTCGATGTCCAGGTGGTCG
Source organism: Azospirillaceae bacterium (assembly GCA_028283825.1). Taxonomy (NCBI): domain Bacteria; kingdom Pseudomonadati; phylum Pseudomonadota; class Alphaproteobacteria; order Rhodospirillales; family Azospirillaceae; species Azospirillaceae bacterium. The sequence continues at coordinate 694,848 of JAPWJW010000005.1, read as the reverse complement.
CCGGCATGGACGGCGGCGCGGACCACCAGGACGTTGTCGTCCGGGTGCAGCAGGATGAGGGGGGAGATGGGTGTGCTCATGCGACTTTGCCGGGGGTGGAGGATTGCGGATCGGGCGTGGGGGCGGCCGGGTGCAGCAGGCCCTCGGCCCGCAAGGCATGCCACAGGTCGGCCGGAATGGGCGTGTCCATCAGGGCGCGGGTCTGCACCACCTGGCCGGCGTCGGCCATGCCGGGGATGACACCAGCCACCACCGGATGGGCCAGGGGGAATTGCAGGGCCGCGGCGGCCAGGGGCACGTTGAAGGCATCGCACGCGGCCTCCAGCCGGCGCACCCGGTCGATGATGGCCGGCGGTGCGGGTTCGTAATTGTAGTGCAGCGGGGCGTTCCCCCGCGTGCCGTTGACCAGGATGCCGGAGTTGTAGGGGCCGCCAATGATGACGCGCACGCCGCGCGCGGCGCACAAATCGAAGAACCCATCCAGCGGTGCCTGTTCCAGCAGGGTATAGCGGCCGGCCAGCAGCACGACATCGAGGTCGACATGGCCCAGGGCCTGCGCGCACACCTGCCACTCATTCACACCCAAACCGATGGCGCCCACCGCCCCGCTGTCGCGTAAAGTGCGCATGGCGCGATAGCCGCCGTTCAGGAATTGGCGGAAATGGTGGTCGTGCGCGGCCCCGTGGGTGACGGTGCCCAGATCATGGGCCAACAGGATGTCGATGCGGTCGCGGCGCAGGCGCCGCCGGCTATCCTCATACGAGCGCATGACGCCGTCATAGCTGTAGTCGAACACCGGCTGAAACGGCGCGGCGTTGGCGAAGCCGTAGCGCACCGCCGCCTTGTCCGCGTCCGCCAGCGGTTCCAGCACCCGGCCCACCTTGGTGGACAGCAGCAGTTCCGCCGCCGGATCCAGTTCCGCCAGCACCGCCCCCAGTCGGCTTTCGCTGAGACCGAAGCCGTAATGCGGTGCCGTGTCGATATAGCGGATGCCGGCCGCCACGGCGGCGGCCACGGCGGCACGGGCATCGCCCTCCGCCACCGGCTGGTACAGGTTGCCGATGGCCGCGGCGCCGAAGCCCAAGGCGGGCACAGGCGGGCATTGGGGCACGAAGGGTGCGGATACGGTCAGGATCGGCCTCTCCCGGATGTGGGCGATTTTCATTCATATGCGAAATCGTCTTCCGTATATAAAATCGTACCACCAGGCGTCGCTGTCAAGCCACACGCACTTGCCTGAGGCCGTCCCCCAATGGCATGTGACGACATGCCCAGCACCCCACCGGTTGGATAAGCCCATGACCACCGCCCCCGACGACAGCCTGGCCGACCTGGACGCGCTCGACGCCCAAGTGGACGAGACGGAAGCGGTGCGCAAATACCGGGCGCCCGCGCTGGAAAAGGGCCTGGATATCCTGGAACTGCTGGCGGCCCATGGCGCCCCCATGACGCCGTCGCAAATCTCCGGCCGCCTCCGGCGCTCGGTCAGTGAGTTGTTCCGCATGATCCAAGTGCTGGAGTTCAAGGGCTACATCGCGCCCGCGTCCGGCGCCGATGGCTATGAGCTGACCAACAAGCTGTTCACCCTGGGCATGGCGCGGGCACCGGTGCGCACCCTGCTGGAGGCGGCGCTGCCCCGCATGCGCGACCTGACCCTGGCCATCGGCCAGTCCTGCCACCTGGCGGTGGCATCGGATGAACAGATGGTGGTGGTGGCGCGCATCGAGAACCCGGGCCATTTGGGCTTCTCCGTCCGGCCCGGCTATCACCGCAGCCTGGTGGAGGCGACATCCGGCATGGTGCTGTACGCCTTTCAGCCGCCGCAGGTGCAGGCGGCCTGGCGGCGCATGCTGGACCAGGCGGTGGGCGCGCCCCGCGTCGCCCCCTTCGCCGAGCGTGCCGCCCAGGTGCGGGAGCAAGGGTATGAGCAGGCGGCCAGCGACTACGTCATGGGCGTCATGGACCTGTCGGTGCCGGTGGTCAGCGGCGGGGCGGCGGTGGCGGCCCTGACCGTGCCCTTCGTCCAGCACACACCCCTGACCACGCCCCTGGCCGACACCATCGCCCTGTTGCAGGCTACGGCCGGCCAGATCGCGCACGACCTCACGGAACGGGCCTGATGCCAGCGGCACGAGTTTCTGACTCGTGCCGCTGTAGGCTGCGACCGCAGCCGCCGGAGCTTTCCGGGGAGCGTAGCGGACTGGAAAGCGAGGATCAGCCAAGGCGGACGGATGTCCGCCGCCCGGCGCCTGAGGGGGCCTTTGAGTGGTCACGATCAAAGGCCGTGCGTATGAGATGGATGCCCGCCATGCGCAGGGCCAGGGCTGTGACGCGTGTCCGCTTTATGCTAGACCCGCGTAACTTCCTTCCAAACCAAACCTGCCTGGCTTAAGGAATAGTGCCCGTGACGTCGCAGAAGAGCCCCGCCGCCAACACCCATTACGTCCTGGTCCTGACCTGTCCCGACGTTAAGGGCGTGGTGGCCGCCGTCTCCAGCTACCTGGCCGACAACGACGCCTCGATCACCGAATCCAACCATTTCAACGACACGCTGACCGACAGCTTTTCCATGCGCACGGCCTTCCGCCCGGACGGCCCCGGCTTCCCGGACCTGGAAAGCCTGCGCCAGGGCTTCCAGCTGATCGCCCGCCGCTTCCGCATGGATTGGCAACTGGTGGACATGACGGTGAAGCCCAAGGTGGTGATCGCCGTGTCCAAGTTCGGCCACTGCCTCTACGACCTGCTGCACCGCGCCCGCTCCGGCTCCCTGCCCATCGACATCCCGGCCGTCATCTCCAACCATGACGACATGCGGTCCTTCGTGGAATGGAGCGGCGTTCCCTACCACCACCTGCCCCTGAAGGGGGACAAGGCGGCGCAGGAGGCGGCGTTCATGGACATCGTCAGCCAGACGGGTGCGGACCTGGTGGTGCTGGCGCGCTACATGCAGATCCTGTCGGCCGACCTGTGCGGGCAGTTGTCCGGCCGCTGCATCAACATCCACCATTCCTTCCTGCCCAGCTTCAAGGGTGCTAAGCCCTATCACCAGGCCCACAGCCGGGGCGTGAAGCTGATCGGCGCCACCGCCCACTACGTCACCACCGACCTGGACGAAGGCCCCATCATCGAACAGGGCATCGAGCGCGTGGACCACACCCATACGCCGGAAGATTTGGTGGACATCGGCCGCGACATCGAATGCGCCGTCCTGGCCCGCGCCGTGCGCTGGCACATCGAACGCCGCATCCTGGTCAGCGGCCAGAAGACCATCGTGTTCAGCTAAGCGCCGCCTAACGCGGCGACGTGGTGCCACCCGACGGACTGGTCGAACCGCCGCTGGGACTGGCCGGCGGGCCTGAGGAACTGGTGGCGGAGCCATTGGGACTGGCGCCCCCATCCGGGGGCTTGGGCGCGCCGGCGGCGGTGCTGCTGGAACTGCCGGTTGTCTGGGTGGTGCCGGTGGCCGTGCCATCGGTCACGCCCATGGCGCCGGGGACGGCGCCGTTCTGCGTGTCCTGCGTGGTGGCCGGGGCCGGGTTGCCGGTGTTGGGGCTGGCCGTGCTGGGGGTGGTTTGTGGCGTAGCCTGGCCGCTGGCGGCGACACGGGTCACTGTCGTGTTGTTCAGCCGGCCGTTCCAGTTGTCGGTTTTGGCGTCGGCACCACCGGCCAACAAGGTCGCCAGGGCCACGCCGCCCAAAAGAAGACGGGTGCGCATGGAATCCTCCATAAGGTATCCGGCGGTCGCCTTGACGGGCGCCTCACCATCATTCGCCCAATTCAACCGCAAGATTGCGGCAATCATGGGATGACCGTTCAATCCAGCGCCTCATTTGAAAGTTCCGGTCGGCTGGATATTTTAAATATCCCCCCCGAATATTCTGCACCGCACAAACAACAGGGGCGGAACCGCCCTTTGGCGCGTTCCGCCCCTTTGTCACTTCGCCAACCAGGGCCCGAATTAACGGGGCGTGGTGGTCGTGGTGGCGGTGGACGAGGTGCTGTTGCCCATGCTGTCGGTCTGGGTCGACTGGCGTTCCACCGTCTCGCCGTCCGGCGTCTCGGTCTTGCTGTGGCTGCGGCTGGCCTTGCTGCCGTCCGGATAGGTCGTCGTCGTGCTCTTCGACGTGCTGGTCGCGTCGTTGTCCGAGCCCTGGACGTTGCTGTAGGTGCTTTCGGTCGAACGCGTGGTGGCGCCCGGCGCCGACATGTCATCCGACGACGGTGCCGGCGGCAGGGCCTGCTGGTCAACCGTGGTGCGGCTGCGGGTGGTGGTCGTGGTGCTGTCCACCGGCGCGGTCGTGGTGGTCTGCGCCGTGGTGTAGGTGGTGCGGGTGGTGTCCTGGGCGCAGGCGGCGCCGGCCAACAGAGAAGCCAGCGCAACGCCACTCATCAGAATACGGGTCTTCATGGCAATACCTCCTTGCTGAATTGGGGCGGGTCATCGTTCAGATTGAAGTGCCCGCCTGCGACAGATTGGAGTTCAGCCCCCGAATATGGCTGGAATTGGGCGATTGGAAGGTTTCACTGCGCCATGAACCTTTAAGAAGTCCCGATTATTTAAAATACATAAACCATCCGTGTAAGGTTTATATTCTAAGTCTTCGTCCATTTCGGCACCAGCCATTTGGCCATCAGCGATAGACCGCCGTTAGCCATTCGGCGACCAATGCCGGCTTTTCACCCCCTTCGATCTCCACCGCCACGGAGCGGGTCAGCAGCAGGCCGCCGGCCTTTTCCGCCACTGCCACCAGGGTCTCGCGCGACCGCACCCGCGACCCGGCCGGCACCGGCGCCAGGAAACGCACCTTGTCGAAACCGTAGTTCAGACCCCGGCCGGCGTCGCGCACCGCCAGGATCTGATAGGTCTGCGCCGCCAGCAGCGACAGGGTCAGGAAACCATGGGCGATGGTGCCGCCGATTTCGCGCGTGGCGCGTTCCACATCCACGTGGATCCACTGATGATCGCCCGTGGCCTCGGCGAAGCGGTCGATGCGGTCCTGGTCCACCAGCACCCAGTCGGAACAACCCAGTTCACGCCCCACCAGGCCGGGCAACTCGGCCATGTCCACCGTCAGCATCAGGCATTTCCCCCCGTATTGGATGTTTGTGCGGAACAGGATGCCAAATTGGCGGGGCTAAGGCACGGCCTATGCAATTCCATGTGGCCACAGTTCCCCTACCATACAGCCCCCGTGAAACCGGTCCCGCCCCATGGAACAGCACCGATGACCGCCACCTGCCTGCCTGACGATGCGACACCGGAGGACACGGCGCCGAAGCCCGGGGTGGCGCGTGAATTCCGCCGGGGGGTGGCCGCCATGATGCCGGTCCTGCTGGGCTGCACGCCCTTCGCCCTGGTGCTGGGCTCGCAGGCCGCGATGAAGGGCCTGAGCCCGCTGGAAGTGGCGATGATGTGCGGCCTGAACTTCGCCGGCGGGTCGGAGTTCGTGGCCATCGAGCTGTGGCACAGCCCGCCGCAGATCGCCCTGATCGCCGGCATGACCCTGCTGGTCAATTGCCGCCACCTGCTGATGGGTGCCGCCTTCGCCCCCCACATCCGCCACCTGCGGCCCTGGCAGGCGGCACTGGCCCTGTTCACCATGGCGGACGAGACCTGGGCCCTGGGCATGGCGGACGCCCGACGTCGCGTGGCCGCCAGCGGCCGCAGGGGCATCAGCGCCCCCTACTACGCCGGCCTCGCCGTCTCCCTCTACATCGCCTGGGTGGCGATGACGGTACTGGGCGCGTGCGTGGGGCCGGTGCTGGGCGACCCGCAGGCCTATGGCTTCGACATGGCCTTCACCGCCGTCTTCCTGGTGCTGGTGCGCGGCATGTGGAAGGGGTGGCGCCGCGCCCTGCCCTGGCCGGTTAGCCTGGGCGTGGCCGCCGTGACGCACCTGGCGGTGCCGGGGGCCTGGTACGTGCCGGCTGGCACCCTGGCGGGCCTGGTGGTCGCCTACGTCGTGGCCGGTCACGAAACGACAGGGACCGCGTGATGCTGGAACGCTATTTCGCGCTGGACGTGCCCGCCCTGCTGACCATCCTGGCCATGATGGCGGTGACCTACGGCACCCGCGTCACCGGCTATCTGGTCTTGCGCAACCGCACGCTCAGCCCCCGCGCCACCGCCGTGCTGGAGGCGGTGCCGGGTGCCGTGCTGATCTCCGTCATCGCGCCCGCTTTCACCACCACCCGGCCGGCCGACCTGTTTGGCCTAGCGGTGACCATCGCCATGGCCTGCCGTTTCTCCATGCTGCCCACCGTCATCGTCGGCGTGGCCGCCACCGCCTGCTTGCGCCACCTGCTGTAAGTCGTGGCGTCCGATGGGCGCTGGTTGAACGCGCCCGGGCGCCCTGGCATCATCCTCGGCCACGGCAAGCATTGGGGGGCATCATGATCGAACTGGTCATCGACCAGCGGCGGCGCGATTTGGGCGGGTTCGAGGTCGGGCGCATCCTGCCGGTGGCCCAGCGCCGCCATGTCGGCCCCTTCGTCTTCTTCGACCATATGGGCCCGGTGGATTTCCCCCAGGGCATCCCGGCCGAACGCGACGTGCGCCCGCACCCGCACATCGGCCTGTCCACCGTCACCTATCTGTTCGCGGGTGAGATCATGCACCGCGACAGCGTGGGATCCGAACAAGCCATCCGCCCGGGCGAGGTCAACTGGATGACGGCCGGCCGCGGCATCACCCATTCCGAACGGTTCGAGAAGGCGCGGGCCGAGGGCGGCCCCATGCACGGCATCCAGGCCTGGGTGGCCCTGCCGGAGGCGGATGAGGAGACCGACCCCGCCTTCCACCATTACGGTGTGGAGAACCCTGCCGACCTATGAGCATGGCGGCCTGTGGGCCCGCCTGGTGGCGGGTGAGGCCTTCGGCGCCAAGGCCGGGGTCAAGACCCATTCCCCCATGTTCTACGTCCACTGGATTTTGCAACCGGGCACCAAGGCGCAGTTGCCGGCGGAATATCCGGAGCGCGCGGCTTATATCGCCACCGGATCGGTGGAGGTGGACGGGCGGACGGTGGAGGCCGGCCACATGCTGGTGTTCACGCCCGGCCAACCGGTGATCTTCACCGCCGTGACGCCGGCGGTGGTCATGCTGCTGGGCGGGGAGCCGCTGGGCGAGCGGTTCATCGACTGGAACTTCGTCTCCAGCCGCAAGGAGCGGATCGAGCAAGCCAAGGCCGACTGGCGCGCCGGCCGCATGAAGCTGCCCGACCTGGACGACAAGGAATTCGTTCCCTTACCTGGCTAAAGCCGCGTGGCGCTGACGACGATGCCGTCCTCATCCGCGTAAAGCCAGGCGCCGGGGATGAACTGGGCGCCGCCGAAGGTCACGGGCACGTCCGCCTGGCCGGCGCCGGTCTTGGTGCTTTTCTTCGGGTTGGTGCCCAGCGCCTTGATGCCGATGTCGATGTGGCTGAGGGCCACGCTGTCGCGCACCGCCCCCCACAGCACCAGGCCGGCCCAACCGTGCTTGTAGGCCAGGCCGGCGATGATGTCGCCCACCAGGGCGGTGCGCAGCGAGCCGTGGCCATCCACCACCAGCACGGCGCCCTCACCCGCCTCCGACAGTGTGTGTTTCAGCAGGGCGTTGTCCTCATGACAGCGCACCGTGCGGATGGGGCCGTGGAAGGCGTGGCGCGCACCGAAGCTGTGGAACTGGACCTCACAGCTTTGCAGGCTGTCCTCATAGGCGTCGACCAGGTCGGCGGTGCGATGGGTCATGGCCGTCCCCTTTGCTTGAGAGCCCTCATCCTACCGTCTTCGCATCGTCAGGACAGCGCCCCCGTGGGATAGGCCGGCCACAAAACACAACCTATCGGTAAAATTAGACCTACAAATCTCCCGCAAAAAGGAATACCACTGGTGCGCGCAGGAATGACGCGCATAAGTTGTGGCGCTCTTCCACCCCCAATCGCCTACCTTTGGAGAGACGCATGTTCAACACCGCCACCTTCACCGTGCCCGCCAACACCAACATCCATATCGATGGCTTCTTTTCCGCCGGCTGGGTCCAGCAGATCGTCGTCGAAAGCCCTGCCGGGAAACAGACCTGGACCAGCACCGCCAACAGCAACAATACGCTGGCTGGCCAGATCCAGTTCAAGACCGGCAACGCCGAAGCCACGGTCAGCGTGCAGATGTCCTATATGCTCCAGGGTGACTACGCCCCCTCCACCGTCGTGAAGATTCCCCTCACCGACCCCGCGCTGCAGGGGTATGTCATCGGCGGCCAGGACGGTGGTCCGCGCCCCACCGGTCCCGCGGCCATCAACACGGTCGTCCTGGCCTTCTGGGCCGCGAAATACTGATCCGCAGGGCCGCCGGATACAAGTCACGGTACCGTTTGTTCAAATCACAGGTCTGATCGTCAAGACCAACCGGGAACGGCGCGCCATGATGGGGTGCGGTAGGTGGCGCACAGGCCCCGCCGCCCCCTTTGCCGCCGGACCCCAAACGCATGTCGGACACCACCCTTCCCGCCCCGCCTCCCGCGCTTCCCCTCTGGCGGCGGGTGGGCGTGCCCTTGCTGGCGTTGAGCCTTGCGGGCGGCATCGTTGTCACCATTACCACCCGGTGGGACGCCTGGGTCAGCGGCGGGCGCTGGCAGGCCACGGATGACGCCTATACCCGCGCCGACGTGACGCCGCTGGCCGCCAAGGTGGGCGGCTACGTGCGGGCCGTGCCGGTGGATGACTTCGCCCGCGTCCGCGTCGGCCAGGTCCTGGTCCAGATCGACGAGGCCGACTACCGCGCGGCGCTGGACCAGGCGGTGGCCAACGTGGCCGCGGCGGAGGCCGCCATCGCCAATAACCAGAGCCAGCAGGCCTTGCAGCGGGCCACGGTGGCGGCGGCCGACGCTGCCATCGCCGCCGATGCCGCCGACCTGCGCCGCTATCACCTGGAAGCCACCCGCCAGCACGCCCTGATCGGCAAGGGCGCCAGCGCCCAGCAGGCGGTGGAGGAGGCCGACGCCAATGAGGCGCGGACCGTCGCCCTGCTGGCCCAGGCCCGCGCCCAGGCCGAGGCGCAACGCCAGCAGATCCAGGTGCTGGCCACGCAGCAGCGCCAGTTGGAGGCCGCACTGGCCGCCCAGAAGGCGCAGCTGGACCAGGCGCGCCTGAACCTGGGCTATACCCGCATCACCGCCCCGGCGGATGGCGAGGTGGGCGAACGCCAGGTGCGGCCGGGTCAGCTGGTCTCCCCCGGCACCCAGGTCATCGCCGTGGTGCCGCTGCCCGGCGTCTGGGTGGTGGCCAACTATAAGGAAACCCAGTTGACCCACGTGCAACCTGGGCAGCCCGCCCGGGTGGAGGTCGACACCTTCCCCGGCCAGAAACTAACCGGGCATGTCGAGGCGCTGGCCCCCGCCTCGGGTGCGCAATTCGCCCTGCTGCCGCCGGACAACGCCACCGGCAACTTCACCAAGGTGGTGCAGCGCGTGCCGGTGAAGATCCGCCTGGATCCGGGCCAGCCGCTGCTGGACCGCCTGCGCCCCGGCCTATCGGTGCGGGCCCGCATCGACACGGGGGACCAGTGAGCGCGACCGCCCCTGCCGCCCCCCGCCCCTGGGCGCCCCGCCCGCTGGCCGGCGTGGCGGCGGTGCTGCTGGGCGCCATCATCTCCACCCTGTATGGCCGGCTGACCACCTTCGGGCTGGCGGACATCCGGGGTGCCGTCCACGCCGGCGTGGATGACGGCGCCTGGATCGGCACCGCCTCCACCGTGGCGCAGATGCTGATGGGGGTGCTGTCGGTCTGGCTGGGCATCGCCTTCGGGCCGCGCCGCGTCATCTTCTGGGGGGCGGCCAGCTTGCGGCGTGGCCAGCGCGCTGACGCCGCTGTCGCCCAACCTGGGCGCCCTGCTGGCGCTGCAATTCATCGCCGGCCTGGGCTCCGGCACCTTCGTACCGCTGGCCATCGGCTTCGTCATGCGCAGCCTGAAGCCCGCCTGGCAGGTGTTCGGGCTGGCTGCCTACGCCATGAGCCTGGAACTGTCGCAGAACCTGCCGGCCTCGCTGGAGGGGTTCTATGTCGATCATTGGGGCTGGCAGTGGATTTATTGGCAGCATCTGTTCCTGGTGCCGCCCCTGCTGGTGCTGGTGATTCTGGGCATGCCGCGCGACCCGCCCAACCGCGACCAGATCAGCCGGGTGGACGCGCCGGGCCTGGCCTATCTGGGCATCGGCGCCAGCCTGGCCTACACGGCCCTGGACCAGGGCGACCGGCTGGACTGGTTCGGGTCGGGCCTGGTGGTGGCGCTGGCGGCCGGGGCCGCTTTCCTGCTGGTCATGTTCGTGGTGCGCGAACTGACGGCCGAGCGGCCGTTCTTCGATTTCCACTTCGCCAGCTCATCCACCATGCTGGCCCTGGCCTTCATCCTGGCGCTGTACCGCTTCCAGACCCTGGCGACCGCCTTCATCATCCCGCAGTTCCTGACCCAGGTGCAGGGCTATCGCGCCCTGGACGTGGGCGACGCCCTGCTATGGGTGGCGGCACCCCAGTTCCTGCTGGCGCCGCTGGTCGGCCTGGTCCTGCAACGGCTGGACGCCCGCGGCGTCATGGCCATCGGTTTCACCGCCATCGCCGGCGCCTGCCTGATGGTGGCGAACGGCCTGACGCATGAGTGGATCAGCGCCGATTTCATCCCCAGCCAATTGCTGCAGGCGACCGGCCAGTGCCTGGGCTTCACCGCCTTCCTGTTCTACGTCACCCGCCATATCGTGCCGTCACAGGTGCTGACATTCGGCGTTTTTATCCATACTTTCCGCCTGTTGGGGGGCGAGATGGGGACCTCCCTCATGACCTGGTTCATACGCATGCGGGAACAAACACACTCCAATCTGCTGGGCCTGCACGTCACGGCGGGCGGCAGTGGGGTGCAGGACCATCTGGCGGCGGTGGCCGGCGGCCTGGCGGCCCAGTCGCCGGGGAACGCGGCCATGCGCGCCGTGGCCCTGCTGGCCCAATCGGTGCAGAAACAGGCTTACGTCCTGGCCTTCATCGACGCCATGACGGTGGTGGCGGGGGCGGCGGCGTTGTGCCTGGTGCTGGTCGCCACCCTGAAGTTCACCTCCTGCGCCATCCCGCCGGCCAGTACCGCTACCGGGATGACGGCCCGCCCATGACCGAGCGGAGCGTACGCCTGGCCTTCGGCGGCTTCACCCTGGACCTGCCGCACCTGACCCTCTGCCGTGACGGCCAGCCGGTGAAGCTGGGCGGCCGGGCCGCCAACCTGCTGGCGGTGCTGGCCGGCGCCGGCGGCGAACTGGTGACCCGCGACCGCCTGCTGGCCGAGGTCTGGCCCGGCCAGGTGATCGATGAAAGTGCCGTGCGCGTCCACCTGTCGGGCCTGCGCAAGGCGCTGGGCGACGACCGCCTGATCGTGAATGAGGCCGGGCGCGGCTATCGCCTGACCTTGCCCGTGGTGCGCAGCCTGCCGGACGCGCCGGTCGCCGTCCCCACGGCACCGTCGCCGGCAATGGACACCGCGGCCCCCCTTAGTCCCCTGGTGCCGCTGGTCGGGCGCACCGCCATCGTCCGGACCCTGGTTGATGAGTTGCCCCAGCGCCGCTTCCTGACGCTGGCGGGCCCCGGCGGCATGGGCAAGACCACGGTGGCCCTGGCAACCGCCACCGACTTTACCGGGAACCACGGCGTGCGCGTGCGGTTCGTCGATTTCGCCCCCATTGCCGATCCCGTCCTGGCGGAGGGCACGGTGGCCGTGGCCCTGGGCCTGCCCGGTGCCGGAACGGACCGCCTGGGCGCCGTCATCGCCGACCTGGCGGCGGCCCCCACCCTGCTGCTGCTGGACAATTGCGAACATCTGGTCGATGCGGCGGCGGCGCTGGCCGAACAGTTGCTGGCCGCCGTGCCGTCGCTGCTGATCCTGGCGACCAGCCGCGAACCCCTGCGCGCCGTGGGGGAATGGGTGCATCGCCTGCCGGCCCTGCCCGTTCCGCCGGAGGAATGCCGCGATGCGGCCGGCGTGCTAGCCTATCCGGCGGCTGCCCTGTTCCACGACCGGGCCCGCGCCGTCCATGCCGACTTCGCCATGGATGACGGCGACGCGGTGGCGGTGGCGGAAATCTGCCGACGCCTGGACGGCATTCCCCTGGCCATCGAACTGGCCGCCGCGCGCATCGACCTGATGGACCCGCCGGAACTGGCGCGGCGCCTTCAGGACAGCCTGGATCTGCTGACCCGGGGCCGACGCACGGCCCTGCCCCGCCACCGCACCCTGCGGGCCGCCCTGGACTGGAGCTACGGCCTGCTGACGGCGGAGGAGCGGCGGCTGCTGGCCCGCCTGTCGGTATTCCGCGCCAGCTTCGACGCCCGGGACGCCCATGGCGTGGCCGGCGGCCGTGAAGGCATGGTGCTGGAAACCCTGGCGGAACTGGTGGCCAAGTCGCTGGTGGCCAGCGTGCGTGAGCCGGACGGTTTGCGCTATCGCCTGCTGGACACCACCCGCCACTATGGCCATGAGCGCCTGATCGAGGATGGCGACGACGCGCCGGCCCGCGCCGCCCATGCCCGCCACCTGCTGTCCCTTTTCGCTGACATGCAGCGGGCCTGGGAGGGCCAGGCCCCGCGGGAATGGCTGGCCCAGCACAGCCGCCGCATCGCCGATGTCCGCGCCGCCCTGGACTGGGTGGTGGGTGACCAGGGTGACCTGGATTTGGGTCTGGACCTGATCGTGGTCAGCGCGCCGCTGTGGTTCCACCTGTCGCTGCCCCACGAATTCCTGGGGCGCGCCGAACAGATGCTGTCGGCGCTGGACCAGCGGGGAACGGCGGATGCCGCACGGCGCGCCGCCCGGCGGGTGGAGCTGCTGGCGGCCTACGGCCATGCGTTGTGGCACACACGCGGCCCCGTGCCGGCCATGGGGGCGGCGTTCGAGCAGGCGCTGGAAATCGCCGAAGCCATCGGCAACGAGGGGTTGGCCCGCCGCGCCCTGTGGGGTGTGTGGGCGCACCGCACCCTGGCCGGCCGCTACGCCGAAAGCCTGGAGGTGGGTGAGGCCTTCAGCGCCCGCGTCGGCGACGGTGGCAGCCTGTCGGAACGGATGGGGGGCATGCGCATGCGCGTCCTGTCCCATCATTTCTCGGGCGACCACGGCCGGTCCCTGGCCCTGTTGCAGGCGGTGATGGCGGCCGACGCCGACCCCACGCGCGCCACCAACGCCAACTACGCCCAGGTGGATGGCCGCATCGCCATGCTGAGCATGCTGATGCGCCTGCGCTGGATGATGGGCGACGTGCCCGCCGCCCTGGACCTGGCGCGGGAATGCGCGGACGAGGTGATGCGCATCGACCATACGCTGTCCGTCTGTTACGGCCTGGCCATCGGTTGCATCCCCGTGGCCATCGCCGCCGGCGCGCCGGACCTGGCGCTGGCCTGGATCGGGGTGCTGGACCAGCGGGCGCGCCACCACGCCCTGGACCATTGGCGGGCCTTCGCCGACGGCTATGCCGCCGGCTTGGGTGGCGGCGGCGGCGTCCCGGCCATCGCCAGCCCCATGCAGTTGGAAATGTTCGCCGTCGCCGGTTCCGCCACAGCGCGGACGATGCTGAGGGAACGCGCCTATCAGGGTTGGTGCGCGCCGCTATTGGGTCCCGTTAAGGCTGCCGTTTAGCGCTTAACGCCACCCAACGCTTCACATCGCTTAACTCCCCGGGGACGGCCCTACCGCCCCACAATGCCTCCATCACGCTAACGCACCGGAGGCAACCATGACCGCGCCCGCCCTCACCTTCGACACCCCCTTCGCCCAAAACGCCGGCGGCCTGACCGCGCTGGCCCGCCTGCTGGAAGAGGCCGTGCAAGCGGTCGAACACGACATGGGCCAGGCCCGGCAGAAAATCTGCCAGGTGCGCGACCTGCTGTTGCGGCGCGGTTCCGCCGATACCCGGGGACCCGAGGCCGATCAGCGCAGCGGCCTGGCGCCCTGGCAGGCCAAGCGGGTGCTGGCCCTGATCGACAGCCGCCTGGACGGCACCCTGTGCAACGACGATCTGGCCCACGCGGCACGGCTCAGCACCGGGCACTTCTGCGTCGCCTTCCGCCGCAGCTTCGGCCAGTCCCCCCGCGCCTTCGTCACCCTGCGCCGGATCGAGCGGGCCAAGACCCGCATGCTGGACAGCGACGACACCCTGGCCGACATCGCGCTGGATGCCGGCTTCGCCGACCAGGCGCATCTCAGCCGCGTGTTCCGCCAGGTGACGGGGGAAACGCCGGCCGCCTGGCGCCGCGCCAACGTCGTCGATGTCCTGCCGCTCAGCCTGTGATCCGCCCCATGACCCTCGATACCGTTGCCCGGCAGCACGTCACCCTGGACCCGGGTGTCCGCAGCTTCCTTGACCAGGTGGCCGAGGCGGGCCTGTCGCCTTACGCCCCTGGCGGTTTCGACCGGGGCGCCGACATCGCCGCCCGCCTGCAAGGGGATGCGCCCCTGGACACCACCCCCGTGACCCGCATCACGCTGGTGGAGGGGGCGTCCGAGTTTTCGCTCATCCTCGCACATCCGCCCGGGGTGGGGACGGTGCCCGTCCTGTTCTACCTGCCCGGCGGCTTCTGGGCCTTCGGCGGCTGGGCGACGCATGGGGCCGCGGCCCTGCGGCTGGCCGCCGGCTGTGGGGCAGCCCTGCTGTTCGTGGAGGCCGGCTGGGCGCCGCCGGTCCTGGCCCCCCAGGCCCTGCGCCGGATCCATGCGGCGCTGGATTGGCTGATCGCTCATGGCGCGGCGAACGGCCTGGATGTGGAACGCACGGTTCTGGCCGGCGACGGCTGCGGCGGTGCCATGGCGGCGCTGTTGGCCACGGCGGCACGGCCGGCGGGCTGGCCGGGGTTCCGCTACCAGGTGCTGGCCCACCCCATCGTCGCCGATTGCGCCGCCACCGAGGGCGTGGACGACTGGCTGGATCCGGATGCCTTCCGGCGCTGTTCCGCCCGGGCCTTCGCGACCGGCCTGGGCTGGGCCGCCCTGTCGCCCCTGGCCCTGCCCCTGGAACGGCTGCGCCGGTCACCGCCCACCTTGGTGCTGACGGCGGAGGCCGATCTGGCGCGGGACGGGGGGGAGGCCTACGCCCGCCGCCTGATGCTGGCGGAGGTCGACGTCGCCGCCGTCCGCCTGATCGGCACCATCCACGACTTCTTCTGGCTGGACGGGCTGGCCGGCACCGCCCCGACGCTGATGGCCCACACGCTGGCGCGCCAGGCCCTGCGCGCGGCCCTGGCCTTGTGACGATGGAGGTGGCCGTGATGTCGCTGGACATGCTGATGGGCAAGCTTCCCGGCCGCCTGCGCCAGGCGATGGAACTGGCCGCCACCTGCTGCGCCGGGGGCGAGGCCGGCACCCTGCTGCTGGCGCACATCGACTGGCTGGTCCTGCGGCTGGCGCTCATGAAAAAAGCCCCGGAGGGCGGACCCATCCGGGGCTTTTGACGGAACAGGAGGTTGCCGCCTTACGCCGCTTCGCGGCCTTGCGCCAACCGGTCCAGCAGGGTGTCCTGCTGGTCGATCAGTTCCTGGGGCGTGTCGCCGCCGAACCGGCCGAACAGTTCCGACTGGCCGCGCAGTTCGGTCTCGGCCTCGACATCGTCCAGCGCCATGACCGCGGCGAACTTCTCCGGCCCGAAATCCAGGCCGGACCAGGTGAGATCCTCATAGCGCGGCGTCAGGCCGAACAGGTTCTCGCCCGCCTCGGTGGCGCGGCCGTGCACGCGGTCCACTATCCACTTCAGTACACGCATGTTGTCGCCGAAGCCCGGCCAGGCGAACCGGCCGTCCTGGTCCTTGCGGAACCAGTTGACGCGGTAGATGCGCGGCAGCTTCGTCACCTGGGGCGCCATGTCCAGCCAATGGCGCCAGTACTCCGCCATGTTGTAGCCGCAGAAGGGCAGCATGGCGAAGGGGTCGCGGCGGATGGCGGCCTGGCCAACGGCGGCCGCCGTGGCCTCCGACCCCAGCGTCGCCGCCCAATAGACGCCTTCCCGCCAGTCGCGGGTCTCGAACACCAGGGGGAAGGTGCGCGACAGACGGCCGCCGAAGATGAAGGCGTCGATGGGCACGCCGGCCGGATCCTCCCACGCCGGGTCGATGCTGGGGCACTGGCTGGCCGGCGCGGTGAAGCGGGCGTTGGGGTGTGCGGCCTTGCGGCCGCTGGCCGGCGCCCAGTCCTTGCCTTCCCAGTCGATCAGATGATCCGGCGGGGTGTCGGTCAAGCCTTCCCACCACACGTCGCCGTCATCCGTCAGGGCGCAGTTGGTGAAGATGACGTTGGCGTGCAGTGTCAGCAGGGCGTTGGGGTTGGACTTCAGGCTGGTGCCCGGCGCCACGCCGAAGAACCCGGCCTCCGGATTGATGGCGCGGAGGGTTCCGTCCGGCGACGGCTTGATCCAGGCGATGTCGTCGCCGATGGTGCGGACCTTCCAGCCCTCGAACGCCGCCGGCGGCACCATCATGGCGAAGTTGGTCTTCCCACACGCCGAGGGGAAGGCGGCCGCCACATAGGTCTTTTCCCCCTCCGGGCTTTCCACGCCCAGGATCAGCATATGCTCCGCCAGCCAACCTTCCTCCCGCCCCAGGGATGAGGCGATGCGCAGCGCGAAGCACTTCTTACCCAGCAAGGCGTTGCCGCCGTAGCCGGAACCGAAGCTGACGATCTCATGCGTCTCGGGGAAGTGGACGATGTACTTGTGCGTGGCGTTGCAGGGCCAGGCCACGTCCTTCTGCCCAGCCTTCAGCGGCGCGCCCACGCTGTGCAGGCACTTCACGAAGTCGCCATCGCCCAGCTGCTTCAACACGGCGTCGCCCATGCGGGTCATGATGCGCATGCTGACGGCGACATAGGGGCTGTCCGACAGTTGCACCCCGATGTGGGAAATGGGGGAACCCAGCGGCCCCATGCTGAACGGCACGACGTACAGTGTACGGCCGCGCATGCTGCCCTTGAACAAGCCGGCAAGGGTGCCGCGCATCTCCTCCGGGTCGGCCCAATTGTTGGTGGGGCCGGCCCCTTCCGGCGTGGGGGAGCAGATGAAGGTGCGGTCCTCCACCCGCGCCACGTCGCTGGCATCGGACCGGCAGAGGAAGGAATTGGGCCGCTTGGCCGGGTTCAGCCGGATGAAGGTGCCCTGGGCCACCATCTCCGCGCACAGCCGGTCGTATTCCGCCTGGCTGCCGTCGCACCAGTGGACGGATGCGGGTTGGCACTGGGCGACAACCTCATCCACCCAGGCCAGCAGGGCCGCGTTGGTGGTGGGGGGGACTGGGCTGGTGGGCACCGGATTGGCGGCGGGTGTGGTCGTCGTCGTGACGGTGTCGGTCATGGAACTGCTCTACCTTTCAATCCGCGGGGAAAACCGCCGGCGGCGCCAGATATAGGCAGCCGCCCGCTCGCTAAAGCGCTGAAAAGGATGGATTGTTCCGTCGCGCGACACGGGATCCGCCCTTGGCGTCACGGCAGCGGCCCGGACTTCCCTCGGGGTCGCAAAACCATGTGCCAAGCCTGGATCCGCATCACGCGCCGGCCCTTCAGGCACTGGCGGCGGAGACGGTCATGGGTATGGTTGGGGCGGCGGCAAGGATCCTGGCCGGATCAACCGTCCAGGCACGTCCTTCGTTGCCGGCCCGAACCGGCGGCCTCAGGGCATGGGATCATCGCCCCGGGATGGAATCGTCGGCGGATGTCATCGGTAAAAAGCATGTGCGCTACTCCCCGAAGTTGGAACCGGGTGGGCCGGTCTCGCGCCAACTCCACCCCGAAAACAGCCAGCCCTTTTCGCCGGGCCGTGCCGTCCCCATTGTCCAACGCCCGCCCGCCCGCTGTCCAGTGGCTTGGCTGTGGCAATAAAGGGCACTGACCGTAAGATGGCCGAGGACAGTGTTTTTATTGCGAAAAAATTCGTTAATTCGTTTCTATTCTGTCACGCTCAAGAAGTGCTGCACCGGCTTAACCGATTGTCAGCCGTCTCGATCCAATTCGGCATCGATCTCCAGAACAGATCTGCCAGAGCGCAAGCCGGCTTTGGCCTCTTCCCATCCAATGGCGATCTCCTTGCGGAGAATGGCCAGCTTTTCTTGGCGTACCGCGCGTTCGCGACGAAGAAGCCGCAGCGCGTCGGTCACGACTTCCGACGCGGTGGCGTAATCACCAGAGGCAATTTCACCCTCAACGAATTCGATCAATTCGTTGGGGAGCCTGACTGTCATGGCCGGCATGGGACGACCTCCGTGAGGGATACCCCATGCTAGAGGATTGGCAACGTCCGTCAATCATCCCGCCTTGGCCAGCAGGGCGCGGCCGGCGCGGCTGGCGTTCGGGCGGCCGATGGTGTCGGAGATCCAGCCGCCGATAACGGCCAGGACGTCCAGGTCCACGCCGGTGGCCAGGCCCTGCCCTTCCAGCATGTAGACCACATCCTCCGTCGCCACGTTACCGGTGGCGCCCTTGGCATAGGGGCAGCCGCCCAGGCCGGCCACGGAACTGTCGATGACCCGGACACCTTCGTCCAGGCAGGCCAGCAGGTTGGCCAGCGCCTGGCCGTAGGTGTCGTGGAAGTGGGCCGCCAGCTTTTCCACCGGCACGTCCCGGGCCACGCGGCGCACCAGGGCCTGGGCCTGAGCCGGCGTGCCGACGCCGATGGTGTCGCCCAGCGAGATTTCGGCGCACCCCAGATCGACCAGCCGCGCCGACACCTCCGCCACCCGGCCCGGATCAATGGCGCCTTCATATGGGCAGCCCAGCACGCAGGATACATACCCTCGCACCGACACGCTGGCGTCGCGCGCCTGGCGGGCCACCGGGGCGAAGCGGTCCAGGCTTTCGGCGATGGAACAATTGATGTTGCGCTGGGAGAACGCCTCCGACGCGGCGGCGAAGACGGCGATCTCCTTGACACCGGCGGCCAGCGCCTGGGTCAGGCCGCGCTCATTGGGCACCAGCACGGGAAAGCGCACGCCCGCCGGACGCTGGATCTGCGCCAGCACGGCGGCGCTGTCCGCCATCTGCGGCACCCATTTGGGCGACACGAAGGCCCCGGCCTCCACCACCGTCAGGCCGGTGGCGGCCAGGCGGTCCACCAGCGCCACCTTGATGTCGGTGGGCACCAGCACCGCCTCATTCTGCAGGCCGTCGCGGGGGCCGACCTCGACGATGCGGATGGTGGCGCCGGTCATGCCTCGTCCCCCGTCACGATGATCAGTTCAGCGCCGTCCGGCACCTGGTCACCCACGGCGTAACGCACGGTGTCCACCGTGCCCGGTCCTTGCGCCTTGATGGTGTGCTCCATCTTCATCGCCTCCAGCACCACCAGGCCCTGGCCCTTCTCCACCCGGTCGCCGGCGGCCACCAGCACGGCGATGACCTTGCCCGGCATGGGCGCCACCAGGCGCCCGCCGCCGCCGGCCTCGACCTCCCCCACATCCAGCGGGTCGATCACGCTCAGGCGGTGGTGACGGCCCTGGCGGAACAGATCCACCGCCCGCCCCTGGTGTGACCAGCCGGCGGTGAAACGGCGGCCGTTGATCTCCGCCACCAGCGTGCCGTCCGCCTGGAACCGTGCCCGCGCCGGCACCGCGCCGTCCGGCGCCATGCCTTCCAGCGTCACCGCCGCCGGCAGGGTCAGCAGGAAGGTACCGCCACGATGACAGGCCACCCGCACCTCATGGTGGGCGGCGTCCTCCCGCCCGTCGCTGAAGGTCAGCGTCTCCGCCACCTCGTCATTCAGGCGCCAGCCGTCGCCCTGGCCCCAGGGGCTCCACGGGTCGTTGGTGGCGGCGGTCGCGGCCACCGTCGCCGCCTGGCGTTCCAGCAGCACGCCCAGCGCCGCCAGGGCCAGGGTCTCGCCGGCCGGCGCATCCGCGGGCGCCAGCAGGTCGGCCTGGTAGCGCTCGATGAAGCGGGTGTCCAGGTCGGCCGCCAGGAAGGCCGGATGGGCTGCGATGGCTGCCAGGAAGGGAATGTTGGCCGCCAGTCCCCCCACCTCCGTCCCCGCCAGCGCCTGGCGCAAGCGGCGCACCGCCCGCGGCCGATCCTTGTCCCACACGATCAGCTTGGCGATCATGGGGTCATAGTGGATGGAGATGGCGTCGCCCTGGCGCACGCCGGTGTCCACCCGCACATGCGGGCTGGCCTCCGGGAAGCGCAGGTGCGCCAGGGTGCCGGTCTGCGGCAGGAAACCCTTGTCCGGATCCTCCGCATACAGCCGCACCTCGATGGCGTGGCCGTTGACCGCTAACTGATCCTGCGTCAGCGGCAGGGGGTGGCCGGCCGCCACCCGCAACTGCCACTCCACCAGATCCTGGCCGGTGATGTATTCCGTCACCGGGTGTTCCACCTGCAGGCGGGTGTTCATCTCCATGAAATAGAAACGCCCGTCGCCGCCGGTTTCCACCGGATCCAGCAGGAATTCCACCGTGCCGGCGCCGACATAACCGATGGCCTTGGCCGCGGCCACCGCCGCCTGCCCCATCGCCCGCCGTACATCCTCGGGCAGGTTGGGGGCCGGTGCCTCCTCCACCACCTTCTGGTGGCGGCGTTGGATGGAACAGTCGCGCTCGAACAGATAGACGCAAGTGCCGTGGCTGTCGGCGAACACCTGGATTTCCACATGGCGCGGCCGGGCCAGATACTTCTCGATCAGCACGCGATCATCGCCGAACGCGGCCAAAGCCTCACGCTTGGCGGACGCCAACTGGTCATGGAAGTCCTCGGCCGAGGTCGCGACCTTCATGCCCTTGCCGCCGCCGCCAGCCGACGCCTTGATCAGCACGGGGAAACCGATGCGCACCGCCTCCGCCGCCAGCACGCCGCTGTTCTGCTCCGCCCCATGGTAGCCCGGCACCAGCGGCACGCCGGCGGTTTCCATCAGGGCCTTGGCCTCCGACTTGCCACCCATGGCGCGGATGGCGGCAGCGGGCGGGCCGACGAAAATCAGGCCGGCGGCGGCGCAGGCCTCGGCGAAGCCGGCGTTTTCCGACAGGAAGCCGTAGCCGGGGTGGATAGCCTGCGCGCCCGTGCGGGCGGCGGCGTCCAGGATGGCGTCCATACGTAGGTAGCTGTCGCGGGCGGGGGCGGCGCCGATGCGCACCGCCTCATCCGCCAGCGACACATGCAGGGCATCGGCGTCCGCGTCGGAATAGACCGCCACCGTGCGGATGCCCAGGCGCCGCGCCGTGCGGATGACACGGGCCGCGATTTCCCCGCGGTTGGCGATCAGCAGCGTGTCGATCATCCCAGGCATCACTTGTCCCCCACAGGTGCCGCAACCCAGTTGGGCTTGCGCTTTTCCAGGAAGGCGGCGACGCCCTCCCGTCCTTCCTCACTGGCCCGGATGCGGGCGATACGTTCGGCCGTGTCGCTGACCAGATCGTCGGTTACCGGCCGGTTGGCGCAGGCGAAAATCAGGTCCTTGGCCGCGGCTTGCGCGGCGGGGCCGGCCTCAAGCAGACGCTTCACCAGCGTCGCCACGGCGGCGTCCAACTGGTCCGCCGGCACCACCTGGTGCACCAGGCCCAAGGCATGCGCCTCTTCGGCGCCGAAGCGCTCCGCCGTCAGGAAATAGCGGCGGCAGGCGCGTTCGCCCATGGCTGCCACGACATAAGGGGCGATGGTGGCGGGGATCAGGCCCAGCTTCACCTCCGACAAACAGAAGGTGGCCCCCTCGGCCACGACGGCGATATCGCAGCACGCCACCAGGCCCACGCCACCGCCATAGGCCGCCCCCTGAACCACCCCGATGGTGGGTTTCGGGCAGGTGTTCAGGGTGCGCAGCATGGTGGCCAGGGCCAGCGCGTCGGCATGGTTCTGGTCGCGGCTGTAGCCCGCCATGCGCCGCATCCAGTCCAGATCCGCCCCGGCGGAGAAACTGGGGCCGTTGGCGCGCAGCTGGATGGCACGGATAGCCGGGTCGGCGCCCAGCTGTTCGAACAGCCGGGTCAGATCGGCGATCACGCCTTCGTTGAAGGCGTTGTGCAGGGCTGGCCGATCCAGGGTGACGGTGGCGATCCCGGCATCATCCACCATGGCAAGAACGTCGCTCATAGCCTTGTCCTCACATACGGAAGACGCCATAGGTGGTCGGTTCCACCGGGGCGTTGAGGGCGGCGGAAATCGAAAGCGCCAGCACCATGCGCGTCTCGGCGGGGTCGATGATGCCGTCGTCCCACAGGCGGGCGCTGGCGTAATAGGGATGACCCTGGTGTTCGTATTGGGCGCGGATGGGGGCCTTGAACGCCTCCTCCTCCTCCGCACTCCAGCTCTTGCCCTGGGATTCCAGGCCGTCGCGCTTGACGGTGGCCAGCACGCCGGCCGCCTGTTCACCGCCCATGACACCGATGCGGGCGTTGGGCCACATGTAAAGGAAACGCGGGGAATATCCCCGGCCGCACATGCCGTAATTGCCGGCGCCGAAACTGCCGCCGATAATGATTGTGAACTTCGGCACCTTGGCGCAGGCCACCGCCGTCACCAGCTTGGCGCCGTCCTTGGCGATGCCGGCGTTCTCATATTTCTGCCCGACCATGAAGCCGGTGATGTTCTGCAGGAAAATCAACGGGATGCCCCGCTGATTGCATAGTTCGATGAAATGGGCGCCCTTCAGCGCGCTTTCGGAAAACAGGATGCCGTTGTTGGCGATGATGCCGACCGGATAGCCCCAGAGATGGGCGAAGCCGCAGACCAGCGTGGCGCCGTACAACTGCTTGAACTCATCGAATTCCGAGCCGTCGACCAGACGGGCGATGATCTCCCGCACATCGAAGGGCTTGCGGCTGTCGGTCGGGATGATGCCGTAGATTTCCTCGGCATCGTACTTGGGCGCCACCGGCGGACGCAGGTCCAGGGCGGGGGTCTTCACCCGGTTCAGATTGCCGACGATGCGGCGCGCGATGGCCAGGGCGTGGGCGTCGTTCTGGGCGTAATGGTCGGTGACGCCGCTGGTGCGGCTGTGCACGTCCGCACCGCCCAGATCCTCGGCACTCACCACCTCACCCGTCGCGGCCTTCACCAGGGGCGGTCCCCCTAAGAAGATGGTGCCCTGGTTGCGGACGATGATGGACTCGTCGGCCATGGCGGGCACATAGGCGCCGCCGGCCGTGCAACTGCCCATGACCACGGCGATCTGGGGGATGCCGGCGGCCGACATCGTGGCCTGGTTATAGAAGATGCGGCCGAAATGGTCGCGGTCGGGGAAGACCTCATCCTGGTTGGGCAGGTTGGCGCCACCGCTGTCGACCAGGTAGACGCAAGGCAGGTTGTTTTCCCGCGCGATCTCCTGCGCCCGCAGATGCTTCTTCACCGTCAGGGGGTAATAGGTGCCGCCCTTGACCGTGGCGTCGTTGGCCACCACCACGCATTCGCGGCCGGAAACGCGGCCGATGCCGGTCAGGATGCCGGCCGCCGGCACCACATCCTCGTACACGCCATGGGCCGCCAGTTGCGACAGCTCCAGCCACGGGCTGCCCGGGTCCAGCAGGTGGCGCACCCGGTCGCGGGGCAGCAGCTTGCCGCGCGCCAGGTGCCGGACCCTTGCCTTCTCCCCCCCGCCCTGCTTGATGCCGGTGACGGTGGCGTGCAGGTCGCCGACCAGGGTGCGCATGGCCGTGGCGTTATCGGCGAAGGCGGCGGCGCGGGTGTCGATCTGGGAAGTCAGCTGGGGCATGACGCGGGTATTCCCCTTGTTTTCAGGCAGATGTCGTCAAAAGGCGGCGGCGATCAATGGGCGCTTTCGCGGAACAGTTCCCGGCCGATCAGCATGCGCCGGATCTCCGACGTGCCGGCGCCGATCTCATACAGCTTGGCGTCGCGCAGCAGGCGGCCGGTGGCGAATTCGTTGATGTAGCCGTTGCCGCCCAACACCTGGATGGCGTCCAGCGCGCACTTGGTGGCGCTTTCCGCCGCCAGCAGGATGGATCCTGCCGCGTCCTTGCGGGTGATCCGCTTGGTATCCGCCGCCCGGCCCACGGCGTAGACATAGGCGCGGGCGGAATTGAGGGCCACGTACATGTCCGCGACCTTGCCCTGGATGAACTGGAATTCGCCGATGGGCTGGCCGAACTGCTCCCGGTCATGGATGTAGGGCACCACCACATCCAGGCAGGCCTGCATGATGCCCAGGGGGCCGGCGGCCAACACCGCGCGCTCATAATCCAGGCCGCTCATCAGCACGCGGACGCCGCCGCCCAACTGGCCCAGGATGTTCTCCTCCGGCACTTCGCAGTCCTGGAACACCAGTTCGCCGGTGTGGCTGCCGCGCATGCCCAGCTTGTCCAGCTTCTGCGCGCAACTGAAACCGGCAAACCCCTTCTCGATCAGGAAGGCGGTGATGCCCTTCGGCCCCGCCGACGCATCAGTCTTGGCGTAGACCACCAGGGTGTCGGCGTCGGGGCCGTTGGTGATCCACATCTTGGTGCCGTTCAGGACATAGCGGTCGCCCTTGCGTTCCGCCTTCAGCTTCATGGAAACGACGTCGGACCCGGCGCCCGGCTCACTCATCGCCAGGGCGCCGACATGGTCGCCGGAAATCAGCTTGGGCAGGTAGCGGTTCTTCTGTTCGGCTGAACCGTTCAGGCGGATCTGGTTGACGCACAGGTTGGAATGGGCGCCGTAGCTGAGGCCCACGGAGGCCGAAGCCCGGCTGATCTCCTCCATCGCCACCATGTGCTCGACATACCCCATGGCGGCGCCGCCGTACTCCTCCTCCGCCGTCACGCCCAACACGCCCAGGTCACCCAGCTTACGCCACAGGTCCATGGGGAACTGGTCGGTGCGGTCGATCTCCGCCGCGCGGGGGGCGATTTCGGCGTTGGCGAAGGCCGTGACGGCGTCGCGCAGCATATCGGCGGTTTCACCCAAGCCGAAGTCCATGGTGGGGAACGCGGCGGAAATCGACATGGCGGGCTTGTCCTCCCTCAAGGAATATGGGATTGCTTATTTACAAACGGTCATACGTTTTTTTCTGATCGGCTGCAAGCACGTCTTAGAAGCCAAATGGGGCGCGAACTTGACGCGCGCCAGCGGCCGGCCGAAAAGTCGCGGACACTTTTTTGAAAGACTGGATGGAACGGCATGGTGCGCACGGTGGGCTCACGCGGCCCCAAGACGATGGAGGCGATCCGCACGGCGGGCCTGCGCCTGATCCACCAGCATGGCTATGAGGCCATCACCCTGCGCCAGTTGGGCAATGAGGTCGGCATCCAACCGGGGTCGATGTACAACTACATCCAGTCCAAGCAGGAACTGCTGTTCATCCTGATCCGGGACCACATGGTGGCCCTGTCGGCGGAGGTGGCGGCGGCCCTGG
The DNA here is from genome assembly GCA_028283825.1 of Azospirillaceae bacterium. Classification (NCBI taxonomy): domain Bacteria; kingdom Pseudomonadati; phylum Pseudomonadota; class Alphaproteobacteria; order Rhodospirillales; family Azospirillaceae; species Azospirillaceae bacterium. The sequence continues at coordinate 669,538 of JAPWJW010000005.1, read as the reverse complement.
AGGGGGCGACCGACCCGCTGGACCGCCTGAAGCGCTTCATGCGTTTCCACGTGTCCTATCACATCCGCCGCACGGCGGAGGTGTTCATCGGCAGTTCCGAACTGCGCAGCCTGGAGGATGGGAACCGTGAGGTGATCCTGGCCATGCGCCGCGATTACGAACGCCTGTTGGTGACCATTCTGGAGGACGGCATGACCCAGGGCACCTTCAAGCGCACCGACCCACCGGTGACCGCCTATGCCATCCTGGCCATGCTGACCGGCGTATGCACCTGGTACAACCCCGCCGGCCGCATGGGCGAGGAAGAACTGATCGGCCTGCACCAGGATTTGATCCTGGGTGGAGTACTGGCGTGAGTGGGGGGCTTACTCGTCCGAGAATAAGACGCTGTCGTAATCCTGGGCGCCGTGAAGGATGTGCAGGATCAGAACGTGATCTTCGCGAACCTGGTAGAAAATCAAATAGTTGCGGAATACTTGGCGGCGAATGTCATCATTGCGCCGGTGGGGTACCAGTGGAAACCCATGCGGGATTTGACCAATTCTCAAGATACTCGCATTAATTTCCCGAATGAAGGTCCTCGCCCGCGCCCTATTATCGCGCGCTATATAAAAACCGATAGCACGTAGCTCGGCCTGAGCTGGGACAGAGTAGACGACCTTCATCAGAAAGATGTGTCAGGCAGTGACGCCAATTCCGCATCCAACTCATCGAAAACAATCTGCGCATCGACAACGTGCCCGGCATCCGCAGCAGCGATAGCGTTGTCCAACACCGCGTCCAAGGCCGCCAAACGGCGCTCCCGCGCCTCCAGCAGTCGCAAAGCGTCACGTACCACTTCGCTGGCGTTGTTGTACCGGCCACCGTGTAACTGGCTCTGGATGAATTCTTCGAAATGCCGGCCGAGGGTATAGCTGCTGGGCATGGGTCACCTATCGATATCATTCAATGATAGTGCCCATGCCGCTATCGGGCAAGGCACCTCATCATCGACGCTATTGATCACTACCATCGATAGGCCAGCCCTCCACGCATACGTCTGCCGGCCATACATAGGCGTCCTCAACCAGAGGACACCCGCCCCATGTCTCGCTTCCCGTTCTTCCGTACCGCCAGCCTGTTGCTGGCCGTCGCCGCCCTGCCCCTGATGTCCGCCGCCGCGTCCCCGGTGGCGACCGAACCAGCCGCCCTGTCGCCCACCACCGTCCAGGCCGTGGACCAGGGCGCCGATATCCATCGCCTGAAGATCGGCAACGTGCCGGTCACCGCCCTGTCGGACGGCAGCGTGCCCATCAACCTGCACACGCTGCTGCAACGGACCACGCCGCAAAAGATCGATGGGCTGCTGGCGCGCGCTTTCCAGGCCACGCCGACCGAGGCGTCGATCAACGCCTTCCTGATCGAACTGCCGGGCCATCTGGTGCTGGTCGATACCGGCGTGGGCGAACTGTTCGGGCCCGGCCTGGGCGGCAAGCTGCCGGACAGCCTGAAGCGCGCCGGCTACACCCCCGACCAGATCACCGACATCCTGATCACGCACGCCCATTCCGACCATGCCGGGGGCCTGGTCCACCAGGGCCAGCGGGTGTTCCCCAACGCCACCGTCTATGTCGGCCAAGCCGACCTGGACTTTTTCTTCGATCGGTCGAACGCCGAACGCACGCACTACGACATCCATTATTTCGACCTGGCCGCCACCATGCTGAAGCCCTACCTGGATGCCGGCAAGGTGAGGCCCATCGCCATGGATGGCCCCGTGCTGCCCGGCATCACCGCCACCCTGCACGCCGGCCACACGCCGGGCAGCGCCTTCTTTACCCTGGACAGCAAGGGGCAGCGCATCGTCTTCACCGGCGATATCGTGCACGCCGCCGCGGTCCAGTTCCCGGAACCGGCGACCACCATCGCCTTCGACCAGGACCAGGACAAGGCGGCCGCCGTGCGGGCCCAGGCCTTTCGGCAATTCGCGGCCGAAAGGACGCTGATCGCCGTGCCGCACATGCCCTTCCCCGGCATCGGCCACGTGCGGGCGGAGGGCAAGGGCTATGCCTGGGTGCCGGTCGACTACATCAACCGCGCCGGCAACTGAGCCGGCCGACGACACGTGTTATATCCATGGGCGGGCAGCCCGGCGACGGCGCCCGCCCATGGGGATTCAAAGGATCAGGCGCGGTGATAGACATCAACAGGCTGGACATCGATCTGCTGCTGGCGTTCGAGGCGCTGTTGATCGACAGCAACGTCACCAAGGCCGCCGCCCGCCTGAACCTGCGCCAGCCGGCCCTGTCGGCCCGGTTGGCCCGCCTGCGGGAGGTGTTCGACGACCGGCTGTTCATCCCGGCGCCCAATGGCCGGGGCGTCCTGCCCACGCCCCGGGCGCTGGCCTTGCAACCGCTGCTGTCGGCGGTGCTGACCAACCTGAACGCCATGGTGCAGTCGTCCGGCGATTTCGACCCGACGACCAGCAGCCGCATCTTCACCCTGGCCTTGCACGAAAACCCCGCCGTCATGCTGGCGCCCGACCTGATCCCCCGGGTGCAGGCCCTGGCGCCGGGCGTGCGGCTTGTCCTGCGAACGCCGGACAAACCCCGGGTGGCTGAGTTGTTGGAAAGCGGCGAGGTCGACCTTTACATCGGCGTCGGTACCCACGCGCATGATGCCTGGCACAGCCGCACGCTGTTCGCGGACGACTTCGCCGTGGGCCAGCGCAAGCAGCACCCGCGCGGCTGCAGCACCTTCAGCCTGGATGCCTATTGCGCCCATGACCATCTGCTGGTGTCGTCGGAGGGGCCGCCCTTTCACGGTTTTGTCGATACGGCGCTGGCCGCCATAGGCCGGTCGCGCCGCGTGGGCTTTTCCGTCCAGAACTACGCGGTGGCCCCCACCATCATCGCCGCCAGTGACCTGCTGTGCACCCTGCCCCGCCGCTTCCTCAGCCGCTACGCCGCCTCGCTGGATCTGTTCGAGCCACCGGTGGCGGTCCCACCGGCGGAGGTCGCCGCCTTCTGGCATCCCCGCCATCATGAGGATGCCGGCCATCGTTGGCTGCGCGAGCAACTGTTCCGCGCCGGCGCATCGGTTTACCAGGACTGAGGGCGCAGGAAAATCAACTTAAGATTGTTATTTTCTGCAATTCATGCCAACCTTCATCATCATCCGATGGAGGCCATGCCATGCTGATCGGTATCCCGGTATTTGAAAACGTGGAAACGCTGGACGTCTCCGGCCCCTACGATATGTTCCGGTGGGCAGGCTTTGACGTGGAATTGACGGCGGCCAAACCCGGCCTCGTCACCTTCTATAAAGGTTACAAATTCCAGGTGGACGTCGCTTTCGCCGACGCGGCGCAGCACTACCACGCGCTGTGGGTGCCGGGTGGTGAAACCAAATCCGTCAGCCGGGAAATCAACGATCCCAAGCAGACCTATCTGAACTTCGTGAAGGCCAAGGCCAAGAACGCCGGCGTCATCGCTTCCGTGTGCGAAGGATCGCTGCTGCTGGCGGCGGCAGGTCTGCTGGATGGGTACACGGCAACCACCCATTGGTCCTGCATCAACTGCTTCAAGGAACGGTTTCCCAAGGTGACGGCGGCGCAGGGTTTCCCCCGCTACGTCCTGGATGAACGCCCGGGCTCCAGCCCTCGCCTGACGGGGGGCGGCATCTCCTCGGGCCTGGATGCGGCCCTCAAGCTGATTGAAATACTGTCAGACAAACAAACCGCCCAGAAAGTGCAAATCAACACCCAGTACTATCCCGACCCACCGGTCACGAGCAAAATTCCGGAACCTCTTCCACAGTGCGGCCTCTCGTAAAAGGGCATCCGCCCCAGCACCGAACCTGAACGCCTCTACAGCGCCGGCGGCACGCCTTCCAGGAAACGCGCCACCTCCGCCGGCGTGCCCAGCGGCACCACGGCCGCCAGCGGCACGCGGTGCAGATAAACCGGGTGGCCGGCCTGGATCAGGTGGTTGTACAGCGGGGCGATATACTTCTCCCCCTTCGCCATGTTGGCGGGATCGGCGAAGAACGCCGCGTACGACCGGGCGTAAAGGTTGAAGGAAGAGAACCAGTAGAGCCCCACCGAGGCGTCGTCGGAAATGCGCTCCTTCTCCCGCAGCAGGTCGATGCGGCCGGTATCATCGGCACGGGCGAAGCTCCAGCCCGCCCCGGCACCCGGAAAGCACGGAACCCAGCCGTCGCCGCGCACCGCATCCGCCGGCAGGTGGACCGGGTCGACGTGGGTATCGATGTTGTAGACCAGCATGGGCCGGTCCGGATCCGCCACGGCCGGCCGCGCCGCCAAGGCGCTGGTCGCCTGGCCATCGGTCAGCGCGTCCAGTTCGACCAGCGCCACGTCGCGGATGCCCAGGGCCGCCGCCTGTTCCCGGATGAAGGGCTCCGCCCCATCCCGGCGCAGGGCCACGAAGATGAAGGGCGATCCCGCCTGGATGAAGGACCGCAGGCTCAGCATCGCCCAGGCGAACAGGGTGCGGCCGTGCGCCTCGATCCGGTATTTGGGCACGGTGTAGCCCACGTCACGAAAACGTTGCCCCATGCCCGCCATGGTAATGATGACCGTAGGGGGCTGAATGGCAGGCATGGGGTGATTTCCTTCAGGCGGCCTCGATCCCGTCCAGGATGGAGCGGGCGGTCAGCGCGAAGCCCAGGATCTTCTTCGGCACGTCGATGTGCAAGGGCGCCATGCTGATGAACAGCGACGCCTCGCACAGGCGCACCAGCATGGGGTCGAACCCAGCCTGCCGCAAGCGGTCGCGGAACAGGCCGTGCGCCCAGTCACGGTCGCCGGCGTCGCTGGCCAGGGTCAGGCCCAGATCGGCGCCCAGCGCCACCTCATACTGGCCGCTGTTGATGAAATCATAGCCGCCGAGGATGGAGTGCGAAAGCTTGGCCAGGTCGTAATAGGGATCGGTGTAAATCTCGTCCGCCGTCTCCACTCCGCGCGGATCGATGAAGCGCAGCAACTGCGTCGCCTTGGCATACAGGATGTTGGAGAAACACAAATCGCCATGGCCGATGGCCAGCCGGTCGGCCGGGAAGCGGTCGCGCAACGCCTCATAGGCCGCGAGGTAGCGTTCCAGCAAGGCGTCGATGCCGCCCACCGCCCGGAACAACAGGGGGCCCAGGTCGGCGTAAGCCGGCAGACGCTTCAGTTGCGCCACCCGCTCCACCACCTTGTCGCGGTAGAGGCGGTCCATCACCGCCCGCCCCTCCGGCCGGGGGACGCGGCGCGTCGGGCGCTGGGTCACATAGGACAGGACGCGGTCCAGGAACAGCGCGAATTCCCCCGCGCTCATGGCGCCGTGCACCCATTGAATGCCCATGTCGGCGATCAGCAGGCGTTCCATGCGATAGCTGGCGGACTCGCCGTCATCCTGGAAGTCGAAGGGCTGGACGAAAAAGATGCGCTGCTCCGCCGGCAGCAGGCCGTAATACTCGAACTCCCGCCGCAGCTTGGCCCGGTCGCGGGACCGCTTGACCAGGGTGTAGTCCGGCCCGTCGCTGATGGAATTGAAGTGGCGGGCATCGAAGTTGTTGGCCAGGAATCCCATGAACTGCGCCGGGTCGCGCAGGTCGGTCAGGCCCGTGTCCAGGCTGTCCGGCACGGTGAAGTCGCGACGGCGGCGGCTGGCGAACTCCTTCAACCGTCCCTGCCCCAGCGCCGTCAGCGCCGCTTCCGCCAGACGCCGCTCCACCAGCACCAGGGCCGTCCAATCGGCGGTGGTGGCCACGGGCCAGGCCTGGTTGCCCACGGCATGGGCCAGGCGCCGCAACAGCGCCGTCAGTTGTCCACGCGCGCCTATCGCCACCAGATTTGCCGGGAACACCAGGAATTGCGCGTCGGCCGGTGCCGCCGCCATACGCTCCACCGCCTCATCCACCAGGCCGCGGGTGGTCAGCACGATGGGTGGCGGCAGGCCCGCCTCCTGTGCGGCTTCCTGCACATGGCGCAGCAGGGTGCGGCGACCGTGGATCAAGCCGCCGAAGGTGGCCACGCCCGTCAGGTTCAGGACATCGTCCGGCACGCGCCGGGTATCGTCGAACAGGATGGTCAGGCTCATCACGACCCTTCCTCAATACCGGCTGAAAACGGGCGACTGCCGGGAGTGACAATCTTGCACATATTGTGCCAGCCCAGCGGCGGCACATTCAAGCGGCAACCGTTGCGTTTCGCATTGATCCAGAGGCGCTTGTCATCCCACCCCTTTGCACGCCTGGCAGAACGCAAGGCGGGGACGTTTTCCCCTCGACGGCGGGGCCCCGACGGTCGGATGATCGGGACATTATTCTTCATATCCATTTCCCGGAACGCACCCATGCCTGGCACCACCCCCCACATCCCGCCCGTCCCCGACGCCCAGGGCAGCCTGCACGCCGAAGGCCCGCGCCTGTCCCCCCTGGTGTGGGGCGCCTGGCGCTCGCTGGAGGGGGAGGAGACCAACACCCCGGCCAAGCTGGCGCGCTTCCTGGACGGCTGCCTGGAACTGGGCATCTCCAGCTTCGATCATGCCGACATTTACGGCGATTACGGGGCGGAAACACTGTTCGGCCAGGCGCTGAGGGAATGGGGCGGCCGGCGGTCGGCCCTGCAACTGGTCACCAAGTGCGACATCGCCCTGCTGTCGGACAAGCAGCCGCAGACGGTGGTGAAGCACTACAACACCTGTGGCGACTACATCCAGGCCTCGGTGGAACAGTCGTTGCGCAAGCTGGGCACCGATTATATCGACCTGCTGCTGCTGCATCGGCCCGACCCGCTGATGAACCCGGACAACACCGCCGACGCGCTGGACCGCCTGCTGCGGGCCGGCACCGTGCTGCATGTCGGCGTGTCCAACCACAAGCCCTCGCAGATCAGCCTGCTGCAATCCCGCCTGGGGCGCCCGCTGGTCACCAACCAGATCGAATTCTCGGTGACCAACCTGGCGCCGCTGTTCGACGGCACGCTGGACCAGGCGCTGGAACTGCGCATGCGTCCCATGGCCTGGTCGCCGCTGGGCGGCGGCGGCCTGTTCACCGGCGCCACCGAACAGGCGCGCCGGACCATGGACGCGCTGAAGGCCGTGGGGGCCGAGTTGGGCGTGGATGACCCGGGTACGGTGGCCCTGGCCTGGCTGATGCGCCACCCGGCCCGCCCGGTGCCGGTGCTGGGCACCACCCGGCTGGAACGCGTGCGATCCTATGCGCAGGCGGCCCAGGTGAAGATGCTGCGCCAGCAGTGGTTCCAGATCCTGGAGGCCGCCCAAGGCCACCCGGTGCCCTGAGACCCGGGGTGATATGGGACGGGCTTGCCCGTCCCATATCACCGGCCGCTAAGGTCATGGAACCTTTGGGGGAGCGGTGGGATATCCCTGCCACCGTAACCCTATGAATTGTGATATAATCTGACACTGAGTGATTGCTGTTCTTTCGCGGATGGACTATCAGTGCGCTTCGGCCCTCAAGAAGCGCGGTCATGAAACCCGGCCTTAATCCATCCACCGTCACGTCGCTCAATCCGCACCCGGCACCCCCGATTTTCGGGGAGCATACGGGCCATGCCGGCGCTTCGCGCGCGCCGGTGGACGGCACGCGCGAACGACTGATTGATGAGGCGCATGGGCTGCTGGCCCAGGGTGGGCTGAAGGCGCTCAGCGTACGCAACCTGGCCGCCGCCGCCGGCCTGTCCACCAGCGCCGTGCCTTATCACCTGGGTGACAAGGACAGCCTGACGCAGACCGTGTTCCTGGCCGCCGCCGACCGCGACCGCCGGGCGTGGGCCGCGTTCCGCGACACGCTGGGCGACGGCGCGCTGCCCGCGTTCGGCCTGGCCGATGCCCTGATCGCCCACACGCTGAACCCGCCGGCTGACCGCGCCACCATTGAGCTGGTCTGGTACGAACTCATCCACCAGGCGCGGCACACGCCGGCCCTGCGCCCCATCCTGGCCGATTGGTTTGAGGAACGGCGCAACAACCATCGCGACCTGTTCGCCCTGGCCGGCCTGCCCCACCATGTGGCCGACATCGTCCTGCACTATCTGGTGGGCGATCAGTTGACGGTCCTGGTGCCGGGCGGCACCGCCGGTTTCGCCCTGGCGATCCTGGAGGCGCTGCGCCATTTGTGCGATCCCGTGGACGGGCCGCCGTCCCTCTGGCACGGCCGCCTGCGGCCGCCGTCCACCAGCGACATGGTGATGGAGCCGGCGGGCGAGACGGAACAGCGCATCATCGCCGCCGCCGTCGCCACCATCATCGACCAGGGGGTGGCGTCCGTCACCCACCGGGCGGTGGCGCATCGGGCCGATGTGTCCCTGTCCTCCACCACCTATTATTTCCGGTCGCGCGGCGACATCATCCGCCGCGCCTTCCAGTCCATCCACGGCGAATTGCGCCGCGAGGTTCCCGAACTGGACCGGAAGCCGCCGGCGCTGCCGGACTTCCTGCGGGCGGCGGCGAACAACATGCTGACGCCGGTGGAAGGCGGGCGCATCGCCGGCCGCAACACCATCCACGCCATGGCGGATTTCGCCCTGGAATGCTGCCGCGACCCCAGCCTGGCGCCGCTGTACCTGGCCTTCCGCCAAAGCCGGGGGGCCCGCATGGGCGCCGCCATCCGCTGGGTCCAGGGCAGTGACGCGGCGCTGCCGCCCTTCCAGGCGCAGTTGCTGTCCAGCTGGATGCAAGGCCGGGCGCAGATCCTGACCTCGCTGGAAGACCAGCCCGATGTCGAGGCCTATGCCCGCGAACTGGCTGGACTGCTGCGCTACCTGCAGCCGGTTTCAGGTTAACATTGGCGGCGCCGGATTTTGACCGGTGCCGCCGTAGGCCGCGACTGGGGCCGCCCGGCGCGTGAGGGCCTAGCGCATAAGGTTAGGGCTTCAGGCCGCGGCCGATGAAATCGGCAGCCTCCGCCGCGATCTCGGCCGCCGGCCGGTCGTCGCCCCAGACGGCGTAGCGCTGGCCGATGAAGACGCTGACGCCGATCAGCGCCCAGGCCCGCACCTCGATGTCGCCGTCCCGGATCTCACCCCGCTGCCGCGCCATGTCCAGGTTGTGCATGTAGCCGTCGGCGAAGACCTGATAGTAGCGCCGGTAGGCGTCTTCGGCCACGAACTGCGCCTCCATCACGATGCGGTACAGGTTGCGGTGGCCGCGCACGAACTCGATGAAGGCCTCCAGCCCCAGGCGCTCCGCCGTCAGCCGGTCGGGCGCCCCGGCGATCCGTTCCGCGATCCAGCGGCGGGTCAGCGCGCCCATATCCTCCACCAGCGCCCGGAACAGCGATTCCTTGCTGTCGAAATAGGTGTAGAAGGTGCCCAGCGCCACCTTGGCCCGCTGGGTGATGCCGCTGACCGAAGCCTCATGGAAACCGCGCTCGCCAAATTCCAGGGCCGCAGCGTCCAGCAACTTGCGCAAGGTGCGCTTGCCCCGTTCCGTCCGGGGCGTCTTGTCGGCACCCGTGGGCCCCGTCCCCTTTTCCACCGCCGCTGATACCGGGGCCTTCTCGGTACGCGCCATGCGTCTTTACCCTCCCATTTCGGGGACCTGTCTCCGGCCCCCTTGTCGTTGTCAGGCTCATTACCCGTCGCCACCCTTGGTGGATACCACGAAGTTCCGCAAACGCCGATGCAAGAACTTCTCCGCCCTGGCGGAAGGGTGGGACAGGCCAGGGGCGCATCCACCTCAAGGATAGAAGCCATCTTTCGTGTTAAAGAGGGCGCCCTTGTCCTTCCTGAATATCCGAGACCGAAGCCCCGTGGAACAGCCTGTCCCCGCCCCCACCCCGCTGATTCCTTCCCGCCGCGCCGTAGTGATGGCGGCCTTGTTCGCCGTCTATACCCTGAACTTCGTCGATCGCCAGATCCTCAGCATCCTGGCCGTGCCGTTGAAGAAGGAACTGGGGCTGAGCGACACCCAACTGGGCTGGCTGGGCGGGCCGGCGTTCGCGCTGTTCTACACCCTGCTGGCCATACCGGTCGCCCGCCTGGCCGACCGTTTCAGCCGCGTGCGCATCATGGCGGCGTCGCTGGCGCTGTGGAGCGGCTTCACCGCCCTGACCGGCCAGGTCAGCCAGTTTACCCACCTGTTCCTGTGCCGCATGGGCGTGGGCATTGGTGAGGCTGGCGGGGTGGCCCCCGCCTATGCCCTGATTGCCGACTACTTCCAGCCGCGCCAGCGGGCCCGGGCGCTGGCCCTCTACGGTTTCGGCATCCCGTTCGGCGGCGCGCTGGGCATCCTGCTGGGCGGCTATATCGCCAGCGCCGTCAACTGGCGCCTGGCCTTCACCGTCTGCGGTGGCGCCGGCCTGGTGCTGACACCGCTGTTCCTGTGGGCGGTGAAGGAACCGGTACGCGGCGCCTTGGACGGCCTGAAGGCGCCGGCCGCGACGGTGCCGCTGCGGGCGGTGCTGGCCCTGCTGCTGTCCAAGCCGTCCTTCTGGCTGCTGTCGGCGGGCGCGGCCTCCTGCTCCATCATGGGCTACGGCGTCGCCTTCTGGATGCCGTCCTTCCTGTCCCGCGTGCATGGCATGGCGCTGAAGGACGTGTCGCTGCTGATGGGGCTGGGCACCCTGGTGGCGGGATCGGCCGGTATCTGGTTCAGCGGCGCCCTGGCCGACCGCCTGGGCCAGGCGCAACGCGCGGCCTATCCCCTGGTGCCGGCGGCCGCATTGCTGCTGGCGGTGCCGCTGTACGCCGTGGGCCTGGCCGCCCCCTGGCTGTGGGTGGCCGCCATCCTGTGCACCGCGCCGCTGGCCCTGGGCTACGCCTGGCTGTCGGCCATTCCGGCGGCGATACAGCATGTGGTGCCGCCGGCCATGCGGGCGACGGCGTCCGCCATCTTCCTGTTCATCAACAATCTGGTGGGCCTGGGCTTCGGCGTCTTCCTGTTCGGCCGCCTTTCGGAGGCCCTGACCCCGCGCTTCGGCGCCGAGGCCCTGCGCTATTCCCTGCTGATCGGCCTGGTCTTCTACCTGCTCAGCGCCTTCCTGTTCCTGCTGGCCAGCCGCCGGCTGGAGGCGGATTGGGAAGGGTGAGGTTGAAAGTAAGGGCGCCATGCTTCACGGTATGGCTATCTCCCGCTTCGAAGGACTGCCCCCATGTCCATTGAACTGACGGTTACGGCGAAGGGGCGGGTTACGTTGCGCCGGGAGATTCTCGCCCACCTGGGCATAAGGCCGGGTGACAAGCTGGTGGTCGATCTGCTGCCCGATGGCCGGGCGCAAATTCACGCGAAATCGGGCCTGAGCATCATGGAGTTGTCCGGTGCGCTGAAGCGCCCCGAGCAACCCGTTCTAACCATTGAAGAGATGAATGACGCAATCGCCGCCAGTTGGACCGGCGAGCGATGAGAATTCCCCTCTTCGACCGTGGCGCCATTACCCGCTGGCGGGACATGGGCGGGACCGCTACTGAGCCCGCCCACCTTCTCGCCCCGCAAGCATGATCACTCCGCCATCTGCGCCGCGCGCTGCCTTGCGGAGTTGCGCATGCCGTAGACGAAATAGATCACCAGGCCCAGCACGCTCCACGCGCCGAAGCGCAGCCAGTTGGCCAGGCCCAGCGTGACCATCAGCGCCACGCACACCACGGCGCCGATGACGGCCACCGCCGGCAGGTAGGGCACGCGGAAGGGACGCGGGCGGTGCGGGTCGCGGATGCGCAGCACCAGCGTGGCAACACAGACCAGGGCGAAGGCCATCAGCGTGCCCAGGGAGACCAGATCGCCCAGAACGTCCAAGGGCGCGATGCCGCCGATGATGGCCGCCACCAGCGTCACCCACAGGGTGGCCTGCCAGGGAACGTGGTGTTCCGGGTTCACCGCCGCGAAGGATTTCGGCATCAGGCCGTCGCGCGCCATGGCGTAGAAGATGCGGATCTGGCCGTAGTTGCAGATCAGGATGGCGGAGCCCAGGCCCAGGATGGCGGCCAGGTTGATGATCATGCCCAGCCAGGCCAGCGACGGCCCGGCGTTCCTGATGGCGATGAAGATGGCCTCGGGCGCGTCCAGCATGGGTGTAGGGGGCAAGGCCGGTCATCACCAGGCCCACCACCACGTACAGTGTGACGCAGACGGCCAGGCCGCCCAGGATGCCGCGCGGCACCGTGCGCTGGGGGGACCGTGCCTCCTGCGCCGCAGTAGAGACGGCATCGAAGCCGATATAGGCGAAGAACAGGGTGCCGGCGGCGCGGAACACGCCGGACCAGCCGAAGGCGCCCTCGCCCGTGTTCTCCGGGATGAAGGGGTGCCAGTTGGCGGTATCGACATAGAAGATGCCCACGCCCGCGAACAGGATCATGGCGCCGACCTTGATGGCGACGGAGATGTTGTTGAAACGCGCCGTTTCCTTGATGCCCAGGCTGAGGATCACGCCGCACAGGGCGATGATGAACACCGCCGGCCCGTTGATCAGGGCCCCGGTCCAGGTGAAGCCCTCCTGGTCGGAATAGGCCAGGGGTGCGGATGCGACACTGGCCGGCAGATGGATGCCCCATTGGCCCAGGAAGGCGTTGAGGTAGCCGGAGAAGCCCACCGCCACGGCGGACCCGCTGATCATGTATTCCAGGATCAGGTTCCAGCCGACCAGCCAGGCGACGATCTCACCCAGGGTGGCGTAGGTGTAGCTGTAGGCGCTGCCCGCCACCGGGATGACGGTCGCCAACTCGGCGAAACACAGGCCGGCGAACAGGCAGGCCAAGGCCGCGAAGGCGAAGGACAACGCCACGGCCGGCCCGGCATGGGTGGCTGCCTGCGATCCCGTCATGACGAAGATGCCGGCCCCCACCGTGCACCCCACGCCCGCCAGGATCAGATCCAGGGTGCCCAGGCCGCGCGTCAGCTTGGCGGCACCCTTGTCCCCCTCACCGGCCGCGATCAGCGCGTCGACCGGCTTCACCGTCCACAACCCCATGCCCGACCCTTTCCCCATTCATGACCAAGCGGCGGGCGGCACTCAAAAGGGCGCCCTGCCATACAGTTATCCCCGTCCTAGCACGTTCGGGCCGCACCCGTCCCCTTGGCCGATCCCGTCCCCGATCAAATTTTTTACTCGCCCCCGTCCTCTTCCAGGGACGGGTACTGGCGCAGCACCGCCTCGATGACAAAAGCCTGGCCGGTGTAGACGTGTTCGTAGAGCAGCTGGGCGGCCTTCTCGCCATCGCCGGCGATCAATGCGGCCAGCACCGGCTGGCTGCCGGCCCGGTAGGCGTCCGCCCCTTCGGACTGGGGGATGCCCATGAAAAGCGGGCGCTGCCCCCGTTCAAACAGGTTCCGCAGGATCTGCTGCAAGCGCGGGTTGCCCGAGGCTTCGGCGATGGTCTCATGGAAATCCTGGTCGGCCTCCAGAATCTTGCGGTGCTGATCGGGGTCATCCGGGTCCACCGTGATGGTGGTGGCGCGCGCCAGCCGACGCACATGCGCTGTAGTCAGGCGGCCCGCCGCCAGCCGCCCGGCCATGGGCTCCAGCGCCAGGCGGACCTGGAAGCAGTGCATGATATCTTCCGGCGTGATGGGCGCCACGGTGAAGCCACTGCGCGCCCGCGCCGCCATCAGCCCTTCCTGGCACAGGCGGGCCAGGGCCGTGCGCACCGGCGCCTTGCCGAACCCCAGCCGGTCGGCCAGCAAGGCCTCACTGACCCGCTGGCCCGGCAGCAGGCGGCAAAGCATGATGTCGGCGCGCAAGCCCTGATAGGCCCGTTCGCTCAAGCGTTCCTCAGTGGTGGTCAAGGCCCGCTTCCCTCCGTTGCTCCGCCGCCAGGCCCCCCTCTTACGCGAACACCAGCCCCGCGCCCAGATCCCCGTTCACCACCAGCGCCTTGGCGGCGGCGATGTCGGGGGCGAAGTAGCGGTCCTGGTCGTAGGCCGGGACCACGGTGCGCAGCTTGGCCCGGGCCTGTTCCAGCGGCGTAGACGTCCGCAGCGGCAGGTGGAATTCCAGGCCCTGGATGGCGGCCAGCGCCTCGATACCGACGATGCCGGCGGCGTTGTCCGCCATCTCGATCAGGCGGCGGGCGGCCCAGGTCGCCATGGAAACATGGTCCTCCTGGTTGGCGGACGTCGGGATGCTGTCGACCGAGGCCGGATGGGCCAGGCCCTTGTTCTCGCTGGCCAAGGCGGCCGCCGTGACGTGGGCGATCATGAAACCGGAATTGATGCCGCCGTCCTTGACCAGGAAGGCCGGCAGGCCGCCGCTGTGATGCGGGTCCACCAGCATGGCGATGCGCCGTTCCGACAGGTTGCCGATCTCCGCCAGGGCCAGGGCGATCTGGTCGGCCGCGAAGGCCACCGGTTCGGCGTGGAAATTACCGCCGGACAGGATGTCGCCCGTGTCGGGGAAGACCAGCGGGTTGTCGGTGACGGCGTTCGCCTCGATCAGCAAGGTGCCGGCCGCCATGCGCAACTGGTCCAGGCAGGCGCCCATCACCTGCGGCTGGCAGCGCAGGCAATAGGGGTCCTGCACCCGCTCGCAATCCAGGTGGCTGGCGCGGACGGCACTGCCGTCCAGCAGGCGGCGGTAAGGTGGCGGCCGTGTCGATCTGGCCCTTCTGGCCGCGCAGCTCATGGATGCGGGCGTCGAACGGCGTATCGGAACCACGCGCCGCGTCGACCGACAGGCCGCCGGTGGTCAAGGCCGCCTGGAACACACGCTCGGCCGCGAACAGGCCGTTCAGCGCCAGGGCGGTGGACACCTGGGTGCCGTTCAGCAGCGCCAGGCCTTCCTTCGGCCCCAGTTCCATGGGCACCAGGCCGGCGCGCCTGATGCCCTCGGTGGCCGGCAGGATCTGGCCGTCCACCCGCACCTCGCCCACGCCCAGCAGCGGCGCCACCAGGTGCGCCAAGGGCGCCAGGTCACCCGAGGCGCCGACGGAGCCCTTGGACGGGATGCAGGGATGGACGCCGTGGTTCAGCAGGGCCACCAGCGCCTGGATGACGCTGCCGCGCACGCCGGAATATCCCCGCGCCAGGCTGGCGATCTTCAGCACCAGGACCAGGCGGACGATGGAATCATCCAGCAGCGGGCCGGTGCCCACCGCGTGGCTCAGCACCAGGTTGCGCTGCAACTGCGACAGTTGGTCGTTGCCGATGCGGGTCTTGGCCAGCAGGCCGAAACCGGTGTTGATGCCATAGGCCGTGCGGCCGGCGGCCATGACGGCGTTCACCGTGGCGGCCGACTTCTCGGCATTCGCCAGGGTGGCGTCATCCACCACCAGAGTGGTGGGGCCGGCCAGGGTGGCGCGCAGGTCGGCGAGGGTCAGGCGGCCGGGGATCAGGGTCAGGGTGTGCATGGCACGGGGGCTCCGGGAAAAGATATCAGGCGTAAAGTTCAGCAGCCTGGGTCAGGAATATTTCGATCATGGAACGAAGGACGGGGCGCAAGCGACCGCAGCGTTCGGCGTCCAGCGCCGGCACCAGGCCGGGCGATAGATGAGTGTCCTGCGACAGCTCCAACTGCAAGGCATGCACGTGATCGGCCGGCTGGCCGTAATGGCGGGTGATGTGCCCGCCCTTGAAGCGGCCGTTCAGCACGGCGCTGTAGCCCCGCCCCTCACCCGCCGCCAGCACGGCGGCGGCGATGCCGGCATCACAGGACGCGCCGGCGTTGCTGCCCAGGTTCAGGTCGGGCAGCCGCCCGTCGAACAGGCGCGGCACCAATGCCGCGATGGAATGCGCGTCCCACAGCAGGGCGTAGCCGTGTTGGGCTTTCAGCCGCTCCAGCTCCGACGCCAACTGGGCGTGGTAGGGCTGCCAGTATGTCGCCACCCGGGCCGCCTTCTCCGCCGCGTCCGGCCCCTGCCCGCCCAGGTACAGGGGCGTGCCGTCGAACATCACCTCCGGGATCAGGCCGGTGCCGGCCTGGCCGGGGTAGAGGTTGGCGTCGTCGGCCGGGCGGTTCAAATCCACGACATAGCGGCTGTAGCCCGCCACCAGGGTGGATGCCCCCAACTCAGCCGCGAAGTCGTACAGCGCATCGACGAACCAGTCGGTATCGACCAGGGCGTGCGCCTCCGGTACCAGGCGGGACGAGATGTCCGCCGGCACCTGAAGGCCGACATGGGGGAAGGAGATCAGCAGCGGCGCCGTCCCCTGCCGGAAGGTGAAAACCGGTTCCATGGCGGTCACTTGGCCAGCATGGGCAGGTCCAGGCCGTGGCGCTGGGCGCAGTCGATGGCGATGTCGTAACCGGCGTCGGCATGGCGCATGACGCCGGTGGCCGGGTCGTTCCACAGCACACGCCCGATGCGCCGGGCGGCATCATCCGTGCCGTCGCACAGCAGCACCATGCCGGAATGCTGCGAATACCCCATGCCCACGCCGCCGCCATGGTGCAGCGACACCCAGGTGGCGCCGGACGCGCAGTTCAGCAGGGCGTTCAGCAGCGGCCAGTCGGACACGGCGTCCGACCCGTCCTTCATCGCCTCCGTCTCACGGTTGGGGCTGGCCACACTGCCGCTGTCCAGATGGTCGCGACCGATGACCACCGGGGCCTTCAGTTCGCCCTTGGCCACCATCTCATTGAAGGCCAGGCCGATGCGGTGGCGGTCGCCCAGGCCCAGCCAGCAGATGCGCGCCGGCAGGCCCTGGAAGGCAATGCGCTCACGCGCCATGTCCAGCCAGTTGTGCAGGTGGGCATCGTCGGGCATCAGTTCCTTCACCTTGGCATCCGTCTTCCAGATGTCTTCCGGATCGCCCGACAGGGCGGCCCAGCGGAAGGGGCCCTTGCCCTCGCAGAACAGCGGCCGGATGTAGGCCGGGACGAATCCCGGAAAGGCGAAGGCGTCGGCCACGCCCTCATCCTTCGCCACCTGACGGATGTTGTTGCCGTAGTCCACCACGGGAATGCCCATGGCGTGGAAGTCCAGCATGGCCTGGACATGGTCCACGATGCTGGTGCGCGCGGCGGCGGCGACGGCCTTGCCGTCCTTGGCCCGCATCTCTTCCCACTGGGCCAGGGACCAACCCTTGGGCAGATAGCCATTGGCCGGATCGTGGGCGGAGGTCTGGTCGGTCACCGCGTCGGGACGGTAGCGCGCATCCTGCCGGGCGCGGCGCACCAGGTCGGGGAACACGTCCGCCGCGTTGCCCAGCAGGCCGACGGAGATGGCCTTGCCCTCGGCATGCGCCGCCTCGATCCAGGTGATGGCCTGCTCCAGGCTGTCGGTGCGGCGGTCCAGGTAGCGGGTTTCCAGCCGCTTCTCGATACGGCTGGGCTGACATTCCACGGCCAGCATGCTAGCCCCGGCCATGGTGGCGGCCAAGGGCTGCGCCCCGCCCATGCCACCCAGGCCGGCGGTCAGGATCCACTTGCCCTTCATGCTGCCGCCGAAGTGGCGGCGGCCCATCTCGACAAACGTCTCATAGGTGCCTTGGACGATGCCCTGGCTGCCGATGTAGATCCACGACCCGGCCGTCATCTGGCCGTACATCATCAGGCCGGCGCGGTCCAATTCGTTGAAATGGTCCCAGGTGGCCCAGCGCGGCACCAGGTTGGAATTGGCGATCAGCACGCGCGGCGCGTCGGCATGGGTGCGGAACACGCCCACCGGCTTGCCTGACTGCACCAGCAGGGTCTCGTCGTTTTCCAGGCGCTTCAGCGTTTCGACAATACGGTCGAAACTTTCCCAATCGCGCGCCGCCCGGCCGATGCCGCCATAGACGGTCAGTTCCTCCGGCCGTTCCGCCACCTCGGGATCCAGATTGTTCATCAGCATGCGCAAGGGCGCCTCGGCGGCCCAGGACTTGGCGTTCAGGGTGGCGCCGCGCGGGCTGCGGATGATGCGGGAATTGTCGAGACGGGTGGACATGGGATCGTTCCTTATGAACAGGAAATCTCAAAGATCGGCTTGCAGGGCGGCCACAGCCGCGCGGTAACGGTGGGCGATGGCCTCGGCCTTCGGGTGCATGCCGTCACGCACCGCCCAGCGCCCCCCCACCATGACGTGGCGCACGGGGTTGCCGCCCTGGCGGGCGAAGACCAGGGCATCCAGCAGCCGGTCGCCCTCGCGGCACCACAGGCTGGGATGGTCGTTATCCAGCACCAGCAGATCGGCCTTGGCCCCGACAGCCAGGGCACCGCAGGGGCGGCCCAGCGCCTGGGCGCCGCCGGCCAGCGCCGCCTGCCACAGCCGGGCGCCGACATGGGGGTTGCCGGCCTCGAACGAACGCTGACCTGTCAGAAGCCGCTGGCCGTAATCCAGCCAGCGCAGTTCCTCGCGCGGGTCGATGGTCACATGGCTGTCGGTGCCGATGCCGAAGGCGCCGCCGGCCTTCAGGAAGGTTTCCAGGCGGAAGAAGCCGTCGCCCAGGTTGCCCTCCGTCGTCGGGCACAAGCCGGCGACCGCACCGCTGCGCGCCAGGCCCTGGGCCTCCTCCGCCGTCATGTGGGTGGCGTGGATGAAGCACCAGCGGCGGTCCACGCCCGCATTCTCCAGCAACCATTCCACCGGGCGGCGCCCGGTGGCGGCCAGGCTGTCCGTCACCTCCAGCGGCTGTTCGGCGGCATGGATGTGGATGGGGCCGGCGGCGTCCCGCGCGGTCCAGCCGGCCACGGTCTCGGCCAGCGGCCCGGGCCCCACGGCGCGCAGGGAATGCAGGGCCAGGCCCAGGCGCTGGTCGACCTTCAACGATGGCGCCAGCGTATCGACCAGCGTCATCATGCTGTCCGGCGTGCCGGCGAAGCG
This sequence comes from Azospirillaceae bacterium, assembly GCA_028283825.1. Lineage (NCBI taxonomy): Bacteria > Pseudomonadati > Pseudomonadota > Alphaproteobacteria > Rhodospirillales > Azospirillaceae > Azospirillaceae bacterium. The sequence goes on along the minus strand of JAPWJW010000005.1, from coordinate 650,862 downwards.
CCGCTGCCCGCCCTTAAGCGGCCGGTCGTCAAAGCCGCCGCGCATATAGAGGACAGGGATGTGGGTCAGGGCGATGCCGGCCTCGGCCCCCGCCTCCAGGATGGACCAGGACAGGGTGGCGGGGTCCAGATAGGCGTGGCCGTCGGCGTCGTTGTGCAGGTAGTGGAACTCCGCCACCGCGGTGTAGCCGGCGGTCAGCATCTCCACATACAGCTGGGCGCTGATGGCCCGCACCTGGTCCGGCGTCAGCCGTTCCAGGAAGGCGTACATGATCTCCCGCCAGGTCCAGAAGCTGTCGCCCTTGGCGTTGCAGCGTTCGGCCAGGCCGGCCATGGCACGCTGGAAGCTGTGGGAATGGACGTTGGGCATGCCGGGAACCACCGTGCCGGCCAGGCGTTCATCGCCCGGCGCCGGCTGGCTGTCCACCGTCACCGCCTGGATCAGGCCGTCGGCACCAAGGGTGAAGCGCACGTTGCGCGCCCAGCCGGCGGGCAGCAGCGCATGATCAGCGAACAACCCATGCGGCACGGTGCCGGCCGATGCCGGGGAAACGGGTGCGCCCATTGACATGCCTCTTTCCTGAACCGCCACCGAAAGGCCGACCCTGGGGCCCTTGAACCCGCCGCCCCTTGGTTTGGAGTGGCCGTTGCGGGGATGTGGGCGCATCCTAGCGGCGGATTGACGGGCCGTAAAGACCTGTCGCATCATCTGACCTGTCAGTAATCCATCCGGAGAAACCCCATGTCCCCCACGCCCCCTGCCGCCATGTCCACCGGCTTTCCCCTTTGGGACGGCCTGTGGCTGAACGCCCGGCTGGCGACCATGGCGGCGGGTTCCCCAAGCCCTTATGGGGCCATCGAAAATGGCGCCCTGGCGGTGAAGGATGGCCGAATCGCTTGGGTTGGCGCGCGATCCGACCTGCCGGGGGAGCCGCAGGCGCTGGCGCGGACGGTGCACGATGCCGGCGACCGCTGGATCACGCCGGGCCTGGTGGATTGCCATACCCACCTGGTGTTCGGTGGTGAGCGGGTGACGGAATTTGAATTGCGCCTGAACGGCGCCAGTTATTCTGAAATTTCACAATCCGGCGGCGGCATCGCCCACACGGTGCGCGAGACCCGCGCCGCCAGTGATGAGACCCTGTACGCCCTGGCCGCCCGCCGCCTACGGGCTCTGATGGCCGAGGGCGTCACGACGGTGGAGATCAAGTCCGGCTACGGCCTGGATCTGGAGAACGAGTTGCGGCTGCTGCGCGTGGCCCGGCGGCTGGGTGCCGACTTCCCGGTCACCGTGCGCACGACGCTCCTGGGCGCCCACGCCCTGCCCCCCGACACCAAAGATGCCGCCGGCCGCGCCGCCTATCTGAATCTGGTGTGCGACGCCATGATCCCCCGGGCGGCAAACGAAGGCCTGGCCGACGCGGTCGACGCCTTCTGCGAGGGCATCGCCTTCACCCCTGACGAAACCGCCCGCGTGTTCGAGGCGGCGCAAGCCCACGGCCTTGCCGTCAAGCTGCACGCCGACCAGTTGAGCGATACCGGTGGGGCCGCCCTGGCCGCCCGCTTCGGCGCCCTGTCGGCCGACCATCTGGAATACACGTCCGACACCGGCCTGGACGCCATGGCGGCGGCCGGCACGGTGGCCGTACTGCTGCCCGGCGCCTTCCACATGCTGCGCGAGACCAAGCTGCCGCCCGTGGCGGGCATGCGGGCGCGCGGCATTCCCATGGCCATCGCCACCGACTGCAACCCCGGCACCTCCCCCGCCCTGTCCCTGCCCCTGATGATGTCGCTGGCCTGCACCCATTTCCGCCTGACACCGGAGGAGGCGCTGGCCGGCTGCACCCGCCACGCCGCGACGGCCCTGGGACTGGGCGCCACCAAGGGCCAGTTGGCCGTGGGTTTCGACGCCGACCTCGCCCTGTGGGATGTCAGCCGCCCAGCGGAACTGGCCTACTGGCTGGGCGGCAACACCTGCGTGGGACGGGTGGTCGGCGGGCAGGCTTACTGACGGGGTGGTATTGCCGCCCAACGCATTCCCGTCATGGGTGCATGGTGGGAACAGCGGGCCTAAGGGATCATGACGGGGTAGATGATTACGGGCGCTGGGCATTCCGCCCTTCGCTTGGGGACCATCATGGAAACCGCCGTCCCGTTCTCCGTTATTCTTGAACGCAGTTCGCAAAGTCGCCTCGCCAATTTCGCCAAGGGCTTATGGCTGATGCTGGCTCCACCGATCGGCCTGATCGTGAGACAGCTTGAGGGCAAGGGAGTGGCATCTGTGTTCGACATTATCATGGCGCTGACGGTCAGCGTGCTGGCGATGGCGATTTTCTGGTGGCCCTTGCGCCCTGACGCGTTGGTACTGAATCTAGACGATCAAGGCTTCACCCTGAAGCGCGGCGGCTCCATCATTCGCCGGCGCTGGTTGGACCTGACGAAACTGGAAATCCTGCCCAGGGGTGTCGGGCGTGCCCGACGGAGCCTGCTGTTCATTGGCGTTGGTTCGTCCGCCGCTCCGCTCGACGGCAGCAGCTTGCTTTTGAACGACGACTTCACCATGTCGATGCCGCGGTTGGAAGCGCTCATGCGCACGCAACGGGAACTGGCCTATAAAGCGAAAGCCCAAGCGTCGTTTGCCGCCGGCCCCATCGCCGACGCCGCTTCGCCGTCGGGGCCGCCTTTGGCCAGCGTGGCCACCAGCATGTCTTACGCCCCGCCACTGGAACCGCTGGTACGGCCAACGATGAAGTGGTGGGTCGTGGCGTTATGGCTGGCGATACCCTTTCTGTTCGTCGCCACGATCGTGGCCTTGCTCGTCGCCACGTCGGCCCCCATGCCATGAGCGGAAGACAAGACCATAAGCGCGATCGGCTGCGGAAGCGTGTCACAACAGGACCACGGTGCCTGGAAGATCCGTAAAGTCACGCGCGGCTGATTCCGCCCCCGGTCTGCGCCTCAGCCCGCCACCGGCAGGTCGCCGGTCAGGCCCAGGGTGGCCAGGAACAGGGCGGCATCCTCCCCGCCATTGACGAAGTCGGCGCCCAGGACGCGGTCGCCCGGGCTGACGCGGCGGACGACGATGGGGAACAGGGCCACGGCGTTGGTCAGGTCGCTATGGATGCTGATGTTCAGGTGCTGCCCCACCTTGTATTCCGACGTGCCGTGGGGAAGTTCAATGCCGATCCCCGTGGCCGACCAGTCGACCATGCGCGCGCGCCAGCGGCCGAGACGCAGGGGGTAGAAGTCGCCGGAGGCGCGAACCGCCCGGCGGCGGTCGGTGAGTTGCAGGTCGCCCTGCGGGGCCCCTGGGGGTGTCTTGTCCGGCCTGTCGGTCATCGGTGGCTCCGTCGGATCAGGCGGGGGTGGCGTCCAGGGCCAGGTTCTTGGCACCGCGGAAGTCGATATTGCGGATGTCCGCCTCCCGCAAGTCGGCCTGGGTCATGACGGCGTCGGTCAGGCTGGCGCCGGTCATGATGGCGTTGCGCAAGTTGCCCTGGGTCAAGTCGCTGTCCTCCATGCGGGCGGCGGTCAGGTCGGCACCGGCCAGGTTGGCCCGCACCAGACGCGCCTTGCTGAAATTGGTGGGCCATTCGTGGCCGTTACGCAAGTCCATCGGGCAGGCCATCGCGTTGCTGAGGTCGGCATCGTGCAGCGTGGCCCGTTCCAGGCAGGCGCCGCGCAGGTCGGCGCCGATCAGCACGGTGTTGCGCATGTCGGCCATGGACAGGTCGGCCATGGCCAGCACCGTGCCGCTGAGGTTGGAACCCTTGAAGTTCGCCTGCTTCAGGATGGCGGCGGACAGGTTGAGGTTGGACAGATCCTGGCCGCTGAGGTCGATGGCCGACAGGTCCGCGCGCTTGCCCTTGCCGCCGTTGCTCAGGATCCACAGGCGGTGCTCGCGCAGCGTGTGCCCCACCACGCCCTCGATATCATCCAGGCGGCGCACCATGTCGGCGCCGGTCAGGTTGGCGAAGGACAGGTCGACATCGTCCAGCAGGGCGCCCAACAGGCTGGCCTTGGCCAGGTTGGTGTTGCGCAGCAGGGCGCGGGTCAGCACGGCACCGTCCAGCTTGGTGCCGCTGAGGTTGGCCTCCGACAGGTCCGCCCCCTCCAGGTTACAGCCCGTCAGGTCGGAACCGCTGAGGTCCGCCTTGACGAAGACGGCGCCGCGCAGGTCGGTGTCGCGCAGGTCGGTCTGCATGACGAAGGCGTTGGACAGCTTGGCATAACTGAGGTCGGCGCGGGTCATCGCCGCCTCGGTCAGTTCGGCTGAGGAGTGCCCCTGGGCCGTGGGTGTCAGTTCCCCGTTCTTGGACCGCATCAGGTAGCCGTCGCGCAGGTCCGATTCCGACATCACTGCACGCTGCATGCGGGCGCCGCGCAAGGCCGCCCCCCGCAGATCCGCCCGGATCAGCGTTGCGCGTTCCAACTTGGCGCGCCGCAGATCGGCCCCGAACAGACAGGCGGAGCGCAGGTCGGCATCGGACAAATCGGCATCGCTGAGTCGGGCGCCCGTCAGGTCGGCCCCGGCCAGCACCCGCCGGCGCAGCATGGCATGCGACAGGTCGCAGAATTTCAGGCTGGCCCGGGCCCCGCCCCGCTGGCCCTGCAGGTAACGCAGGTGCAAGGCCAAAGCCTGATCCAGCTCCGCCGCTGAAAGCTTGCGGTAACCGATATCGAGACTATCGACGTTGGCCTTGTGCATCATGTCAGTAAGGGCTCTCAAAATCCGCGGAGGCGTGAGCCTATCCCCTATCAGTGGACCCTTAAGGAAAGATCAGCAATAGGGCAATTAATCAGGGCCTGACCTTTCGGATAGGTAAGTTTGGTAAATGATCTCCATCAATGATATGCAAACTCTGGCTGCGCGTCACATAATGAGGCGGAACAATAACAGGCTAATTATTATAAATTGTTTATTACCACACAAGATCGCTCCAGGGTGCGATTTTCCAATGGTCGGCACCTCAATACCTGGGGAGCCGGGGCACCAGTCGCAGGTTTCTCCCGGTTATCAGCGCCAAGGGTAGTAATCATACCAAGGTAGGTCACGCCTTCACCCTAGCGCCAAATAGCCGGATAAGACCAAAGGCATAGTTCTCAATAGGCCCCGCCGCCCTAACTTACGCTCCTGCACGATCTGCCCGGCTCATGATGCCGGGCCGTCCCGGCGGAACGGAGTACGCGCATGAGCGCCCAGGACAACGACGCGAATACAGAAGCGAAGCGGACACCGCAAAAGACGGTGCTGATCATTATCGCCGTTCTCGCCGCCGCAGCAGCCGGCTTCGCCTTCACGCTCTACCGAACCAACCACCCGGACGTCGCCGCCGTCCGCAAGACCATGGGCGAGAGCATGACGGCGCAGTGCGTCAAGACGGCGCGCGGCTCAGCGGCCGGCCGGCTTTCCGATGACCAGATCCAGGGCTTCTGCTCCTGCACCGCCACCCGGTTGAACGCCGCCCTCAGCGATGCCGAGATCAACAGCATCGCCGACCAGGAACGCCACGGCGTGACCGTGATGCCGCCCGAAGTGGCCAGCAAGATCCAGCCCATCACCGCCGCCTGCCGGGCGGACGCCAAGATCCCCGGCTGACCGGCGCCCCGCGCAAACGGCAACGGCGGAACCCGAAGGTCCCGCCGTTCCGTTGACTTGAGGCCACGCTGAAGCCAGATCCCGTGCCACCGCCTGGCTTACGCGAGGTGCGTTTCCAGCGCCGCGTTGCGCACGGCCTTCTGCAGCTTCTCGAACGCCCGCACCTCGATCTGGCGCACACGCTCACGGCTGATGCCGAACTCCTGCGACAGATCCTCCAGCGTGGTGGGATCGTCACGCAGGCGGCGCTCCGCCAGGATGCGGCGTTCGCGGTCGTTCAGGCCCTTCATGGCACCGGCCAGCAGGGCCTTGCGCTTGCCCAACTCCTCCTGGTCGCCCAGACGGATTTCCTGGCTTTCGGTGTCATCGACCAGCCAATCCTGCCACTCGCCCTCACCATCCACGCGCAGGGGCGCGTTCAGGCTGTGGTCGGGGGCGCCCAGGCGGCGGTTCATGGACACCACGTCCTGTTCCGGCACGTCCAGCTTGGTGGCGATGGCGGTCACCGTCTCGGGCGACAGGTCGCCGTCCTCGATGGCCTGCATCTGGCCCTTCAGCTTGCGCAGGTTGAAGAACAGCTTCTTCTGCGCCGCCGTCGTGCCCATCTTCACCAGGCTCCAGCTATGCAGGATGTATTCCTGGATGGCGGCCCGGATCCACCACATGGCGTAGGTGGCCAGGCGGAAGCCGCGGTCGGGGTCGAAGCGCTTCACCGCCTGCATCATGCCGACGTTGCCTTCGGAGATGAGCTCGGACAGCGGCAGGCCGTACCCGCGATAGCCCATGGCGATCTTGGCCACAAGGCGCAGGTGGCTGGTCACGAGATGATGGGCGGCGGCACCGTCCTCATGCTCCTGCCAGCGCTTGGCCAGCATGAATTCCTGTTGCGGTTCCAGCATCGGAAACTTGCGGATGTCCTGCAGATAGCGGGACAGGCTGGATTCCGAACTGATGGCGGGGATGGCGGGCAATGTGGCCATGGTCAACAACCTTTCCAAGGTTCAGGACCCCCGATCTTCGGGCGGTCCCCCCGCACCGGATGCTCTGCTTGAGCCCCCCGGTCGGGGTTGGGGTGACACATTGATCAGCATACGCCCAAGGGGCCTATCTGACCATACTTTACAATCATTCTAAACTAGAGAGCAGCGTTGCAAGGTCGGCAGGCAAGGCGCTGGTGAAGGCCAGCATGTCACCGCTGACCGGGTGACGGAAGGCGATGTCCTTTGCATGCAACGCTTGCCGCCTGAAACCGAGAAGTTCGGCCTGGGCCCGGGGGGCCGCCTCTTTCAGGCGGGCGCCCAGGGCACCGGTGGGCCGGACCTTGCCGTACAGCGGATCGCCCACCAGGGGATGGCCGATCTGCGCCATATGCACCCGGATCTGGTGGGTGCGGCCGGTGGCCAGCTTGCATTCCACATGCGTGGCCAGCAGGCCGAAACGGGTGAGCGTGCGCCAGCGGGTCAACGCCGGCTTGCCGCCCTTGGTCACCACGGCCATGCGCTTGCGGTCCGTCGGGTGCCGGCCGATGTTGCCCTCGACCTCCCCCTGTCCCGCCGCCGGCGCGCCCCACACCACCGCGTGATAGGTGCGCGACAGGGTGCGGTCGGCGAACTGGGCGGACAGGCCGCCATGGGCGCGGTCGGACTTGGCCACCACCATCAGGCCGCTGGTATCCTTGTCCAGGCGGTGCACGATGCCCGGCCGGCGCACGCCGCCGATGCCGGACAGGCGATCGCCGCAATGGAACAGCAGGGCATTGACCAGCGTGCCGTCGGGATTGCCGGCCGCCGGATGCACCACCATGCCGGCGACCTTGTCGATCACCAGCAGGTCGTCATCCTCGAACACGATGGTCAGCGGGATGTCCTGCGCCACCGGCAGGGCCGGCTCCGGCGCCGGTACCGCGACCTGGAACACCTGCCCGGGTTTGACCCGGTATGATGCGTCGTCTATGGTCTGGCCGCCCGGTTGGGCCAAGGTCACGCGGCCCTCCCCGATCAGCGCCTGAAGGCGCGAACGGGTCAGGCCCGCGGCCTCCGGCAGCAACTGGGCCAGGGCCTTGTCCAGCCGGTCACGGGCGGCGGTGTCGGGGATGGTGACGGACAGCAGGGCAACCCCGGCCTCCTCACCGTCCAACTCCTCATCACCCGCCTCTTCCACCACCGGCGCGGCCAGGGCCACGCGGTCAGCCCCGCCCCCGCCCGCCACGGTCGCGAACGCGCCGTGGCCGGTTTCGGCAGGCTGGCCTGGGGCGGCACAGATGGTTGAAGCAAGTGCGGACAATAAAGTTCTTCCTCGTCGTCATGGGCGTACTGATCGTCGCCGGTTTCACCTTCATCGGGGTTGAGATCTGGCGGCGGGCCACCGATCCCATGCATCCCCGCGCCTTCGGCCATGCCGCCACCCCGCCTGTCGCGGGTGGCGCGCCGTCGCCGACGGCTGCGGCCCCGTTGCTGACACTGCCCGAGGGCAGCCACATCGAGGCCATGACCACCGTGGGCAGCCGCCTGGCCGTCCAGGTGACCCTAAGCGGCGGGGCGCAGCAGATCATTCTGCTGGATCCCAACACCGGGAAGGGCCAAATCGCGGCCGCCACTGGAACCACTTCGCCGGACACCCCATCTTCCACAAGTGGGGCGCCTGCACTTAACCATTCTGAACCCAACCAGACGATGCGCCCGCAAGTTCCTCGTACGCCGTGATTACGGTCACACAGTCTGGCGTGCGACCAGCGTAATTGCGCTTCATGACAGAGATTTAATGGCGTTCGTCAGGTAATCGACGCGCCAATTCGGCACCCCCTTGCCCGCACCAATATTACAGCTTTCTCGGCGAAAACTGCGGAATTCCGTGATTTTCTGCTTCCCCTTTCGGGGCACCCCACCTGATCATGCCTTCCCCTTCACCGACTGAGGCAGACGGTCGTCGATGAATTTCATGAGCGACAACGTGGTGGGCTGCGCGCCTGAGATCCTGGCCGCCTTGGCCGCCGCCAACGAGGGGGCGGTGCCCTCCTACGGGGCCGACCCGCTGACGGAGCGGGTGACCCGGGATTTGGCGGAACTGTTCGAGACGGACGTGACCGTGTTTCCGGTGGCCACCGGCACCGCCGCCAACGCGTTGGCCCTGTCCGTCCTCACCCCACCATACGGCGCCATCTATTGCCATGATGAGGCGCACATCCAGGTGGATGAGTGCGGCGCGCCGGAACTGCTGTCCGGCGGCGCCAAGCTGATGCCCCTGCCCGGTGCCCACGGCAAGATCGACACCGGCACCCTGGCCACCGCACTGGAAAAGGGCGGCGCCGGTTTCGTCCACCACGTGCAGCCTGCGGCCTTGTCCCTGACCCAGGCGACGGAGTCCGGCACCGTCTACACGCCTGACGAGGTGGCGGCCCTGGCCGACATCGCCCGCGGCCACAAGCTGCGGGTGCACATGGACGGCGCCCGCTTCGCCAACGCCGTCGCCCATTTGGCCTGCGCCCCGGCCGACATCACCTGGCGCGCCGGGGTGGACGTGCTGTCCTTCGGCGCCACCAAGAACGGCGCCTTGGCGGCGGAGGCGGTGATCTTCTTCGACAAGGCCCTGGCGGACAGCTTCGGCTATCGCCGCAAGCGCGCCGGCCATTTGTTCTCCAAGATGCGGTTCCTGTCGGCGCAGCTGGACGCCTACCTGACCGACGGCCTGTGGCTGCGCCTGGCCACCCACGCCAACGCCATGGCCGCCCGCCTGGCCCAGGGCCTGGGCGCCCTGCCCGGCGTCGGCCTGCGCAGCCCCGTGCAGGCCAACGAGGTCTTCGCCATCATGCCGGAGCCCATGACCGCAGGCCTCGAGGCCGCCGGCTTCCACTTCTACCGCTGGGACGGCCCGGTGAACCGCCTGGTGACGGCGTGGAACACCGAGCCTGCGCATGTTGACGCCTTCCTGGCGACAGCGCGCGGACTGGCGGGGATCGTGTGACAAGCCAACCCGCGTATCATGTTGGCGCCACCCCGGAAAATGGCGGCGCCACCCCACATGACCTCATCCCGACGCTGGTGACCATAGGGTCGCCAGCAGCATGGCGCCGCCCTCAGGAGACAAGAGCCTTCACCCCTTCCTCAACGTGCCACTTCATGAATTTGTTGTCGTGCTGGACAGTCCTATTGCCGGAATAGACACAAGTTCCGTTCGCATCCAGGACCTTGTGATCCCCCCAGTGTTTCAGCACGATAAGCCGGTCATCATATTTCCCGGCGCCGTTTTTGGTCAGAACGGGCTGCCACCAGGTCAATTCTTTCGCCGGATCGAACGGGCTGAGATAAATGCGAGACTGCGTAACGCCGGCGAGCGCCTGGCCACTCTTCACATGCACGAACATCAGGATGGTGGCGTCGCCTTCATGTTTGCGCACCACCCGCCATTGCTGAAGCGAAGGCTCCAACACCACCAGCCAATTCTTGATCATTTTCTGGTCGTCGGGCGTCAACGTCCCGGCCAACAACTTTTTCGCCACGAGTTCGGCGCCCCCAACGTCATCGAAATATAGCTTCGAATGTTTATTAATACTAACTTGTCCCTTCGCCTGTTCATGAACGAAGATTTGCGGCATCCCCTGTCCACTGACGGGGAAAACGGGGTTGTAGTAAGACACGAAGGGCACGTCGTCGCTCAACGGCTCGCCCGGCCCATAACCGGTAAGATAGTTTTTGCTGTCCCAGTGCTGGAGAACCACATGGCCGCCTCCTTCCGCCACACGGTTGAACAGTGAGCGGACGTCATCCCACGGTTTGATGATTTCCTTGAGATGATTGTCAACCGTTACGATCTCAGAGGGGGCAATCTCCACATCCTTGATCAGCTTTCGATCAATGATTTCGTCCTGACATATTTGATGTAATACTGACACCCCTAATAAGGTAACCTTCAGATGCTCTGTGACATCCCTCATCCGTTCGCAGTAACTGAATACATCGATCCCGTCATTGTCTCTCAAAATTATTTTTGAAAAATCAGATAACGTTGACTTGTTACTTGGAAATTTTATATTCGTAAGAGCCACAATCATGTCACGTGCTTTTCTGAGAACACCGTCCTTTCTTAACACGTCACGGCATGCGTTCTGTCGGTCCTGATCATTGATCGGCTTTTCAAGGTGAGCTTCGAAGGCACTGCGCATGACGCCGATGTCTTCATGAGCCTTGTTGTAATTCGCGAAAAGAAGCTCCAACTCGGTGCTCTGGACAATCCCCTTGATTTCCGTGAGCCGTTTGTCGATGTCTTTGAAATATTTCTCGACCCTACCGTCGTCTTTACCGAGAAGACTGGCTTTCAGGCGTTGGGCATCTTCACCCCCGATTTTGTCGATAAGCCCTTCAATCATAAACGTGCCCAGTTTTGGCCCGGCGAACTTCAGAACGGCAAACCACACCATTGCGTTTCTCCCACATCGCGAAACCACATCCCCTATTAATTTTTAAAATATGATCGAATTAAAACTCAAGAGGGAACTAAGAAATAATCATCAAATATAAGTGGAATTTTTAGGGCATCTGCCCTGAAGCTCCCTCCACGCGCCACCGTTTTCCATCAACCACCCACCCCCCGACAGGGGCCGTGTAACCGGGCCCCAATCCCAATCCGGGGCAACATGACGGAGTTCGGCCACACGCCCTTCTTCACGGCGGATGAATTCCAGGAGATGGGCTACCGCATGGTGATCTGGCCAGCCTCCAGCCTCCAGCCTGCGGGTGGCGGCCAAGGCGCAGGAGAAGTTGTACGCCACCCTGGCGCGGGACGGCAGCACCCAGGCCCTGCTGGGTGAGATGCAGACCCGGGCCGAGTTGTACGCCACCATCGGCTATGCGGCGTACGAGGCGCTGGACCAGGCCATCGTGCGCACCGTGTTGCCCGCTTAAACGTTCCCCACACCCGTCCCCAATGGCACAATGGCCGCCGGCCCGCCGCCCCCGCAACGGACGGCGGCCGCACACGATAAAACATGGCGGATGGCGATGATCACGTTCACGGTCAATGGACAGGAACAGCAGTTCGAGGGCGATCCCGGGATGCCGCTGCTGTGGTACCTGCGCGACGTGCGGGGACTGACCGGCACCAAGTTCGGCTGTGGTGAGGCGCTGTGCGGCGCCTGCACCGTGCATGCCGACGGCGCGCCCATCCGGTCCTGCCAGACCACCGTGGGTGACCTGGCCGGTATCGCCATCACCACCATCGAGGGCCTGTCGCCCGATGGCATGCACCCGGTGCAGGTGGCCTGGCGCGACCTGAACGTGGCCCAGTGCGGCTATTGCCAGGCGGGCCAGATCATGTCGGCGGCCGCCCTGCTGAAGGACACGCCCCACCCGACGGACACCGACATCAATGACGCCATGAGCGGCAACATCTGCCGCTGCGCGACATACCCCCGCATCCGCGCAGCCATCAAGCGCGCCGCCGCCAGCCGAACGGCGCCGGGCAAGAGTGCCGCCCAAGGGGCTGCTGTGAAGGGGAGCGCGGACAAATGAGCGGCGGCATCACCAACCTCAGCCGCCGCGCCGTCCTGATGGGCCTGGGCGCCGGCACCTTTGTGCTGGCCGGTGGGCTGGGCAACGTCTCCAATGCGCAGGAGGCGCCCAAGAAATACGGCGGCGAGGGCATGCCGGGCGGCCTGAAGGACGACCCGCGCCTGTTCGTGGCGGTGGCCGCCGACGGCACCGTCACCATCCTCTGCCACCGGGCGGAGATGGGCCAGGGTGTGCGCACCAGCTGGGCCATGGTGGTGGCGGACGAGATGGACGCCGACTGGGCCCATGTGACGGTGGACCAGGCGCCGGGTGACGAGGGCCGCTACGGCAACCAGGACACCGACGGCTCGCGCAGCATGCGCCATCATTTCCAGGCCCTGCGCCGTATCGGCGCCGCCGCGCGCCAGATGCTGGCCGCCGCGGCCGCGACCCGATGGGGCGTGCCGGTGGCCGAAGTGACGGTGGACCACCACAGCCTGGTCCATGCCGCCAGCGGACGGCGCCTGGGCTTCGGCGACGTGGCGGAGGCGGCGTCCAGCCTGCCCGTGCCGGCGCGCGAGACGCTGACCTTCAAGGACCCGGCCAAGTTCCGCTACATCGGCCGGGGCGACGTCGGCCTGGTCGATGGCTTCGACATCACCACCGGCCGCGCCACCTACGGCATCGACGTCCGGCGGGACGACATGGTCCATGCCGTCGTCGCCCGGCCGCCGGTCCATGGCGGCAAACTGGCGCATTACGACGTGACCGAGGCGCTGACGGTGCCGGGCGTGCTGAAGGTCATCGTCCTGAACGCCGCGCCCCTGCCCTCCGGCTTTCTGCCCAAGGGCGGCCTGGCGGTGGTGGCGGAGAACACCTGGGCCGCCCTGCAAGGCCGGGACAAGCTGAAGCTGGCCTGGGACGACGGGCCCAACGCCAGCTACGACAGCCAGGCCTATCGGGCGGAACTGGAGGCAGCGGCCCGCAGCCCCGGCCAGGTGGTGCGCGACGACGGCGACGCCCCCGGCGCCCTGAAGACGGCCAAGCGCCAAATCACGGCGGAATACTACATCCCCCACCTGGCGCAGGCACCGATGGAACCGCCGGCCGCCGTCGCCCAGGTGACGGGCAACAGGTGCGAGATCTGGGGCAGCACCCAGGCGCCGCAGACCACGCGCCAGACGGTGGCCAAGGTGCTGAACATTCCGGAGGCCAACGTCACCGTCCACCAGACGCTGGTGGGCGGCGGTTTCGGCCGCAAGTCCAAGCCGGACTACATCGCCGAGGCCGCCCTGCTGTCGCGCGCCATGGACGGCCGGCCGGTGAAGCTGACCTTCACCCGGACGGACGACCTGCACCACGGCTATCTGCACACCGTGTCGGTGGAGCGGCTGGAGGCCGGGCTGGACGCCAAGGGCAAGCCCGTCGCCTGGCTGCACCGCACGGTGGCGCCGTCGCTGAGCGCCACCTTCGCCCCCGGCGTGAAGCATGAGACGGCAGCGGAACTGGGCATGGGCGCCGTCAACACGCCCTTCGCCATCCCCAACCTGCGGGTGGAGAACCCGGAGGCGGAGATCCACACCCGCATCGGCTGGTTCCGCTCCGTCTCCAACATCCCGCACGCCTTCGCGGTGCAGAGCTTCGTGGCCGAACTGGCCGCCGCCGCCGGCCGGGACCCCAAGGACTACCTGCTGGACCTGATCGGCCCAGCGCGCCAGATCAGCCCGGCCGACATGGGCGACAGCTGGAACCACAAGGAGGACCCGGCGCTCTACCCCTATGATACCGGCCGCCTGCGCGCGGTGGTGGAGCGGGCGGCCAAGGAAGCCGGCTGGGGCAAGCCGCTGCCCAAGGGCCAGGGCCGGGGCATCGCCGCCCACCGCAGCTTTGTCAGCTATACCGCCGCCGTGGTGCAGGTGGCGGTGGACGCGCAGGGCAAGCTGACCATCCCGCGCGTGGACATCGCCTTCGACTGCGGCCCGGTCATCAACCCCGACCGGGTGCGGGCGCAGCTGGAGGGGGCGGTGATCCAGGGCATCAGCCTGGCCACATTGGGCGAGATCAGCTTCAAGGCCGGCCAGGTGCAGCAGAACAACTTCGACACCTATGAGGTCACCCGCATCGACGCCGCACCCAAGGATATCCGCGTCCACCTGATGCCGGCGGCGACCTACGACGCCCCGCTGGGCGGCGTGGGCGAGCCCGGCGTGCCGCCCATCGCCCCCGCCCTGCTGAACGCCGTGTTCGCCGCGACGGGCAAGCGCATCCGCAGCCTGCCCATCCGGGACCAGCTGAAGACGTGAGGGCCTATCGCCGGGCCTGTACCCGGGGCGTCGGGTTGCCGCGCATGTAGGTTTCCAGGCCAGCCGTGGTGAAACGGGCGCGCACCTTGTCGTTGCCCTCGATAGCGAACAGGCCGTCGGTCGACAGCAAGGTCAGGCGGCGCGGGGGCGCGTCGGGGGCGGGTTGGTACCATAAGATTCCGTCACGGAATCCGACCTCCGTCCGATCACCATAATGGCCGGCCCAGCCTTTCAGGCGGGTGGGCGCGATAGCGGCAGGCGGGTGCAGGCGCGCCTCAACCGGCACCTGAGCCCATTCGCCGTCGGCACGGGTTTGCGGCGCGATGTCAGACGCCTTCAGCAATTGCGTGAGCGCCAGCGACTGCGCCATGTCCAGGGTCTGGCCCCAGTCGGCGACGGCGACATCCGGCACCACCCCCGTCCCTTCCCAGTTGCCGTGGCTGACGGGATGTTCCGGCCGCCCGAAGGAAACGCTGAGCATGAAGCCGGGGGCTATGGGGAAGATGCGGTTGTTGTTGGCCGCCCCCACCGTCCGGGCGCCCACCACCTGGCCCAAATGGAACTGCTGGACGGAATAGGCGAATTCCTCCGCCGCCGAGCCGACGTTGTTATCGACCAGCACGTACAGCGGCTTGCCCTTCAGGCGGCCGGCGGCCAGGTGGTCCAGGGTGTAGGATTGCTGCGACGGCAGGCCGGCGGCGGTGAAGGTCATCAGCGGCGCACCAGAATCCATGAAATGGCTCAGCAGGTAGCGCACGGCGCTGTGGTCGCCGCCACCATTGCCGCGCTCGTCGATGATCACCGCGTCGCCGCCTTTCAGGAACCGCAGGGCGGCGTCATAGGCGAAACCGGTTTCGTCATCCACCCACTGGAAACCGCTGATGCGCAGATAGCGGATGTTGCCCGGCAGGATGCGGGTTTCCACCAGGCCGCTGTTGTCCCGCGCCGCCTCCGCCCGGAAATAGGCCTCCTGGTCGGGCGTGACGTCCGGGCCGGCATCGCCCTCATGCTTGGCGGCCTCATACTGGACGGGATCGTAGTTGATGTAGAGGTGGTGGTCATGGGCGGCATCGTGCATGTCATCCGTCAGGCGGGCGGCAAGCGTGGTGGGGTTGTCCACGTCGTAGCGGCCAGCGGCCTTGGCCTTTTCCAAGGCCGCCACCAGGGCCGGCACCTTGTCGGGGAAGACGTAGGTCTCCTTCAGTTGCGCGATCACCGCCGCGACCGTGACGGCCCGCTGGTCCGCCGACAGCGTGACCGGCGCCTGCGCCCAGGCCGGAAAGCAGAAACCGGCACACAACAGTGCCGCCAGCGTGAAGCGCCCCATTCCTCATCCCCCGTCTTATCAACAATGCCCGTTGGGGGATGTATGAGGGCCGCCTTCTTCGCCTGAAAGGTCCAATTGACGGGCGAAAATTGGCCTCAGGCCGAACCCGCCAGCCGCCGGTGCAGGGTGCTGCGGTGGATGCCCAGGTCGCGGGCGGCGGCGCTGATGTTGCCGCCGTGGCGGGCCAGGGCCTGGCGCACGGCCTCATCCGCCTGCGTCCGCAAGTCCGGCCCCACCTCCGCCGCCGGTGCCAGGTTGGCGGGCAGGTCGTCCGGCATCACCAGGGTGCCCGGCGGCGACAGCACCACCAGGGTGCGCAGCAGGTTGGACAGTTCGCGCAGATTGCCGGGCCAGTCATGGCGGCGCAGGCGGTCGCGGGCGGCGGGCGACAGGCGCACGCCCCGCTCCCTGGCACCGAAACCGGCCATCAGCGCGTCGATGATGC
The DNA here is from genome assembly GCA_028283825.1 of Azospirillaceae bacterium. Classification (NCBI taxonomy): domain Bacteria; kingdom Pseudomonadati; phylum Pseudomonadota; class Alphaproteobacteria; order Rhodospirillales; family Azospirillaceae; species Azospirillaceae bacterium. Next base: position 634,707 of record JAPWJW010000005.1, on the reverse strand, counting down.
CATCCAGCGGGCGATCTCGCAGGCGCGGCAGCGTCACCACCAGATGCTTCAGCCGGTAATAGAGGTCGGCGCGGAAGGTGCCGTCGGCCACGGCCGCCGCCAGGTCGCGGTGGGTGGCGGCCACCAGCCGGAAATCCACCTTCACCGGCCGACCGCCCACCGGCGTCACCTCCCCGTCCTGCAGCACGCGCAGCAGGCGGGCCTGCAGGGCCGGCGGCATGTCGCCGATCTCATCCAGGAACAGAACGCCGCCGTCGGCCTGGCGGATCTGGCCGCGATGGCCGCCGCGCCGGGCGCCGGTGAAGGCGCCGTCCTCATAGCCGAACAGTTCAGACTCCAGCAGGCCTTCGGGGATGGCGGCGCAGTTGACCGCCACCAGCGGCGCCCGCGCCCGGCCGCTGGCGGCATGGGCCGCGCGCACGAACATCTCCTTGCCCGTCCCCGTCTCTCCCTGCAGCAAGACGGGGATGGCGGCGTCCAGCGCCCGCACCGCCCGGTCCAGCAGCGGCTGGGTGGTGTGGTCCCACAGCACGCCCTCACGGGTGACGGGGGCGGACTGGGGGGCGGAACGGCGGGCGGGCGGCCGGCTTTTGCCCGGCGTGGTGACACGGGCGTGCAGGGGCCGGCCCTGGTCGCGGGTGCGCAGCACACCGTCACCGGGCGCCAAGGCCCCATCCAGCACAGCGTCCAGCCGGACGCGGCCGATGGCGTCGGGCGCCAGGCCCAGCAGCGCCAGGGCCGCCGGGTTGGCGGCGCGCACCACCCCATCCGCCACCGCCAGCAAGCCTTCCTGTGGGGTGCCCAGCCAACCGGGATGGGCGTGCAGGCGGACCAGCATCTCATGCCCCTCCGCCGCCTGGCTCATCCAGCGGTGCTCCAGGTGCGCCACCGCCAGCCGGGCCAGGCCGGCGGCATTCTCATGCGGGCGACGCATGTCGCCCGACAGGTCGATCACCCCGGCCAGGGCGCCATAGGGATCCATCACCGGCATGGCCGTGCACAGCAGGAAGGCGTTGTCGTTCAGGTAATGCTCCGGCCCGCGCACCTGCACCAGGGCCCGTTCTGCCAGCGCGGTACCCACGGCGTTGGTGCCCTCGTCATCCTCGCCCCATCCCGCCCCGGGTTGCAGGGAGACGCGGCGGGCGCGGCGGACGAAACCGGCATCGCCGCGCGCATCCAGGATCAGGCCCCGGTCGTCGGTCAGCAGCACCATGCCACCCTGTTCGCGCATGGCCTGGTGCAGGGTGTCCAGCTCAGGTGTCGCAAGCTGCCACAGGGTACGGTGGCGATCGCGCAGGACACCCAGGTCGGCGCGGGACAGCGGTTCCTGTTGCGCCGGCCGGTCGGCGCGCAGGCCCCGGTCGGCACAGCGGCGCCAGGAGCGGGCGATCACCGGCGGAATGGGGGCGCCGTCCAGGCCGCCCGGCTCCATCAGCCGCTCGCGCACCATGGCCAGAACCGCGGTCGGCGCCTGAATCGCCGGTGTCCGGGCGTTCACCATGCCATTCCTCCCACATTTCTTTGCGACAGCTGTCGCGGCCCCTGTCGCAGGTTGCGACAGTCACCGGCATCCGTCTGGGGACCAAGCATGTGCCAGACGGACCGGTGCCGCAAGCCAACCTTCGTCGCAGACAACAACCGCCTGATCGCGCTTGATTTTCGCCATCGCTAGCGCCCCTGGCACGGCCCTTGCCATGAGGGGAACGCCAAAATGACGCCCCGCCCCTCGCCTGGGCGGCGTCGCAAAATAGCTGGAGGATACGTTACATGGCCAAGATCGCCCCCGGAGAGTATGGCGCCCCCGTGCCGTTCCGTAAGCGCTACGGCAACTTCATCGGCGGGGAATGGGTGCCGCCCACGTCCGGCGAATATTTCGAGAACACCACCCCCATCACCGGCCAGGCCATCTGCGAAATCCCGCGCTCCAACGCCCAGGATATCGAGCGCGCGCTGGACGCCGCCCATGCCGCCAAGCGCGAATGGGGTCGCACCTCCGTCGCCGACCGCGCCCGTGTCCTGGAACGCATCGCCCAGCGCATCGACGACAACCTGGAAACACTGGCCACGGCCGAGACCTGGGACAACGGCAAGCCCATCCGCGAAACCCGCGCCGCCGACATCCCGCTGGCCGCCGACCATTTCCGCTATTTCGCCGCCGCCATCCGCGCCCAGGAAGGCGGCATTTCCGAGATCGACGCCACCACGGTGGCCTATCACTATCATGAGCCCCTGGGCGTGGTCGGCCAGATCATCCCCTGGAACTTCCCCATCCTGATGGCGGTGTGGAAGCTGGCCCCGGCCCTGGCCGCCGGCAACTGCGTCGTGCTGAAGCCGGCGGAGCAAACCCCCGCCAGCATCCTGGTGCTGATGGAACTGATCCAGGACCTGATCCCCAAGGGGGTGGTCAACGTCGTCAACGGCTTCGGTGTCGAGGCCGGCAAGCCGCTGGCATCCAGCAACCGCATCGCCAAGATCGCCTTCACCGGGGAGACCACCACCGGCCGGCTGATCATGCAGTACGCCTCGCAGAACCTGATCCCGGTGACCTTGGAGTTGGGCGGTAAGTCCCCCAACATCTTCTTCGATGACGTGGCGGCCAAGGACGACGCCTTCCTGGACAAGGCGATCGAAGGTTTCGTCATGTTCGCCCTGAACCAGGGGGAGGTCTGCACCTGTCCCTCCCGCGCCCTGATCCAGGAAAGCCTGTATGGCCGCTTCATGGACAAGGCGCTGGCACGGGTGAAGGCCATTAAGCAGGGCAATCCCCTGGACGCCGACACCATGATCGGCGCCCAGGCCTCCAACGAGCAGTTGGAGAAGATCCTGTCCTACCTCGACATCGGCCGGCAGGAGGGGGCGAAGGTTCTGGCCGGCGGCGCCCGCGCCGAACTGTCGGGCGACCTCAAGGGCGGCTTCTATGTCCAGCCCACGGTGTTTGAGGGCAATAACCGCATGCGCATCTTCCAGGAAGAGATTTTCGGCCCCGTCGTGGCCGTCACCACCTTCAAGGACGAGGAAGAGGCCCTGCACGTCGCCAACGACAGCCTGTACGGCCTGGGTGCCGGCGTGTGGACCCGCGACATCAACCGCGCCTATCACTTCGGCCGGGAAATCCAGGCCGGCCGGGTGTGGACCAACTGTTACCACCTGTACCCGGCGCACGCCGCCTTCGGCGGCTACAAGCAATCCGGCATCGGGCGTGAGAACCACGCCATGATGCTGAACCATTACCAGCAGACCAAGAACCAGCTGGTCAGCTACAGCCCCAACGCCCTGGGCTTCTTCTGATGGACGCCCCGGCCATCGACGATCAAGAGAGCCGGGACACCGCGGACCTCGGATCACCTGCGAAGGTGGTCCGAGTGGACGCGACGCCGAAGGCGCTGGCGCTGATCAAACGGCTGGAGGCTCGCCACGGGCCCCTGCTGTTCCACCAGTCGGGCGGCTGCTGCGACGGCAGCGCGCCCATGTGCTACCCCCGGGATGAGTTCATGGTGGGCGACGGCGACGTCCTGCTGGGGCACATCGGCGGCCAGCCCTTCTACATGGGCCGGGCGCAGTTCGAATACTGGAAGCACACCCGCCTGACCATCGACGTGGTGCCCGGCCGCGGCGGCATGTTCTCGCTGGAAGGGCCGGAGGGTTTGCGCTTCCTCACCCGGTCGCGGCTGTTCACGGATGAGGAGGTGAAGGCGCTGGAGACGGCGGGTGAGTTAGACGCCTCGCCCGCATGAACATGCAAAAGAGAATTACAGGCGACGGTGTTAAGCCGCCGTCCGTAATTCCAGATCGACGCCCAAAACCGCCAGAGCTTGGTCGATTTGATCCATGCGCGATGCATGATGCACATTAAGCAACCGGGCAACCGTCGTCTTGTCGACATCCATTGCCCTTTGAAGATCGGCCCGCCGCCACCCCTTCGCCTTCATGGCGCGATAGAGTAGGACTTTGGCCCACACGAGAGACGGAATGACGATGCTTTTGCCGTCATTGACGGGTGATGGGTCGGGAATGTCATCACCATCCTCGATCATCTCGCCGATCATTACGACCGCAGCATCACTCAGACGAGCGACAGCTTCGTCCATGCTGTCCCCCTGATCATGCACACCAGGAAGGTCCGGGACAGACGCGATATGAACGCCCCCCTCTTCCTCGATGACTATCGGGAAACGCATAAGAAAACCTCGCCAATGTCAGGATGCGGATCAAAGACCCACATCTTCCCTTGAAAGACCGAGATCCTTCAGGATTTTGATAAGCAGATTGTCACTGATCTCAAATCCCTTCCCATGATTGGGAATATGCGCCTTGCGCCCATTGAGAACAGCGACTTGATGACCGCCCTTGCCAGGACGGATGACAGCACCCAGCCGAGTCAATGCGGCCTTAAGCACCCGTGGCTTAGTCGGCAATCAGATCTCCATGAGGCGAATCTTATTCCCATGACAGCCCTCCTTGGCAGATACCGATGATTGTGGGGACACATATGTCCCCCGTCAACGGAGAAAGGGGACATATTCGTCCCTTTCCCGCCCTTGGCCCAGCCGTGGCTAAACGCCCTCAGCCACGCCCCGCACCATCGATGACCGACCGCACCCGTGCCGCCTGCGCGTCGCGGATGGCCTGCACCGACAGGCCGGCGGCCAGCAATTCCTCGATCAGGTCGATGTGCACCGCCGCCAGCAGGGCGTGGGCGGTGTAGATGGCATCGGCCGCCGCCACGCCGGGGGCGGCCTCCGCGATCAGGGACCGCAGCAGGCCGTGCATCCACAGATAATGCGCCGATTGCAGCAGCCGGGGGGCCAGTTCGCGCGCCCGGATGAGATGCCGGTTATCCATCTTGAAGGACAGCAGCGCGTCCAGGAAGGCGACCGCCCGGTCGCGCGGCGCCCCGCCGGGCCCCAGCGGCGGCGCGCCATGGTCCACAGCGTCGTGCAGGGCCGCCAGCTTCACTACCCAGAGGGCGTCCAGCAGGCCGTCACGGCTGCCGAAGGCGCGGAACAGGGTACCCTTGCCCACGCCGGCGGCGACGGCGATGGCGTCCATCGTGACGGTGCCGGGTGATCCGGAATCGGCGAACAGCGCATCGGCTGCGGCCAACAGTTGCGCGTGCGGCACCGGTGGCCGGCCCCGGCGTGGATTTCCTATTTCGGACTGTTGGTCCGATATGTTAGATGTTGGCGGACTCATGGTCCGTAATTCTATCGAGAGAACCCGATGTCGCCAACATCAACCTTGCCCGACTGGTTCGCGGCGGCCATCAAGGCGCTTCAGACCGGGGATATCGACGGCTACATGGCGATGTACGCGCCCGATGCCGTGCACGAATTCCCCTTCGCCCCTGACGGTGCCCCGCGCAGCCTGATCGGGCGCGACGCCATCGCGGCCTACATGCGCCTGCTGCCCAGCCGCATCCGTTTCGGATCGCTGAGCGACGTCCGGGTGCGGGAGACGGGGGATGAAACCATCATCGAGGCAACCGGCCATCACCGCCGCCTGCCCGAGGACACGCCCCGGGACATCAGCTACGTCTGGTTCATCACCCGGCGCGACGGCCAGGCGACGCACTTCCGCGACTACATGAACCCGCTGCAACTGACGGCGCGTTAAGCCGCCGCCAGCCGCCGCCGCTGCGTGGCGAAATAATAGGCCAGGCCCACCAGCAGCCAGACCAGCAGCAAGACGTAGGGCCGCCAGTCGGTGCCGAAGCCCAAGGCGGCGATGACGATGGCGGCCACCATGCCCAGGGCCGACAGCACCTTGACCAGGCCGGGGCTGAAGCGCAGCCGGGCCTGGGCCCGGATCTCCGGATGCTTGGCCGCCACGTTGTAGGCGGCCAGGCACGATCCCCAGTACTTCGCCATGGTCGGGATGTTGATGGACAGCAGCAGGAACAGCAGGCTGTTGGGCAGCAACAGGCCGACGCAGGACGCCAGGAAGGCGACCAGCGTGGCGATGTGCGGCGTGCCGAAGCGCGGATGGATTCGGCCCAGGGCCGCAGGCAGCACGCCGCTGGCGCCCATGGCATAGAGGAAACGGGCGTAGACCAGGAAGATGGCGTTCATCGACTTGACCAGGGCGGCCACCGCCGCCGTGACGATCAGCGGCGTGGCCCAGCGGCCCAAGGTGGCCTGCGCCACCGCCAGCAAGGGTGCGGGGCTTTTGCCCAATTCCTCCGGCCCGATGACGCTGAGTGCCGTGAAGGCCACGGACAGATAGACCACCACGGTCAGCAACAGGCCCAGCGCGATGCCCCAGGGCACGATGGTCTTGGCGTTCTTGACCTCTTCCCCCACCTCGGTCGCGGTCTCGATGCCCAGGAACAACTGGATCATCAGGGGCAGTGCGGCCAGGATGGGCGTCCAGCCACCGGCCACCGCCTGCACGAACAGTTCCGGCTTCAGATCCTTGGCGCCGCCGGCGATCAGCAGGGCGAATAGGACCAGCAGCATGATCATCAGGATGGTCTGCGCCCGCGCCGCCACGGCGACGCCGACATAGTTCAAGGCGAAGATCAGGGCGAACAGGCCCAGGATGACCGGCACCGCCGGCAACGGCAGCACCATGCCCAGATAGTTCATCAGCACCCGGCCCAGCACGATCATCACCACCGCGTTGCTCAGCACCCGCAGCCAGACGATGGAGAAGGCGATGAGGGGGTGGCTGAATTGCCGCTGCCACTCGAACGATGCGGCGGTGCGCGGAACGGCCGAGGCCATGTAGGCGTAGACCAGGGCGAACAGCACCATGGGCAGGGCCGCCAGGATGGCCGCCACCAGGATGCCGGCCCCACCCACCTGGGTGGCGGGCCCCAGGACGGAGAAGATGGCCGCACCGATGGCGGTGCCCGCCCCCAGCATCACCAGGTCGATCAGGGTGACACCCTGCTTAAGGCCGCTCATCTACCGTGCTCTCACTTGTCGGCTGTCACGAAGGCGCGCACGTCGCGGGCCAAGGCGGTGCGGGCCTCATCCCCCAGATAGGCCATGTGGCCTGAGGGGTAGAGATGGGTGACCACCCGATCCTGGGGAACACCGGCGTGCGACAGGGTGTAGGCGGCGTTGCCCAACGTGGTCACCAGGTCATAGTAACCCGCACCCACCATCACCCGCAGGCGCGGATTGCGACGCATGGCGGTGGCCAGGTCCAGGGCGTAGTTGCCGGCGGCCCCGGCGCCGGGGCCCCGGCCGTAATCCCAACGGCCATTGACCTGCCGGAAGGAAATGGCCTCGTAATTCGTCGGCGGCGTCACGCCCAGATCGTGGCGGATGTAGGTATCGAAGGCGCCGACGAAACCCGGCACGTACTGGCCCATGGCCGGGTCATCGGCCACCGGGTCCCTGCCGCTGGCCGCCAGCGGCAGGGTGTAGCGGGCATCATAAGCGCCAAGTTCCTGGCCCTCACCGGCCAGCAGCTCACGGGCGAAAACGGTGGTGCCAATGCGCAGGTCATGCGCGCGGATGACATCGGCCGACAGGCCGGTCAGGGCCGACAGCCTGGCCGTCACCGCCTCACGTTCCGCCGCCGGCAGGGTGTTGCCGGCGAACAGCGCCTTCACATACTCATCTCCGGCGAAGGCCTGGGCAGCTGCCACCTGCCCTGCCAGCGTGCAGCCGGCGGCGACCTTGTGGTGATAACAGGCGGTGGCCGCCAGGGTGGGCAGCGCCGTCAGGTAGGCGGCATCGTCCCCACCGCTGCCGGCCATGTCCATGGACTGGCCCAGCAGCATGATGCCGTTCAGGGTCATGCCGTCCATGGTGCCGGTGGACATCGGCCCGCCGGCCAGCAACCGCGCCACCACCGCGGCACGGATGGTGCCGTAGCTTTCCGACATCAGGTACTTGGGCGCGTTCCAGCGGTCGTTCTCCCGCACCCAGCGTTCGATCACGCTCACCGTCATCTGCGCGTCGGCGGCGGTGCCGTAGAACTCCTCCGGCTTGCCGTCGGGCAGGATGCGGCTGTAGCCGGTGCCGGGCGGGTCGATCAGCACGATATCGGCCACGTCCAGCGGGCTGTCCGGATTATCGACCATGCGGAAGGGCGGCGTCGTTTCCGGATGCACCGGGTCGGTGAAGTCCACCCGCTTCGGTCCCACAAAGCCCATGTGCAGCCAGAGGGAGGCGGAGCCGGGACCGCCGTTGAAGACGAACACCACCGGCCGCACCGTACCCTTGGGCACATCCGTGCGGACATAGCTGGTGGTGTAGACGCTGGCTGTGCGCTGCCCGGCGGGGTTGGTCAGGAAGGTCTCCGCCACCATCGCCTTGTAGCGCACCTTCTGCCCGTTGAAGGTGCCGGTGTGTTCACTGCTGAACACATGGGGGGCCGCAACCGTTGCCGGTGCTTCCGCCCGCGACGGCCCGGCGATTGCCAGCCCAGCCGCAAGCACCACCGCCAGCGTAGTGCTCTTCAACAACGTCTTCTTCAGCATGCCCATCTTCGCCCCCCTGCTCCCGGTTTTGGCTTAGTCGCCCAGGCCGTCGTCGTCACCGCCACCGAACATGGCCGGCACGCCGACGGTATCGCCGGGCCCGGTCACGCCCTTGGCCGGCAGGGTCACGGGCGGGGCATCGGTGAACGGCTTGATGCTCAGGGACTGGTAGATTTCGGTGGGGTAGTAGATGAAGCCGCCCTTCATGACGAAGCGCGCCTTCTTGATGGCCCGGATGTCCTTGGTCGGGTCACCAGCGATCAGGAACAGGTCGGCCAGCTTGCCGCGCTCGATCGTGCCCACGTCCGGGTGGCCCATGTATTCCTCGGGCGACAGGGTGCCCAGGCGCAGGGCCTCCGCCGGGCTGATACCGGCCAGGGTGTACAGCTCCAGCTCACGCTGCACGGTGAAGCCGGTGGTGTCGTCAGTGCCCGGCAACAGGCGGATGCCCTTGTCGTGCAGCAGCTTCAGGGTCTCCAGCACCTTGGAGAAGGCGGTGCGGTAGGCCTCGTCATCGCCCGGCTGCTTCAGCGGCACGAAGGTACGCTTGCGGTAACGCTGATAGCCGATGGGCATGTTGTCGAGGTAGTCGACATCGCCCGGCGGCGTGACACCGGCCCGGCTCAGCATCAGGCGTTCCAGGATGACGGCGGTGGGATCATGGGCGATATGGCCGTCCACCATCATCTTCACGGTCTTCTGCACCCGGTCGGAATTCAGGTCCAGGGTGGCGGCGCGGGCCATGGCCGTCAGGCGCAGCGGCGTGCGGGTATCCTCACCCGGGTTCAGCACCCAACCCAGCATCAGCTGGTTGACGTGCGTGATCTCGCTGTAGCCGTCCTCGATGCAGCGGTCCGGCGTGTCGAAGGCCGGCACATGGCCGGTCACATTCATGCCGCGCTTGTGCGCCTCATCCGCGATGGGGCGCACCCAGTCCGGGTTCATGGAGTTGTAGATCTTGATCTGGAAATAGCCGCGGTCGGCGTACCAGTCGACGGCCTTGATGGCGTCCGGCACCGTTTCGGGGATGATGCCCAGGCGCGCCGAATAGGGGCTGCGGCCTTCCATGAAGCCGTTGGGCGTGATGCGCGGCCCCGCCAGTTCGCCGGACTGGATGCGGGGCATCAAATCCTGCAGGAAGGCGTTGTCGTTGCCCATGTCGCGCGTCTCGGTGACGCCGGCGGCCAGGTAGAACAGGCCGCTGTCCAACGTGGTGTGGGAATGCATGTCGTGCAGGCCCGGCACCAGGGTGCCGCCCTGCCCGTCCACGATCACCTGGTCATCCGGCGTGGCGGTGTCCTGGTCGGACGGCATCACGGCGGTGACACGGTCGCGCATGACGATGACGGTGGACAGGGCGCCCAGCGTGCCGGTGCGCGGATCGAAGACGTGGACGTTGCGGATGCGCACCGGCTGGTCATAGCGGTGGGCCAGCGCCGCCTGCCGTTCGCGCGCCAGCTTGCGCGCCGCTTCCGCCCCCAGCGCCTGGATGGCCGGCACGTCCTTCTCATACCCCTGGCGGACGGTCAGCGCGTGATGGCCGAAGGTGGCGAACAAACGGTTGGACTTGTCCAGCAGGGCGTAGTCCGGCTCCAGGTTCACGCCTTCGATCCGGTACAGGGTCAGGGGCACGGCGGCCGAGCCCTGGCCCAGGGTAGTGGTGCTGACCTTCACCAGCTTCATGGCACCGCCGGGCAGCAGGGCCATGGTGTTGCCCGGCGCCTTCAGCAGCGCGCGGGCATAGACGCCCACGGCCCAGGGGCTGTCGTCGTTGACCACGTACAGCGGCGCCTTGGCGGCGGGCACCGCACCCTTGTCCGCCTGGCTGGACCAGGTGGCCTGACCGCCATCCCACTTGAAATTCTCGCTGATGCTGGCGCCCATCAGGGAGGTGCCGGCCACGGTCCAGCTGACCGGAATGTCGCCGGCGCCGATGGTCAGGGTCTCATGGTGCTTCGGGCCGCGGCCGTTGTCGTCGACGTAATAGTCGACGTTCACCGTCTTGCCGTCCGTGACACCGGTGACGGTGCCGATGCTTTCACCGTTCTGGATGATGGACAGCTTGTCGGTGGTCCCGGCCGCCAGCGCCCCGGCGCTCCACAGCAAAAGGGTGCCCGCGATCAGCGGGGCCTTCGCCGCGATGCGGCTGGGGGAAACGCGCTTTTTCATGCCCGTAGCTCCTGCTTATTCTCGAAAGCCGGCCCCGGTGGAAGGGGCGGCCCTTATCCCTGCGTCTGGGAAAGGCTATAGCCGTATGGCGGAATAGTTTATGCCGATGCACCCGGAAATGGCCCATCACCGCATAAACTATGCCCCTGCAAACCTGATCGCGGCATAAGCGCACCGCGACAGGGCACCTCAGCCGCCGCCGATATGGCTCTGGAACCAGGCGATGGTGCGCCGGTTCAGATCCTCGATGTTTTCCGGCTTGTGCAGCACGTGCCCTTCGTCGGCATAGATGACAAAGCTGGTGTCCACGCCGAAGGTGCGCAGCGCGTGCCAGAACTCCCGCGTCTGCATGATGGGCGTCTCGATGTCCCGTTCGCCGACATAGAAGAAGGCCGGCGTCTTCACGTTGCGAGCATAACGGATGGGCGACAGCCGGTCGTAGATTTCCGGGTCGTCGTAGGCGGACTTGCCGAAGAACGGGATCATCCAGCGGTCGATGCCGTTCTGGCCGTAATAGGAATACCAGTCCGACAGCCCGGCACCGATGGCGGCCGCCTTGAAGCGCTGGGTCTGGGTGATGGTCCACATGCCCATGAAACCGCCGTAGCTGCGGCCGTACAGCAGCAGCTTGCCGTCATCAATGGGCGCCTGGGCCTCCACCACGTCGATGCCGGCCAGGGTGTCGCGCAGATCGCCGCCACCGAAGTCACGGATGTTGGCGCGGGTGAACGCCTCCCCCTGGCCATAGCTGCCGCGCGGATTGGGTTCGAACACGGCGTAGCCGGCATTGGCGAAGGCCGCCATCTGGTCACCCCAGACGAAACGCGGGGTGTTGGCCGCCGATGGGCCGCCGTGGATGTTGACCACCATCGGGCGCTTGGCGGCAGCGGGGGCCAGCGGACTGATCAGCCAACCCTGGATGTCCAGCCCCTCGTTCCGCCAGCTGATGCTGATGGCGGTCACCAGGGGCGCCAGGGCGTCGTTGTCGTGGGTGACGGCGGCCAGCTTTCCCAGGCGACCGTATTCGACGCGCGGCCCGAAATCGAAGCCCTCCGCCACCCAGGCGGCGTGCGTGCCGGCCCGGTCCAGCGCCAGCCGGCCGTCGCCGGCAGACCGGCTGGCGGCCCCTGTCGCCAGGTCGGTGACGGCACCTTGGGCGGGATCGATGACGGCGCTGCCCGTGCCGCCCCCGACAGTGACGCCGGCGATCAGCTTGGCCCCCCGCCAGGCGATGGAATTGACCGTGCCCTTGAAGTCGGGCGTCACGTCGCGGGGGCCGCCGCCGGCCAGGGGCACGGTGTAGACATCGCCGCCGAAGGCGCCGAAATCGCTCATCAGCCCGCCGATGAAGGCGACCGTGCGGCCATCGGGGGAGACACGGGGAAAGGCGATCTGGGTATCGGGGGCGGCGATGACACGGGCGCTGCCATCCCGGCCGAAGGCGCGCAGGCTGGCGATCCACCAGTTGTTGTCGCCATTGCCCTCCGCCGCCGTGGCCACGAAGCCCTGGCCGTCGGGCGTCCAATCGTACTCATACACATAGGTTTTCGCCGGCGAGACCAGGGTGACGGCGCCGGTGGCCAGGGTGACGATGGCGATGCGCTGGACGTCGTCGCCCTCCCCCTGCTCCCCCACCTGGCGGGCACCGGCGCGGCTGGCGCCAGCTTCCTTCCTGGCGTTCTCCGTCACCAGCAGCGCAACCTCGCGGCCGTCGGGCGACCAGTGCGGCGTGCCGGCCAGGCCTTGGATGGCCGCGACCGGACGGGCGGCACCGTCCTGGGCCACATACAGCGTCGCCGTGCCCTCGGCACTGCCGATGAAGGCCAGGCGGCCATCGTCCGGTGCCCAAACGGGGTCGGCATAGCGGCAGGCGGCGCAGGGATCGTACTTCAGCCGCACGACGCCATCGGTGCCGCGCACCACCACGGCGCCATGGCCGGCACCACCCGCCCCCTCAGCCCGGTCGGCCTCCACCGATACCAGGCTGCGCCCGTCGCCGGACAGGCCGAGGTCGCTGAACTGGTGCAGGGACGCGGCGTTGGCGGCCAGCGGCGATGCAATAGAAATCAGGGCGATAGCCGCCGTCTTTAACATGCCGACCTCAGTGCCCGACCAAGAACCCATGCATCATCTCCTGCATCCGCACCTGACCCGCATCGCCTTCGAAGGGGCTGTGGCCGGCATCGAAGGCGGCGGTGGTCACGCGGTCAAGGGGAATGCCGGCCCGGTCGATGGCGTAGCGGGCGGCCAGCAGGGGTACCGCCATGTCGTAATAGCCGCCGACCAGCAGCAGGCGGGTGCGGGCTTGCGCCTTCATCACCGGGGCGATGTTGGGGGCGGCGTTGACGTAGAACTGCCCCTCCCGCTTGTCCGAAAGGTAGGAGAAGGCGAAGTTCACATCCAGGGTCAGGCTGACATAGTCGCGGTCCACCGGCACGTTCAGCTCATGCTTGAAATAGTCGGTGGCGACGGCGGAGGTGATGATGTTGCTGCGCCCCAGGCCCAATGAGGGGTCCTTGGCGGCGGCCGGGCGGTCGGCCGGCGCATCCTTGGGCACCGGGGCGGTGACGCGGCTGTCCAGCCGGCCCACCACCACGCCCTGGTCGGCCAGCAGCTTTTCCAGGAAGGCTTGTGAGCCGATGCGCAGGTTGGCGTCGGCGATGGTCTTGGCCGGCAGGCCGATCAGGTCGGACAGGCGTGCCGCCACGGTATCCCGTTCCGCCGCCGGCAAGGCGCCGCCCTTCAGCAGCGCCAGGGCGTAGGGGCCCTGGGCATACTCGGCCGCCACCTGGAAGGCCTGTTCCGGCGTCTGCGCCTCGATATGGCTACGGCCGTGCTTCCATGCCGTCACCGCCATGGTCGGCAGGTCGAAGATATGCGGCAGGTCGTTGCCCGGGTTCTCCGCCGTGGCGGAGAAGTCCAGCGCGGGGGAAATCAGGATCAGACCGGCGATGGGCAGATCGCCCGTGAACTTCATCATGGTGGCCAGGCGGAAGCCGCCGTAGCTTTCGCCGGCGATGTAGACGGGCGAACCGGCGCGGCCGTTGTCGCGCAGCCAGTCGCGGATCAGGCCCAGCACCGCCTGGGCGTCGCCATCGGGGTTCCAATAGGGATGGCCGTCACCGCCGGGCAGCACGCGGCTGAAGCCCGTGCCCACCGGATCGATGAACACCAGGTCGGCGTCCCCCAGCAGGCTGTGCGGGTTGTCGGCCAGGGTGCGGTTGCCGTCCGCCCCCTTCACGATGCTGCGCGGCCCGAAGGCGCCGAAATGCAAAGGCGAGGATGAGGCGCCGGGGCCGCCGTTGAAGACGAACAGCACCGGCCGCGTCTTCACCACCGGGCTGGCCACATAGGCCGTGGCCGACAGGGTGGCCAGCGGCTTGGCCTGGGCGTCCTTCAGTTCCTTCTCGGCGAAGGTGGCGGTGTAGCGCACCACCTTGCCGGCCAGGGTGATGCTGTGCGGCGTGCTGACCGGCCCCAGGATGGGACCCGCGATCTCCGGCACCGGCACACCCTGCGCCAACGCCACGACCGGCGAGGCCGTCACCAGCAGGCCCAGAACCAGGCCCCGCACCGTCTTTCCCATCATGCCCGCCCCCATTTCCCGTATTTGATTTTGGTTTTTTACTTGGTAGGCGCGTAGGCCCAGCATTCGACCTCGACGCTGGAGCCCAGCGGCAGGCCGCTCACGGCCATGGCGCTGCGGGCCGGCAGGCGGTCGGGCTTGAAATAGCCGACATAGACCTGGTTGAACGCCGCCCACTGGCCCATGTCGGTCAGCATGACGGTGCATTTGAACACCGCGTCCATGCCACTGCCCACCCGGCCCAGGGCCTCCGCCACATGGTCCAGCGCGGCCTTGGCCTGTGCCGCCATGCCGTCCAGCGGCTTGCCGTCCGGGTTCACGCCCAACTGGCCGGAGACGTAGAGGATGTTGTCGACCCGCACGACCTGCGAGTACGGCACCTTGGTGGTGTCGGGCCGGTAGTACTGCACCGCCGGCACCGGCGTGCCGCCCTCACCCGCCCCTGCCGGAACGGCGGTCAAGGCCCAAGCCGGGGCGGCCGCGAACACGGCGCCGGCCAACGCGAGGAACGCGGTGCGCATGGAAATCCCCAATCCAGATTCATTGGCCCCCGGGGAAACGGGGCCGGCGCGTCCGCGACCGGCCCCATCCACCAGGGTGCTTTGATAAGAGAGAACCCAACTGCCTTAAGATTTTGTTTTGGTACGCGTAAAAACCGTCAGGCGTGGCCGATGGCGGCCAGCAGACGGTCGATATCGGTGTGATCGTTGAACACCGATGGGGTGACGCGGAAGCGGTTGCCGCTTACCGTCATCTTGATCTTGGCCGCCGCCAGCTTCGGGTTCAGCTTGTCCCGCGCGTTCTCGTACACGCAGGTCACCAGGGGCGTGGTCGTCTCCGGCGGCGTCATCAGGGTGTAGCCCAGCTTGGGCAGTTCGCGCTTCAACCGGCCAATCAGATCCTGGGCATGCGCCTGGATGGCCGGCACGCCGACACCCAGGATGTAGTCCAGTGAGTGGCCCAGCAGCGCGATGACCGTGTGGGCGTGGGTGCCGTGGGCGAAGGTGCCCTCCGCCGTGTCGGCGAAGGCGTAGTCGGCGATCGCCTCACCCGGCGGATCCAGCGGGTAGACGTGCGGCTTGAACGCGCTCATCCCGTAATAGCCGTATTCGGTGCGGGTCAGGCGGGCGCGGGCTTCCTTGGTGGCGTAGATGAAACCCAGGCCGAATTCGCCCATCAGCCATTTGTAGCTGGCGCAGGCGGCGAAATCGACGCCGCTGCCCTTCAGATCCACCGGCACGCAGCCGGCGGCGTGGATGATATCGGCATAGACCAGGGCGCCGTTGGCGTGCGCCAGGTCGCACACCGCCTTCAGATCATGCTCGAACCCGTTGATGGTGGAGACCAGCGACAGGGCCACCAGCTTGGTGTCCCTGCGGATGGCCTGCTTCATGTCCTCCATCCGGATGCGGCCGTCCTTGGGCTCGATCCAGGTGACCTCCACGCCCCGGCGCTGCATCTCCTCATACAGCGGGAGGGAGCCGAAGAAATGCAGGGTGTCGGTGACGATGTGGCCGCCGGATTGCGGCAGGCCCAGGCCGCGCAGCACCATCTGCTCCCCCGCCGTCGTGCTCTGCACATAGGCGATGTCGTCGGCGTCGGCGTTCACCAGGCGGGCGAACTTCTCGCGCACGCCATCTTCGGGCAGCTCATAATGGGCCTCGGCCGGGTCCAGCAGGCGCTTGGTCAGGTAGGTGTCGATCGCCGCCTTGCCACCCAGGCTGATGGGATGCTGGGATCCGTTGTCCAGATAGACCAGGTCAGTCGGGAAATAGGCGGCCTTGTCCGGGAACTTCGTCGGCAGGGCGGACGGCGCCTTGGCGGCGGCGGCGGCCGTCTGCGCGGCGGCGGACACCGCACCGGCCATGGAAAGGCTGCCGGCAGCCAACATCACGTCCCTGCGCGTCATTCTCATGCCTGTCACTCAAAGCTATCGTGGCAAAACGGGCGCCCGGCCCTGGAGCGCATTCCCTGACTGATCGCCATGGTAGCGAAAGCCCCGGGGGTATTTTTCGCTAAGTTCGGCCCATTCATCACCGCTCCCGCAAATTTTATCCCCGTCCCCGGAAACGACCGCATGGAAATTGCGAAGGGTGGGATATGGCGGTCCATCTCACCGGCTTTGACGCATTTGCCGCATAGTTTGCGCCGGCGCAAACGGATAGGCGGAAATTTTTCCCGGCTTTTGACCTTTCGCGCGTTGTTTTTCGCAAAGAAAAACCCTGCCCCCGATCTTAAGATCCATCATCAAGCAATGGGCCATTTGGGGACATGGGATATGGGTGCGGTGCCTGGCGACATGGTCATCTTCGATGCGGACGCGGTGCGCGGCGCGCTGGGCTATGGCGACGCCATCCCCGTGGTGCGCGATGCCATGGTGGCGCTGTCGACCGGCCGTGTGCGCCAGCAACTGCGCAGCTTCATCAGCATCGGCGCGGGGCGCACCTTCGCCATCATGCCGGCGGCCTTCGTCGGTGGTGAGGCGCCAGCCCCCTTTGGCGGCCCGTTCGGCGCCAAGCTGGTCAGCGTCTATAATGACGGCCACGGCCGCAAGGCGCACGAGGGCCTGGTGGTGCTGTTCGACGGCACCAGCGGCCGGCCGGTCTGCCTGGCCGATGCGGCGGAAGTGACCGCCATCCGCACCGCCGCCGCCAGCGCCGTCGCCACCGACGCCCTGGCCCGCAAGGACGCCGACAGCCTGGCCCTGCTGGGCATCGGCCGCCAGGCGCTGGCCCACGCCCAGGCCATCCGGATGGTGCGCCCCCTCACCCGCATCACCGTGTGGGGCCGCGACCTGGCCAAGGCCCAGGCCTTCGCCCAAGAGTTGGCAGCCGCCACCGGCATCCCCGTCACGGCGGCGCAGACGGCACGCGAAGCGGTGGCGAACGCCGCCATCGTCTGCACCGTCACCGGCGCCGCCGACCCCATCCTCAAGGGCACCTGGATCGCCCCCGGCACCCACGTCAACGCCGTGGGGTCCAGCGGGCCGGGCCAGGCGGAAATCGACACCGACCTGGTGGCAAGCAGCCGTTTCATCGTCGACCATCGTGAGCATGTGCTGGTCCACGGCGGGGAGTTCCTGCGCGCCAAGGCGGCCGGCGCCATCGGTGACGACCACATCGCCGCCGAGATCGGCGCCGTGCTGGCGGGCACCGCACCCGGCCGCCAGTCCGACGATCAGGTCACGGTCTACAAATCGCTGGGCCACGCGGTGCAGGATCTGGCCGCCGCCGCCTGGCTGCACGCCCACGCCCCCCACCCGACCGCGCCATCCGGCCTGACAGTGGTGGACGGGCACGCGGTGGCGACCAAGCTGGACTACGATACCTGCATTGCCACCGTGCGCGACGCCATGGTGAAGCTGTCCAATGGCGAAACACAGCAACTGCCGCGCGCCGTCCTGCCGCTGGACAACGGCCATATGTTCGGTGTCATGCCCGGCGCGCTGAACGACGGGCCGTTCGGCGCCAAGCTGGTGGCCGTGTTCCCCGACAAATTTCGATAAGGGCCTGCCCTCGCACCAGGGCGTCATCGTGCTGTTCGACCGCGACAGCGGCCGGCCGGTGGGCGTGGTCGATGGCGGGGAGGTCACGGCCATCCGCACGGCGGCGGCCAGCGCCGTCGCCACCGACGCCCTGGCCCGGCCCGAGGCCGCCACCCTGGCCCTGCTGGGCTATGGCGAACAGGCGGCCACCCATGCCCGCGCCATCGCCCGCGTGCGGCGCCTCAGCCGCATTACCGTCTGGGGCCGGTCGCCTGAGCGCGCCGCCGCCTTCGCCCAGCGCCTGGGTGCCGAACTGGGCCTGCCCGTGCGCGCGGCCGCCAGCGCGCAGGAGGCGGTGGTGGACGCCGACATCGTCTGCACCGTCACCGCGGCGCGCGAGCCCATCCTGCACGGCGCTTGGGTCGCCCCCGGCGCCCACGTCAACGTGGTGGGCTCCAGCATCGCCGGCCCGGCGGAGGTGGATCACGACCTGGTGCTGCGGTCCCGCTTCATCGCCGATTGCCGCGAGCACGTGCTGCGCCAGGGGGCGGAGTTCCTGCGCGCCAAGGCCGCCGGCCTGGTGGACGACAGCCATGTGGTGGCGGAGATCGGCGAGGTGCTGGCCGGCCGCGTGCCCGGGCGACAGTCCCCGGAACAGGTCACCCTCTACAAGTCGCTGGGCCACGTGGTGCAGGACTTGGCCAGCGCCTGGCCCCTGCTGGATCCGGAAGCATGAAGGCGGCGGCCGTGGAACTGGACGCCATCGACATGAAGATCCTGACCATCATGCAGCGCGACAGTTCGCTGACGACGGCGGAACTGGCGGAAAAGGTCGGCATATCCCAGTCGCCCTGCTGGCGCCGCGTCCAGCGCCTGCATGATGAGGGTTTCATCAAAAGCCAGGTGGTGCTGGTCGACCGCGAAAAGCTGGGCTTCCAGATGCACATCTTCGCCCAGGTGAAGATCGCGCGGCTGTCGGAGGAGGAGCGCAACACCTTCTTCCAGGGCATCCAGAACATCCCCGAGGTGCTGGAATGCTACACCGTGTTCGGTGAGATGGACGCCCTGCTGAAGATCGTGGCGCCGGACGTGAAGTGGTACCAGGAATTCGTCTTCAACAGCCTGATGAAGCTGCCGGGGGTGGAGGACATCCGCTCCATCGTCACCCTGGCGGAGGCCAAGAACACCACCGCCATCCCGATGAAGCCGCGCAAGTTCCAGTAATCCGCGCATAGGCTATGCCGGGCGGGCCGCAATCCCTTGCGGAAACGGGAAAATAATTTTCGCCCATGCCGGTCATGATGATGGTGCGCGGGGGCGCCAACGGCACGACCAAAAGCTCGACTGAACGGGATGGGATAGATCATGAAAAAACTGACCGCCGGCCTGCTGGCCACGACAACGCTGCTTGGCCTGGCATTCGGCGCCCGTGCGGCCGATGGTCCGCCACCGGCCCTGGATTTGGTGCTGACGCCGCACGCGACCAACGGCACCGCCGACCGCATGGACGTGCAACTGCACCTCGCCGCCCCCGCCGTTGCCGCCGGCCAGGCGCTGCTGCGCATGCCCACCTACATCGTCTCCACCCCCACCGCCGGTTACGACGCCAGCGCCCTGGTGGCCCGGGACGACAAGGGGCCGCTGCCACTGACCGCCGTGGATGAGAAGCCCACGCCCACCGGCAATTATCGCGACTACAACGTCGATCGCCCGACGGTGGGCGATGTCATCGTGCGTTACGCGACACCGCCGCGCGCGGTGGACGTCAGCACCCGCAACGGCCCGCTGTTCGACCTGCGCCGCCAGGAGGGCGGCATGATGGGTGCCGGCGTCTATTTCCTGGCCCTGCCGCCGGGGGAGCAGCCCTATCGCATCAGCCTGAAATGGAACCTGGCCGATATGCCCCAGGGCAGCCGGGGCGTCTGGAGCCTGGGCGAAGGTGACCAGTCCACCGTCGGCCCGGCCGAAATGCTGGCCTTCTCCTTCTACGCCGCCGGCGCCATCAAGAGCGTGCCGGCAAGCAATGAGGGCGGCAATTTCGGCCTGTACTGGCTGAACCAGCCGCCGTTCGACGTGAACGAGCTGGCCGGCGGCATCCAGCGCCTGTACGGCTATATGGCGCATTTCTTCAAGGATGACGGCGCGCCCTACCGCGTCTTCATCCGCGCCAACCCCTACCCCGCCGGCGGTGGCACGGCGCTGGCCAAGTCCTTCATGTTCGGCTACGGCGTCGACGGCACCACGGTGGGCAACGACACCCAGATGTTGCTGGCGCATGAGATGACGCACAACTGGCCCCGGCTGGACGGCGACGAACATGCCGCCACCGCCTGGTACACGGAGGGCACGGCCGAGTATTACTCCGTCGTGCTGGCCCAGCGCAGCGGCGTCATCGACCTCGCCAAGTTCCAGCGCATCATCAACGAACACGCCACCAACTATTACACCAATCCCTTCGTGGCCCTGACCAACACCGCCGCCGGCGCCAAGTTCTGGAGCGACGCCCGCGCCCAGCGCGTGCCCTACGGCCGGGGTTTCGTCTACTTCGCCCGCCTGGATGCGGAGATCCGCGCCAAGTCGAATGGCAAGCGCAGCCTGGACGATCTGGTGCTGGAGGTGCAGGACCGCCAGCGCAAGGGTGAAAAGGTCGGCCTGGACGCGTGGGTGGACCTGGTGGTGCGCGAACTGGGCGCCGGCGCCAGGCAGGAGTATGAGGACATGGTGGCCGGCACGCTGATCCAGCCGGCGGCCAACAGCTTCGCCCCCTGCTTCCGCCCCGTGGCGGAGGCGGAACAGCCGCTGGATCTGGGCTTCGACGACATGAGCCTGGGCGTGGTCGCCGGCCTGCGGGCCGACAGCCCCGCGGCGGCGGCCGGCCTGAAGAACGGCGATGTCGTCCTGTCGCGCATCCCCACGCCGGACCTGGCCAAGGATCCGGCCAAGCGCCAGGAAATGTCGGTCAAGCGCGGCGACCAGACGCTGGCCATCAGCTACAGCCCGCGCCTGCCGGCGGTGACCAGCTGGCATTGGGAACGGGTGCCGGGCACGCCGGACAGCGCCTGCCATCTTTAAAATGTGAAGACGGAGAACCGTTGTCGACATCCCCGCCAAATGAGGTAGATTTATCCCCAGATGGGGCGAAAGACCCCATGCGTGATGCAGGGCAGTATGGGGAACCACATAGGCTATGCCGACAACGGAACTCGACGCCATCGACATGAAGATTCTGACCTTCATGCAGAAGGACGCCTCATTGACGACGGCGGAACTGGCGGAAAAGGTCGGAATATCGCAGTCCCCCTGCTGGCGCCGCATCCAGCGCCTGCAGGGTGAGGGCTACATCAAGGGCCAGGTCGTCATCGTCGACCGGGAGAAGCTGGGCTTCCCCATGCAGATCTTCGCCCAGGTGAAGATGGCCCGGCTGACGGATGAGGAGCGCGAGACCTTCCATCGCGGCATCCAGAACATCCCGGAAATCCTTGAATGCTATGCCGTCTTCGGGGAAATGGACGCCCTGCTGAAGGTCGTGGCGCCGGACGTGAAATGGTACCAGGAATTCATCTTCAACAGCCTGATGAAGCTGCCCGGCGTCCTGGACGTCCGGTCCATCATCACTCTGTCCGAAGCGAAAAGCACCACCGCCATCCCCTTGAAGCCGCGCAAGTTTCAGTGACGGCGCCGGCAGAAATGTCATAATTTCGGAAGGCGGGCACCGGTGCTGGGACCGGAAAATCCAATAACAGGGGGCGCTAAAGGGCATGCCGACGGAACTGGACGCCATCGACATGAAGATCCTGACGCTGATGCAGAAGGACGCGTCGCTGACCACGGCCGAGTTGGCGGAGAAGGTCGGCATATCGCAGTCGCCCTGCTGGCGCCGTATCCAGCGCCTGCATGACGAGGGCTACATCAAGGGCCAGGTCGTCATCGTGGACCGGGAGAAGCTGGGCTTCCCCATGCAGATCTTCGCCCAGGTGAAGATCGCGCGGCTATCGGATGAGGAACGTGAGACCTTCTTCCGGGGCATTCAGAACATCCCGGAAATCCTTGAATGCTATACGGTTTTCGGGGAGATGGACGCCCTGTTGAAGATCGTGGCGCCGGACGTGAAATGGTACCAGGAGTTCATCTTCAACAGCCTGATGAAGCTGCCCGGCGTCCAGGACATCCGCTCCATCGTCACCCTGTCGGAAGCCAAAAACACCACGGCCGTTCCGCTGAAACCGAGGAAATTCCAGTAGCACCAGCGGCGCGAGACGTCGGCTCATGCTGCCATAGGCTGCGACCGCAGCCGCCGGAGGTTTCTGGGGAGCCAGAGGCGGACTGGAAACCGAGGATCAGCCAAGTCAGCGGTTGCTGACGCCCGGCACCTGAGGGCGGGAAAGAATAAAGACGCCGCCATCCCCCAGCCCCGCCCACGGGGCAGCGGGACAGGGCGGTCCGGATGTGGATGGCAGCGAGCGTTCCCCCACCGGCCGGGGGTGGTTCATCGGCGGCTTATGCCGATGAACCCGCTGAGGTCGGCGCTGAGGCGTACGCGCGCGGCGGCGTCGCGGTACATCATATGGCCACCGGCATAGCAATTGACCGACAGCCGCGCCGATAAACCAGGCTCCAGCTTTTCCTTGATCATTTCGTTGGCGGAACAGCTGTTCAGGCTGTCGTACAGACCGGCGGCGGCGAAGACGCGCAGCTTGGGATCATGTTCCATGGCGCGGCGGATCCAGGGTTCCGCACCGGGCGGCCCCTCGCCCGCCCGCGCGGCGACGATGGCGGCGGCGAACGCGGCCGGTGAGGTGTCACCGGAATTGTAGTTCCATTCGTTCCCCACCTCCTTGGCGGTGGGGTCGCTGTCCTTCTCCAGCCCCAGATAGGGCAGGTCGGTGTGGTAACCCAGCGTGTCACGCAGGTAATGCGTCATGATCGCGGCGTTGGGTTCGGCCTCCGCCGGGGCCGGCACCGGCGTGCTGATGCGCATGTCGAAGGTGTCCAGCTTGCGCCCAGGCAGCAGGCCGTTCAGGAACTGCCGGCTGGAAACGGTCAGGGTGGTGGCATCCACCTGGGATACATCCAGGCCCAAATGATGGGCCAAGTCCTGGGCCGTCGCCGTCTTCTGCGCCGGCGTCAGGCCGCCCACATGGGCCAGCGCCGGGATGTAGGTCGCACGCGCCCAGGCCAGGGCGGCATCGGCCGCGGCCTGCGGGCTGGGTGCCGCCAGGTCGGCCGGCAGGCGCCCATGGAACTGCGCCGCCGCCGCCCGGCCGGGCAGCTTCAGGGCGGTCGTGACCTCCTTGGGCAGGATCGGGCCGACGGGGATGCCACCGGAGATCAGCACGACACCCGCCACCGGCCGGCCGCGCTTCTCCAGCGCCTCCGCCACGCCGGCGGCGCGCCAGACGCCGTAACTTTCGCCCACCAGGTACAGCGGCGTGGCGGCGTCGGCATGACGCGCCGTCCAGCCCTGGACGAAATCGGCGATGGAGGCGATGTCGCCCAGAGTGCTGTAATAATCGGCCCCGAATTCCGGCTTGGCCGGGCGGCTGAAGCCCGTGCCCACCGGGTCGACGAACACCAGGTCGCTGGTGGCCAGCAGGGTGTCGGCGTTGTCGACCAAGGCCCCGCCCTCAAGCCGCCGGGGCCCAAAAGCCTCGAAATGCAGCAGGGTGCTGTTGGCGCCGGGGCCGCCGTTCCACAGGAAGGTGACGGGGCGCTTGGGGGCCCCGGGCACGCGATAGGCCACATAGAAGACATGGGCGTGGATGACGCCCTGCGCGTCCGTCAGATCCAGCGTGCCCGGTTCGGCGACATAGCGCAGCGGCCTGCCCGCCACGGTGATCTGTTGGGTTGGCGCCGCCTCTTTCCCACCGGTACAGCCCAGAACCAGGGACAGCGCCAGGGCGCCGATGCCGTACCGTATCGCCTTCGCCCTCATCGCCCCACCCCCATTGCCAGTTTCGCTTTATCCCTGGGCACGCCGCCAGGCGCGCAATCCTTCATGCAGGCGGGTCAATCCCCGGTCCAGCGTGTCGGCATCGCCGGCGTAACCCAGGCGCACATGGCCGGCCAAGCCGAAATACTCGCCCGGCGCCACCAGCAGGTTGAAGCGATGCCACAGATGGCGGGTCAGCGCCTTGGTGTCGGCCACCCCGACGATGCGCGGGAAGTACAGGCAGCCGGCCGGCGGCACGTCGCCGTCGATCAGCCCCTCCGCCCGCATGGCGGCGGCATGGCTGCGCAGGACCGGCGTGGTCGCCGTCATCACCGTCTGCCAATGCCGGTCATAACTGTCGGCATCTTCCATCACGTGGGCGGCCACGGCGTGCGACAGCTTGGAAACGCCTACGTCGCCTTCCGGCTGGCCGGCGCGGATGCGGGCCAGCACGGCCGGGTCAGCCATGATCCATCCACACTTCAGCGCGAACAGGCCGAACACCTTGGTCAGGCTGCTGAGGGTGACGATGTTGGGGGCCAGCGCCGCCGCCACGCCGGCCGACGGCCGCCGGGCGAAGTCGCCATAAACCTCATCCACCACCACCAGGGCGCCGACGGCGGATGCGGCCCGCGCCACCGCCTTCAGGGTGGCGTGGTTCAGGGCCGCGCCGGTGGGGTTGTGCGGGCTGGTCAGGATGACCAGTCGGGTGTCCAGCTTCAGCCGGGCGGTCACCTCGGCCGCATCGACGCCGAAGTCGGGTGCGGCGCGCGGCAGGTCGTCCACCACCGCCCCGGCCTCCAGCGCCAGGCTGGGCAACAGGCTGAAGCCCGGCGTCTCGATCAGCACGCGCTCCCCCGGCCGCACCAGGGCACGCAGGATCAATTGCAGGCCGCCGGTGACGCCGGTGGTGCTCATCACCCGATCCGGCGTCTCGCCATAGCGGGCGCACAGGGCGTCGACCAGGTGGCGGTTGCCGTTGGCGAAGACGCTGACGTAGCGCGAACTCATATGCGGGGCGGCATCCGCGTCGGCGCGGGTGATCAGCGTGCCGGCGATCAGTTTCGCCAACAGGTCCGTGGGCTCGCTGATGGTGCTGTCGTACAGCGCCACCGCGTCGGGATGGCCGGCCATGGCCCGCAGGCTGCCCCGCACCCAGTCCGGGTAGCTGGCGGCCGCGAAGAAGTCGTCCGTGGCGCCGGCAACCGGCGCTGGGGAAACGGAACCGACGGATTTACCGGCAGAATTCAAGGCGCACTTCCCTATCGGGCGAAGGTCGCGGAACAGAGGGGCCGCGACCGGTTTCATGCCTAAAGTCTAGACAACTGCACGGGTGGTTTTTTGCGAATACACCGCCCGAGGCGCCGATTGCGGATAGCTTATGCGGCATTTTATTTAAGTGGCGCATAAGCTATCCGCGTTATCAGGCTATTTACATGCGGCCTTGCCTGGTTTCAGGGCCCACTGGTATGTCGGCACCGTCTCGCCACGCGGCAGGTAGGTGACGGGGAAGACCTGGCCGTCGCGCCGGATTTGCAGGGTCAGGGTGGCCTTCTGGTCGCCCTGGAGGATATCCTGCGGCACCGGCTTGACGATCTCATCGCCATCGCGAACGCCGGCCTCCGCCGCGGCAGAGCCGGGGATCAGGCCGTGAATGATGCGCTTGGGCTGGATCAGCACTTCGGGGTCGAAGCCCAGCTGATAGCGGCGCAGGGGCACGGTCGTGCGGGTGAAACAGGAACCGAAGGCGTCGTCGTCCAGCACGATCAAGGCGCCGTCCAGCATGGCCTGGAATTCCTGGCCACCGCGTTCCCCCAGTTCCCTGGTGATGGTCTCGACCCAGGCGGCCTGGTCCATCGGCTTGCCCTGGTGACGCCGGTCCAGCATGGCCAGGATCAGATCGTCCAGCGACCGCCGGCCGTGGCTGGCCTTGCGCACCTCCCCATCCACCAGGGCGAAGTAGATCGCCCCACGGTCATAGGGCAGCACGCGGATGCGGGTGTCGGCCCAGAACCGCTCAGGGATGGCGCTGTTAGGCGCGGTGTTCAGGATGTTGGTGTAATAGCGGGCGACGGTGGTGTTGAGGTCGCGCAGGAATTCGTCATTGGTGATCTGGCCGGCGCGCAGCGGCAAGCGGTTCTGATAATAGACCGCGATGCCTTCGGTGAACCACGACCCCGCCAGCCCGGCCGGCGCATCCAGTGACTGGATGAAGGTGTGCACCATCTCGTGCGCCAGGGTGAACTTGAAGTCCTCGACCCTGGTCTTCTGGTCGTAGGTGCCGATGAAGGACCCGTTCAGTTCCACGCCACCACCGGCGTTCACCAGGTTGGGCCGCAGGAACACGCCATAGGGGGGGGCGCCCGCCGTTTTGAAATAGCCCAGGTAATGGTGGTACAGGCTTTCCGTCCACTGCATCAGGGCCCGGCCGTCGAACGGCGGGTCGCCCTGCCAGGCGGAGAAGAAGCCCTGGCGCGGTGTCACCTCGGGATAGCGGTGGATGTTGCCGCCCATGACATAGGTGGCGCCCAACGCCTCCGGCTTCAGCAGGTCGGCGGACGTGACGTCGCCGGCGCCCAGGCTGGAGATGCCGGCGGCCCCTGCCCCCAGGTCCCAGTGCAGCGCCAGGCGATAGGGCGTCGCCGCCTCGGGCAGGATCAGAAAGGTTTCGGTGGCGCCGGAAAAGGCGCCGCCATCGGTGCGCAATTCCAGCGGCGGGGCGGCACCCCGGGGGTTCGCCAAGGTGGTGATGGGCGCCCGGTACCGCACGGTCACCGTGCCATCCACCGGGCGGTCCGCCGTCCAGTGGCGGTAGGCCATGACCGGCTTGTCGGCATCGTCGGTGGACACCAGCGTGAGGGGGCCGGCGGCGTCGCTGGCCGTCAGGTCGCTCAGCGTGTCGGCCACGCTCTTGACGTTGTTGGTCACCAGCGGCATGCGCAGCAAGGGCGCGCCGGCGACGGCCTTCACGGCCGGGATGGTGACGGTGACATCGACATAAGGAACGGTGCCGGCGGCGTCCGCCGCGGCCGGCTTCAGGGTCACGGCCAATTCAGGGGCCGCATCGGCGGCTTGCGCCGCGGACATCATGGAAAGGGCGGACGCCGACAGCGCCAAGGCTGCCAGCAGGCCACGGAACCCGGTTCGACGCATCACCCTGCCCCCCACTGTCATAGGACCGCCGGACCCGTTTTGCCGGATCCGGGGTGAATCCAGGCCGGACCGTCGCCGGACCGGCCTGGGGTAGGATGGGGGCGACCTGCCAGCCGCCCCCTCAGGTACTGAACAGCCCCGGCTTAGAAATCGCGGCTGATGTTGATGCCGAAGGTACGCGGCTGGATGATGCCGCCCGAGTACGTCCCGGTACGGGTGATGGTGTCCAGCGGGGTCCCGCCGACGAAGGCGATCTTGTCCGTCAGGTTCTTGCCGTAGAACGAGACGCTCCAATCGTCGTGGGTGAAACCGGTCCGCACATCGAACGTGGTGTAGGCCGGCATGTAGAAGCGGGCCCCGGTGGCCGTGGTGTTGAACACGCTGTAACGGTCGCCGACGTAGGACACGGTGGCCCCGACGAAGCCGTTGAAGCCTTCCGTGATGTGGAACTTCTGGTCGGCCGACAGGCTGCCGGTGAAGCGCGCGGAGAACGGCAGGCGGTCGCCGGTGTTACCGTATAGGCCCGACGTCCGGACGTTTTCGGTCAGGGTGGCGTCGGTGTAGTCCAGGTTGGCGACCAGCGTCAGGCCTTCCGACGGGGTGACGGTCAGGTTGACCTCACCACCGCGCGACCGGGCGGTGCCGCCGTTCTGGATGTAGGAGAAGCCGGTGGGCGACGCCGCCTGCAACTGGATGGCATCCCACTCGATGTCGTAAATCGAGGCATCGATGCTTAGCAGGTGGTCGACCAGGACGCCCTTGAAGCCGATTTCGTAGTTGGTGGTGGTGTCGGGCTGATATGAGGCGGCCTCGCCGGGCGCATCGTTCGGGCCGCCGGGGCGGTAGCCGGTCGACACGCGGCCATAGACCATCATGTCCTTGGTGATGTGATACTGCGGCCCGAGCGAGTAGGTGAAGACGCTGCTGTTGGAATGCAGGTCGGTGATGGTGTTGTCGCCTTCCAGCACACCGCCGATGTTGCTGTAATCTTCCTGGAACTGGCGGCTCCAACGGCCACCGAAGGTGAAGTCCAGCTTGTCGTCGAAGTGGTAGGTCAGCGAGCCGAAGCCGGCGTATTCACGATAATGCGACGGGCCGAAGACGGTGTACAGGTCGGGGAAGCCGACATTCTTGCCGTCCGCCTTGGTGGCGACGTAGATGTTCTGCCGATTCAGGTTGTCTTCATTGGTGGCGAAGCCGCCGACCATCCAGTCCAGCTTGCCGCCGGGCTGGGATTCCAGGCGGACTTCCTGGCTCAGCTTGTTCATCTGGTAGTAGTTGTAGATGCCCGCACCCAGTGACGGGATGGCGGTGGACGGGAAGAAGTAGCTGAGATAGCGGCCGAAAGTGCCGCTGACGTCCTGCGGGCCGTTGAACACGGTGTGGCTGTAGGACGTGACGGCCACCAGGTTGGCGAACCCGAGGTCGGCCTTCAGGTTGCCGTTATAGATGCCCATGTCGGTATAACCGCTGTTCAGGCCGGAAATGGGCGCCTGGGTGTAGTCGCCGTACAGCGTCTTGCGGTTGATATCGACGTATTCGTTGGCCGAACCCTGGGCCAGCGAGTGCTGGTAGGTGCCCGACACCTGGTAGCTGATGTCCGGCGTGATCTGCCACAGCAGGCTGGCGCGGCCGCCTTCCGTGCGGGTGACGTTGATCTGCGTCTGGCCGCTGTTGGCGTTGGTCATGTAGCCCGGGTCCATGCGGCCGAAGGCGCTGACCCGCAGGCCCAGCACACCCTCGACGATGGGCACGTTGATATAGGCGCGGCCGCCGCCGCCCTCGCCGCCATGGGCAACGGAGGAGCCGGAGATGGCGACCTGGCCGAAGGTCTCATCCAGGTTGGGGGCCGCGGTCACGTAGCGGATCAGGCCGCCCATGGAGGCCGCACCGTACAGCGTGCCCTGCGGGCCGCGCAGCACTTCGATCTGCTGGATGCTGGAGGGATCCAGTTCCGGCACCACGGAGTCACCCAGGCCGCCGCCGCCGATCGGAACGTCGTCGATGGTGAAGCCCACGGTCGGGTTGTTGCCGCCGCCGGTGGTGATGCCGCGGATGGCGATGGTGGAACGGCCGTTGCCGCTGGAGATGACGTTCAGGCCCGGCACCTGGGAATAGAAGTCCCGCATCTGGGTGCTGTTGGTCTGCAGCAGCGTGTCGGCGCTGACGACGGCGATGGAGGCCGGCACGTCCATCAGGCGCTCGGACTTCTTCTGCGCCGTAACAACGATTTCCTGCAAATCGTCGGCGCTGTTGTCGCTGGCGTCAGCGGCATAGGCCGCCAGTGAGCTGAAAGAGAAAGTCGTAAGAATAGTCGTCGCCAAAAGGGCGCGGATACCACTACGGCTCTTCATATTACTACCCCCTGTTCTTGAAGCTCCCACCATGCCTTCACCAATCCTTGTGGGATTTTGTTATCCGGCATGGGCGAAAAAGATAATTTATGATACCGGCGGCCCCAGACTTTTCTTTCCAAATTGTGACCGCAATCGCGGCCTGAGAGGCAATTTTATTCCCGAGCGGGCCTCGCCAGAAATTTTCTGCCGAATGGGCCGGGACGCCCGCATCAAAGCAACGATTGGGATAGGCCAATTTGAAACTGAAAACCCAGGATGCGCCAAAAGCGGCAATAGCCATGCCGCATACAAGGCGATTCAGGGATATATTTCCCTAAAATACCGTTAATCCGGCCTACACCGAAGGGATAGCCAGCCAGAGGGGGCGCCCCGCCATCCCGTGAAACGGCAATGCCGGCCGGACGGCGGGCGCGCATAAGCTATTCCCCAAAACGCCCGTGACGCGGATTTTCACATATTAAATGCGCGGCCCCGTTCTTAGGCTGTTTCATGAGCGTACCGGACAGGGACGGGCGTATCCCGAACTCCGCCGGCGCCGATGCCGACCTCAGCCAAGAGATGAAGAGCCATGCCGTCACTCACCCGTAGGCAATCCCTGCTTGGCGCCGCCGTCGCCGCCCTGACCTTGAAGGCCGCCGGCAGCGCGCAGGCGCAGGAGGCGGCCCCCGCCGTCGCCCCGCTTTCCGGCGGCCCTTTCGTCACGCGGCACACCGGCACCTTCAACGGGGAAAGCGTCGCCTACACCGCCACGGTGGGTGAGACGGTGGTGGCCGGCCCCGAGGGCGCGCCGGGCGTGCGTTTCATCACCACGTCCTATGTGCGCGACGGCGCCGACACCGCCACGCGCCCGGTGCTGTTCCTGTTCAACGGTGGGCCCAGCGTGGCGTCGGCCACCCTGCACATGGTGGGCTTGGGGCCGAAGCGCATCGCCGTTGCCCAGGACCCGGCCCAGCCCCAGCCCGATCCGCAGCCGGTGGTGGACAATGCCGAAAGCGTGCTGGACGCGGCCGACCTGGTGTTCATCGACCCGGCGGAGACCGGCTTCAGCCGCATCCAGCCGGGCGGAAAGCGTGACTATTTCTACAGCGCCTTCGGCGACGCCCAGTCGGTCGCGGACTTCATCGCCGCCTGGGTGAAGGCCAACGGCCGCGAGGCCTCGCCCAAATTCGTGCTGGGTGAAAGCTACGGCACCATCCGTGCGGCCTTGGTGGCCGGCCGCCTGTCCAAGGTCATGCCGCTGGACGGCGTCTGCCTGTTCGGCCAGGCGGTCAACATGATCGAGACCAGCCAGCGCCGGAACAACATCGTCAGCTACGCCCTGAACATCACCGCCCTGGCCGCCATCGCCGCCTATCACGGCAAGGCCGACCGCAGGGCCAAGTCCATGGCGGCCTTCATCGAGGAAGCCTACGCCTGGGGCACGACCGAGTACCTGCAGGCGCTGTTCAAGGGCCAGGCGCTGAGCCCGGCGGAGCGCCAGCACATCGCCCTGCGCCTGCAAGCCTTCACCGGCATCAGCGCCGACTATTACCTGGCCAACCGCCTGATCATCAGCAAGATGGCCTTCTCGCGTGAGTTGCTGCGCGACCAGGGGAAGATCATGGGCATCTACGACGCGCGCTACGTCGGCCCGGCCCCTGCCCCCGGCCAGCGCGCCCACGACCCCTTCGCGCCCGCCATCGCCGCCGTCGGCAGCGCCATGCGCGACCATCTGGCCCAGGACCTGGGCGTCACCTGGCCGGGCGCGGATTATCGTGAGGCCGCGCCCGACGTGGACGGCTGGCTCTACAACGTCACCGCCAGCATGGGCGGCGGCCCGTTCGAGGATTACGACTACCCCGCCGACCTCAGCAAAGCCTTCCAAGCCAACCCCAAGTTCCGCCTGCTGGTCGGCACCGGCATCTATGACCTGACCACCACGGTGGGGCCCGCCCGCTATCTGGTGTCGCGCAGCGACTACCCGGCCGACCGCGTCTTCCTGCGGCAGTTCGAGGGCGGCCACGTCAGCTACACCAACGACCCCGCCCGCAAGGCACTGGCCGCCGACGTGCGCGCCTTCGTCACAGGCGGCAAGCCGGCCTGATCAGCGGTAGGCGGTGGGTGGGGGCGCCGGCCAGCCCCCACCCCTGACGCAAATTCCTAGGGGAAAAGACAAAGTGCGGCAGACATTCCTGGCGGCGCTGGCCGTCAGCGCATCGTGGATTTGCACCTCGGCCATCGCGCAGTCCCTGCCTCATGTTGAGGTGAAGCTGACGCCGATCATGTCGGACGGGAACCTATCCGGCATCCGCGTGACGGAGGCCCTGACCGGGATCGAGGGGTCGCCAGCGCAGGCCCTCGTCTCCGTTCCAGCGCGTATCGCCCTGACCATGGGACAGGACTATGCGGCGGCCGACGTGGTGTTCCAGGACGCCAACGGCCCATTGCCCGCCCGCATGGATGTCGATCAGCCGCCGCCGGGAATGCCCCTGCAGATGCGCAGCTTCACGCCACTGCGGGCCACTGATGGCGCCATCACCATAACCTATTCCGCCAGGGTCGCGCCCGCGCTGACACCACGGAAGCCCGGCCCCTCCTATGATTTGCGCGGGGCGGAAGGCGGCGTCGGCGGCGCTTATTTCTCCTTCCTGCTGCTGCCCTTGCAGGTCCCGAAGGTGGCCATCCACCTTGCCTGGCAGGTGGCGGAACCACCGGACGGGATGAGGGTGGCCACGACATCGGGCGGCGCCGACTATTCGGCGGAAGCGCCGCCCATGGACATCTACGGGACGTTCTTTCTGGCCGGCCGGCTTCATGGACAGACCAGCGCCGGCTCCCAGTTCCAAGCCTACTGGATCGGAACCCCGCCTTTCGATGCCGAGTCCATGATCGACTGGACCCGCAAGTCGTTCACGACGCTTCAGGATTTCTTCCAGGATACGGACGCCAAACCCTTCACCCTGCTGATGCGTCCCTATTTGCGACCCCGTGACGGTGGCGGCGCCGCCCGGGGCGGCTTCATGCTGGAATACGGCAGGGGCGCCATGGACGACGCGGCCCGGCGCCTGATGTTCACCCATGAGATGGTCCATCACTTCGTCGGCGTGCTGGACGGGGACAGCAGTGCCAACGCCTGGTTTGGCGAAGGGCTGGCCGAGTTTTACAAAATCCGCCTGCCCCTGCGCGCCGGCCTGGTGAACGTCGTGGAGACCGCCCGCGAAATCGGTGGCATGACCAACGCCTATTACATGAGCCCGCTGGCAACCACCCCCTATGCCGACATGGGCAAACAACGCTGGGCTGGGGGCGCCGCCCAGGTGGTGCCCTACAACCGGGGTTTCATGTACTTCGTCAATCTGAACGCGCTGATCCAAGCGCATTCAAAAGGGCGGCGGTCACTGGATAATCTGGTGCTGGCCATGCTGGAACGCCGCCGGGCAGGACTATCCTATGATGAGGCCGCCTGGCGCGCCGTGCTGAACCAGGAACTTGGGCATCCCGGCGAAGAGGACTTTGACCGGATGCTGCACGGCGACCTGATCGTTCCGCCCGAGGACGCGTTCGGCGATTGCTTTGCCCGGCACGCGACCACCCATCCGCGCCCGGAATTGGGGATGTCGGAAGACACCTTCCTGGTGCCACCCTACAAGGTGACCGACCTGGTGCCGGATTCCGCCGCGGCCCGAAGCGGACTGCGCGAAGGCGACGCCATCACTTCCTTCTTTGGCGTCACTCCCAACATCCGCCACAGCCGGTCGAATGTCGATCTGGACGCGCAAGTCGATGTGGTGGTGGAGCGCGAAGACAAGCCCCTGCTGTTCAAGTTCTCCACGGCAGGGAAAACGGTGCCGGAGTACACTTGGCTCCTGAAACCGGACCATCCGGCCGCTTGCAGCCTCTGATCAATCCGCCGCGTCAAGGGTAGGCGCCGCGCCAGCGGCGGCCAGCGCCGCCTCCCCCTTCAGCCGCCGGAAGTCCGCCAGGCGCTTGCCGGGTTCGTCCCGGAAGGTACGGTCCAGCACCTCCAGCGCTTCGATGCGATCCAGGCGGAAGCAGCGGAAGTCCGCCTGCATCTCGCACCATGCCACCAGCAGCCACACCGGCCCGAAGAAGGTCAGGGACAGCGGCCGCACCACCCGCGTGCTGACGCTGCCGCGCAGGGTGCGGTAGCGGATGGACAGGCATTGCCGCCGTTGCGCCGCGCGCTTCAATTGCAGCAGGTCCACCGTGGGCGGATGGCGTGTCACCCATTGCGGCGCCCACAGGATGTTGCGGTCGATGCTGGACTGCGCCGTGGGCGGCAGCACCGCCTTGACCTTGGCCAGCGCCAGTTCCGCCTGGGCAGCCAAGGCGCCGTCGCTCCAGATCGCCAGGATGCGGGCGGCGAAGGCCAGCGCCTCCGCCTCATCCTCCGTCAGGGTCAGGGGCGGCAGGAAGTATCCCGCTTGCAAGGTGAAGCCCACGCCCGCCTCACCCTTGATGGGCACGCCCGCCGCCAGCAGCGCGTCGATGTCGCGGTAGACGGTGCGGGCCGACACCTCCAGCGCCTCCGCCAGGCTGGCCGCCGTCACCACCGGCCGCGCCCGCAACAGATCCAGCAATGAGAGCAGGCGTTCCGCCCGGCGCGCCATGTTGACACCACGCTGTCAAGAGAACACGCGTAGGATGCATGAAGCGGCTGAGGGCAAAAGGAAAATCTCAAGCGGCCGGCCAAATGGAGAAGTGGGGGAACAATGGCATCGGTGGAACAGGGCATCGCCACGCTGGAACGCAATATAGAGGCGGCCTACGGCACGCCCATCGCCGAATGGGTGACACGCATCCAGGCGCAAGGGCTGGCCAAGCATGGCGCCATGGTCGCCTGGCTGAAGACGGAGCACGGGGTCGGCCACGGCCACGCCAACCATATCGCCAAGCGCGCGCTGGAGGCCGCCGCCCCGCGCGACGCCGACGATCCGGTCGCGCACCTGTTCGAAGGGAAGGAGAGCCTGCGCCCCCTGTACGACCAGGTGGTGGCCTACGTCCTGACACTGGGCCCGGATGTGGAGGTGGCGCCCAAGAAGGCCAATGTCAGCCTACGCCGGGCCAAGCAGTTCGCCCTGCTGCAACCCAGCACCAGGGCGCGGCTGGATTTGGGCCTGATCCTGAAGGGGCGCGCGCCCGAAGGCCGGCTGGAGGCGTCTGGCAGCTTCAACCCCATGTTCAGCCACCGGGTAAAACTGACCACCCCGGCCGATTTCGATGCCGAGATCCAGACCTGGCTGCGGGAGGCCTACGATGAAGCGCCGTAAGGTTTGGGCGGCGGCCCTGCTGCCACTGCTGATGTCCGGCACGGCCTGGGCCGCCGATCCGCTGGCGCCGCTGGATTTCCTGATCGGCCATTGGCAGGCGCCGGCCGTATCGGCCGACAGCCCCGACCAGGGCGGCACATTCGACATCGGCCGCGACCTGGGCGGCACCGTGCTGGTCCGCCACGACCATATCCGCCTGAAAGACGGCGGGGCCATGGACATGCTGATGCTGGTCTACCCGGAGGCCGGCGGCCTGCGGGCCGACTTCTTCGACACCGCCGGCCACGTCATCCATTACCAGGCCGCCTCGGTGACGGCGGACCAG